>JAYVLO010000021.1:0-67815 GCA_043759455.1 Pseudolysobacter sp.
CCGCCGTAAGTGAATACGACGCGGTCGTTGCAGATATCCGGGAAGCGCAGCAGTTGGTTTGCGCGGCGGCGAACGGTGCGGCGGCGCAAAAAGCGAACGCAAAAACAAGACGAAGCGAGCGGGGCAGTGTCATCGGTTCCCTCGGCGTGTCGGCGAGTGTGCTCGCCCCACTGTACGCCGCGTCGCGGCGCTGCAGCAGGGACGAAAGTCATGGTGTCGTGGGAGGTAGGTGCGGCGCAGCGCTGAAGGGTTGCGTACAAATAGATCTATGTAATTTGGAAGTACAAGCAGCCATGAAAAAAGTGACTCATATGCCGCCAAATAGCATGGACGCAATCATGCCAAGAATAGGCAAAGAGCAAAACACTATGCCAATCCCTTGCGGAACTGTGCGCAAGGCCGGATTGGCGGACAACGCGTAGATTGCTACCGGAAGCACAACACACGCTGCGAAGCCCGAGCAAAAGCTGATTAGTAATGCTGCGTCTACAACGACTGGGTGGGAGCTAAAAGCGATGGCGCATGTGATGGCTGCAATTGACGCGGCTGGCACTCCAAACAAAATCCAGAGCGGCATTGCCGCGACTTTAGAATTGGTCATGGTGCTTGACGCTTGAGGTAAGTGGCTGCTGCTACTGTGAGTGTCAAATTACTGTGGAACGCCGCAGCGGTCGACTTGACCGAGTAGTTACGCACCGCTACTCACAGATGATAACGAAGGCCGTTACCAGCCTCCAACCTTCGGTTTGCATGCATTGCTCAATTTCAGAGCGTGCATGTGCCTTATCGACAAAGAGAGAGCCACTGGCAGCCAACTTACCGGCACATTCGGTAAGAGCTGGCACCGCAGCATCATTCTGGCAGACATCTTCCCCAGAGATCTCGTCAGCGGACTTGGGTTGGTGTTTGGACCAACAGAATTGACCGCAATAGTCAGTTGAGAAGCTCCTTGCTGCACCGCGATAAGTCGTCATGTGTGTCATTGTGCCGGCACAGGCGACAAGCACAAGGCATAAAACGAGCAGCGCGAGCGATTTAAGGTGCATAACTAGCTTTTATCTTTGCGCTGCGCCAGCCGCAGCCATGTATCGACCACCGTATCCGGATTCAACGACACCGACTCGATGCCCTGATCCATCAGCCAGTCGGCGAGGTCCGGATGATCGCTTGGGCCCTGGCCGCAGATGCCGATGTATTTGCCCTTCGCGCGCGCGGCCTTGATCGCCATGCTCAGCAGCATCTTGACTGCGTCATTGCGTTCGTCGAAAAGGTGCGCGACGACGGCGGAATCGCGATCGAGGCCGAGCGTGAGCTGGGTCAGGTCGTTCGAACCGATTGAGAAACCGTCGAAAATTTCGAGGAACTGATCGGCCAGCAATGCGTTCGATGGCAGCTCGCACATCATGATGAGTTTGAGGCCGTTCTCGCCACGCACGAGACCGTTTTCGGCCAGCACTTCAATAACTTTTTTCGCTTCATCGACGGTGCGTACGAACGGAATCATCACCCACGCGTTGGTCAGGCCCATTTCGTCGCGGACTTTTTTCATCGCGCGACATTCGAGCGCAAAACAATCCTTGAAACTCGGATCGACATAACGCGATGCGCCGCGGAAACCGATCATCGGATTTTCCTCGTGCGGCTCGTATTGTTTGCCGCCAAGCAGGTTTGCGTATTCGTTCGACTTGAAATCCGACAGGCGCACGATCACCGGATGCGGCGCGAACGCGGCAGTAAGTGTTGCGATACCTTCGGCCAGGCGCTCGACATAAAAACTCACGGGATCGGCGTAACCGACGATCGCATCGTCGATCTGTTTTTTCAGTTCAGGCGATTGCTTGGCGTATTCGATCAGCGCTTTCGGATGCACGCCAATCTGCCGCGCGATCACGAATTCGAGCCGCGCGAGGCCGATGCCGGCGTGCGGTAATTGGGCAAAGTCGAAGGCGCGCTCGGGGTTGCCGACGTTCATCATGATCTTGAGCGGCGCCGGCGGCATGTGTTCGAGATCGGCTTCGATGCGCTCGAACTTGAGCAGGCCCGAGTAGATGAATCCGGTGTCGCCTTCGGCGCACGATACGGTGACTTCATCGCCGTCCTTGATCGCATCGGTGGCGTCGCCGCAACCGACCACGGCCGGCACGCCGAGCTCGCGCGCGATGATCGCGGCGTGACATGTGCGCCCACCGCGATTGGTGACGATGGCCGAGGCGCGTTTCATGATCGGTTCCCAATCGGGATCGGTCATGTCGGCAATCAATACGTCGCCGGGTTTGAGGCGATCCATCTCGCTGATCGAACGAATCACGCGCGCGATACCCGAGCCGATCTTCTGCCCGATCGAGCGGCCTTCGATCAACACCTTGCCGCGTTCGAGCAGGTTGAAACGCTCCAGCGTGGTCGTGCGCAGGCGTGATTTCACCGTCTCCGGGCGCGCCTGCACGATATAAAGTTTGCCGGTGTTGCCATCCTTCGCCCACTCGATATCCATCGGCCGGCCGTAATGATCTTCGATCACGAGCGCCTGCTTGGCGAGTTCCTGCACGTCCGCATCGCTGATCGAAAACTGGCGGCGCAAATCGGTCGGCACATCTTCGGTGCGCACGCGTTCGCCGGCTTTGTCGGAATACACCATGCGGATCTGCTTGGAGCCGATCTGGCGCCGCAGGATCGCCGGCTTACCGGCTTTCAAGGTCGGTTTGTAGACATAGAATTCGTCGGGATTGACCGCGCCTTGCACCACGGTTTCGCCGAGGCCATAACTCGACGTGATGAACACCACATCGCGGAATCCGGATTCCGTATCCAGCGTAAACAACACGCCCGATGCGCCGATATCCGAGCGCACCATGAGCTGGATGCCGGCCGATAAAAACACGTCTTCGTGCTTGTAACCGTGATGCACGCGATAGGCGATGGCGCGGTCGTTATACAGCGACGCAAACACCTCTTTCACCTTGTGAATGACGTCGTCTTCGCCGGTCACGTTGAGGAAGGTTTCCTGCTGGCCGGCGAACGATGCGTCGGGCAAATCTTCGGCCGTGGCGGAGGATCGCACTGCTACCGCCACTTCACCGCCGGCATCCGCGCACATCTTGCGATACGCCACACGCACGGCTTCGTCGAGCGCGGGCTGCAGCGGATTGTCGATCAGCCACTGGCGGATTTCGGTGCCGGCCTTGGTCAGCTCGCTGACATGATCGACGTTGAGCGTGGACAGCCGTTGCTGGATGCGATCGGCCAATCCTTCGTATTCGATGAAGTCCTTGAACGCCTGCGCGGTAGTCGCAAAACCGCCCGGCACCGATACGCCGAGTTGCGCGAGATTGCCGATCATTTCGCCGAGCGAAGAATTCTTGCCGCCCACCTGCGCAAGATCGTCAAGCCGCAGTTTGTCCAGCCAAAGCACCAGGTCGCTCAAGGGAAATCTCCGAATCGTGGGAAAAAGACGTGCGGCGCGATCCTCGCGAACGAGAACGAACCCAGAAAGTGCAATTTTCGGTGTTTAGATCAGATGAAACAAGCGCGCGCTGACCATCGGCGGCAGATTTGTCTGGATCGCGTAGACTGCGGCATTTTACGCTATCGGAATCGTCATGCGTCGAACCATCTTTTACATCTCCGACGGCACCGGCATCACTGCCGAGACGATCGGCCACAGCGTGCTCACGCAATTCGATGATGTGCAGTTCGACACCTACCGCATTCCGTTCGTCGACAGTGCCGAACATGCGGAAGCCGCCGTGTTGCGCATCAAGACTTTGTTCGCGCAGACCGGCGCGCGCCCGATCGTGGTGAATACCGTGATCGATCCGACGCTCAGCGAGATTCTCGCCAGCAGCGGCGCGCTAATGATGGATGTGTTCGCGCCGTTCATCGAACCGCTCGAAAACGAGCTCGGCGTGAAGCGCAAACCCAGCGTCGGCAAGGCGCACGGGCTGGTGAATTTCGCCGAATACGAAGCACGCATCAACGCCACCAACTACGCGCTGACGCACGACGACGGTGCGAATTTCAACTACGCCGATGCTGATGTGATCCTGGTCGGCGTATCGCGCTCCGGCAAGACGCCGACTTGCTTGTACATGGCGCTGCATTTCGGCGTGAAGGCGGCGAACTATCCGCTGACCGACGAGGACCTGGAAAAGCTCGAACTGCCTAAACGCTTGGTGCCGTATCGCGAACGCCTGTACGGACTCAGCATCGATGCCAATCGTCTTGCGCAGGTGCGCGAGGCGCGCAAGCCGAACAGCCGTTACGCCACGATCGCGCAATGTCGCTGGGAACTCGATCAGGCCGATCGACTACTGCGTCGCGAAAACATTCCGTGGCTCAACACCACGCATACCTCGATCGAGGAAATCGGCAGCAAGATCTTGTCGAGTCTGGGCATCGACAAGCACATGTACTGAGTGCATCTGATCGCATCGTTGAGGACCCATGACAGACAGCAAGTCAATACGCATCTACGATCTGGAGCTCGCAGTCATCGACGCGAAACCCGACGCCGACTGGTTGGTTGATCTGCCAATGGGTTACCTCGGCGAGGATCGCAGCGCACGCAGGTACGGCATGGTCATCCGCACAGACCATGGCGGTGATGACGAAGTCAATGTGCAAATCGAGCGGTTTCTCGCCCCGCTGAGCGTACTCGTCGACGTGCTCAGAAAGACTCGCTGCATATTGCGGGTCGGCGTGTTTTCACCTGCTGTTTCCCCCTCCTTGGTGCTCGAATCTGAAACCTATCGGCGCATCGATGCTTTCGGAGCTTCCATCGAAATATCGGTCTATCCTGAAACACGGCAAAGTTCTCGGGTGGATTGAATTCTGGCGCGACGTGAGCAAAACCTCGGCATGACTACGTGTGTGATTGCCCCGCACGCCGAAGCCGGTCTACCCGAGCAGACTGCGCGCCACGGCCTCGGCGACCTTGATGCCATCGACCGCGGCCGAAAGAATTCCGCCGGCGTAACCGGCGCCTTCGCCGGCGGGATACAAACCTTGCGTGTTGAGGCTTTGAAAGGTTTCGTCGCGTTTGATGCGGATTGGCGATGAGGTGCGTGTTTCGACGCCGGTGAGGATGGCATCGTGCATCGAGTAACCCTTGATCTGACGCTCGAACGCGGGCAATGCTTCGCGGATCGCGTCGATTGCGTAGGCGGGCAGGCTGCTGTCGAGCGCGCCGAGGGAAACGCCGGGTTTGTAGGACGGTTCGACCGCGCCGAGCCGAGTCGATGCACGGGCCGCAATGAAGTCGCCGACCAGTTGCGCCGGCGCGTTGTAGTTGTGGCCGCCGAGCTCGAACGCGCGTTCTTCCCAGCGGCGCTGGAACGCGATGCCGGCGAGCGCATCGCCGGGATAATCGTCCGGCGTGATGCCGACCACGATGCCGCTATTGGCGTTGCGTTCGTTGCGCGAATACTGGCTCATGCCGTTGGTGACGACGCGGCCCGGTTCCGAGGTTGCCGCTACCACAGTGCCGCCCGGGCACATGCAAAAGCTGTAGACCGCGCGGCCGTTGCGGCAATGATGTACGAGCTTGTAGTCCGCCGCGCCAAGGATCGGATTGCCGGCGTGCGCGCCGTAGCGTGCGCGGTCGATCAGCGATTGCGGGTGCTCGATACGAAAGCCGATCGAGAACGGTTTTGCCTCGATATATACGCCACGATCAAACAGCATCTGAAAGGTGTCGCGCGCGCTGTGACCGATCGCCAGCACGACATGATTTGCATTGATCTGCGTGCCGTTATTAACGTGCAACCCGCGTACCCGGCCGTGTTCGATTTCGATGTCGTCCACTTTATTGCCGAAGCGAAATTCGCCGCCGAGCGCTTCGATCGTGGCGCGCATATGCTCGACGATGGTGACAAGTTTGAACGTGCCGATATGCGGTTTGCTGACGTAGAGAATTTCCGGCGGCGCACCGGCTTTGATGAATTCATTGAGCACCTTGTGGCCGTAATGTTGCGAATCCTTGATCTGGCTGTAGAGCTTGCCATCGGAAAACGTGCCGGCGCCGCCTTCGCCGAATTGCACGTTCGATTCGGGATCGAGCTTGCTGTTACGCCACAGGGCCCAGGTGTCTTTGGTGCGCTCGCGAACGGCTTTGCCGCGCTCCAGGATGATTGGCCGAAAGCCCATTTGCGCGAGTACCAGCGCAGCGAAAATTCCGCACGGCCCGGTGCCGATAACCACCGGGCGGCGTGCTTCGCCGGCTGCGGCGCGAGCGACAAAACGATAACTCGTATCGGGCGTCGTGCCGATATGCGGCGTGCCTTGCAGGCGCTGCAACGTCTCGGCTTGGTTGCGTATTTCGACATCGACCGAATAGATCAGCGTGATCGCGCCGCGCTGGCGCGCATCGGCGCTGCGTCGCGCAATCGTGTAGCCGAGCAATTCATCCGCACCGATGCCGAGCCGTTGCAGGATCGCGTCGACAAACGCCGAGTCGGCATGATCGAGCGGCAATTTTATTTCGTTTAAACGCAACATGTTCGGATTCCGGATCGGCCTCGTATCAAGGCGAATCGCCAGCGGTACAGACGATGTGCAATTCTACCGTGCCTGGTGCGGACTATGCTGTGGCGACTTTTCCATATGACGCAGGGGCCACAATTCGACAGCGAAAAGCAGCATTTTTTCGGGTGGTATAATCCGGCCATGACCAGAGCGATTGACTCCCCGATTTCCAGCGCACTACTGCCAGGACGCTTTGCGTTTCTGATGGGGTTGTACGCGGAAAATTATCATCGTCTGACGCGTTTGTTCGCGCCGGAAAAACTCGGTGTCGGCCTGTACATGTCGAGCGTCGATGACGGCTTGGACCTGCGCCTGGAACTGCTCGAACGGCACCGCTACATGCTCGAATTGCGCCTGACGTACTGCATGCTGGATGCCGACACCGGCGAGTTCGCGCCATCGGCGTATCTGCGCATGTATCACGATGCGCATGTCGCCGAAGCCATTCATTGCGTGCCCGGCAAGCGCTTGTGGCAAGTGCTCGGGCCGTTTCCGTCGGCGCGAACGGTGTTCCAGCATCGCACGCGCATGAACAGTTTCCTCACGCGCTGGCTCGAATATCTCGGTGAGCAGGGACATTCTGCTGGCACGCTCGAACGCGTGACGGAGCCGCTGCCCGACGTCGCTGCCTGAGATTGAAGCGGTACTGCGTCGCCTACGCCGCAGACTATGCCAACGCCGAGTGTGCGTAATCCATGATCGCTTTCAGCATCGCCGCTAGGCCATTCGTACGCGTCAGCGAAAGATGCGACGACAATCCGATCGCATCGATAAAGCGCGGCTTGGTCGCAATGATTTCCTCCGCCGGCCGATGCGAATAAACGCGCAACACGAGCGCGATCAGCCCCGAGACAATCGACGAATCGCTGATCGCCTGAAATTCCAATCGCGCCGCCGTTCCGTCCGGCACGATCCATACCTGCGACTGGCAACCGTGCAACTTGTTCTGTTCGGTTTTCAGTGCGTCGGGAAACGCCGGCAGCTTGCGGCCGAGATCAATCAGGTATTGATAACGTTCAGTCCAGTCGCCGAAATACCCGAACTCCTCGATGATCGTATCCTGCGCGGCTTCGGCGCTGGTTTCGGCGTGAGTAAGTTGATCAGTCATTGCTAACAAAGTGCCATGTTGATGGGCCATTTGCGACATCCTCGATCACAACACCCTTCGCGGCAAGGTCATCTCGGATGCGGTCGGATTCTGCATAGTTTTTAGCTTTGCGTGCGATATCACGTTCCGCCACGAGACGGTCAATTTCGCGAGCATTTAACACCATCAAATCTGCCGTCGCAGTTACTCCCGCGTAGGTGACGCCGGCAAACGCGACACGCTGCAAGCCTTGTTTTTCCCAATCGCTGGGATTTTGTTGCAGCAGACCTACTAACTTTCCGGCACCAAGAAACGCTGACTTCAGTTTATGTTTTTGATCCATGGTGGACGCAGCACGCAAGTTGTCGGCTAGCCGCGCCAGAATCGCAAACGCCTCGGGTGTATTCAGATCGTCGAGCAGGGCAGCTTCGAATTCCTCCGGAACAACCAAATCATTTTCAGCTATCGCGACATCTTGCAGATCGCGCAATACGCGGTACCACCCTTGCAAGGTACTACCGGTCTGTTTGAGCGTGTCTTCAGACCAATCCAGCGGTTGCCGATAATGTGCACGCATCAGCAAGAATCGCAGAATCTCGGGTTTGTGCATGGCGAGCAATTCATGCAGCTGTAAAACGTTACCCAACGACTTCGACATTTTGCGACCATCGAAAGTCAGCATGCCGTTATGTAACCAATAGCGCGCAAAAATCTTGCCGCCATGCGCGCAGGTACTCTGTGCAATCTCGTTTTCGTGATGCGGAAACTGCAGGTCGATACCGCCGGCGTGGATATCGATGGTGTCACCGAGATGCGCTTCGCACATCGCCGAGCATTCGATATGCCAGCCGGGTCGGCCGCGGCCCCAAGGGCTGTCCCAGCCCGGCAGATCGGGTGTCGAGGGTTTCCACAACACAAAATCGCACGGCGATTTTTTATACGGTGCGACTTCGACGCGCGCACCGGCGATCATGTCCTCGGTCGAGCGGCCGGAAAGCTGGCCGTAGGCGGGATACGAATCGACCGCAAACAATACGTGATTCTCGGCGGCGTAAGCATGACCAGCAGCGATCAGGCGCTCGCACATTGCGATCATCTGCGCGATGTGATCCGTCGCGTGCGGTTCAATATCGGGCGGCGCCACGCCGAGTGCTGCCATATCTTCGCGATACGCCTGCGCAAATTTGTCGGTAATCGTGCCAATCGGTACGTCTTGCTCGCTCGCCGCGGTATTGATCTTGTCGTCGACGTCGGTGATGTTGCGTGCGTAAACCACGTTCGGATACTGGCGTCGCAGCAGTCGCGCAAGCAGGTCGAACACCACAGCCGGGCGCGCGTTGCCGATGTGCACGTAGTTGTAAACGGTCGGCCCGCACAGGTACATCGTCACGCGTTCGGGATTTTGCGGTGTGAAATCCTCAAGTTTGCGCGTCAGCGAATTATGCAGTTTCAGCTTCATCGTGGGTTGCCGTTTGTCAGGCAATATTCTAGCAGGCCCGCCCGAAAGCACATACGCGAGCCCCTCGCGTAACCGCACAATCCTGCGCCATTTTCAGTTTTCCACGTGACGGATTCACCTAAGCCACGGTTCAGCCGGAAAATGTTCAAATTACCTGCAGCGCGATGGCAGTGAGGTTGGACTCAACCGTACACGATGAGCTCCGTCATCGCCGCAAGGACGATCACGTTCGGATCACGGAAGCATCCTCTCGATACCTAGCCGCTCGCCCGAACTGCGGAGTAATACAGTGAGAATGTTGTTGTCCAATGCGATTCTGATGCTGGCGCTGCTATCTTTTGCAGGCGCTGGATCAGCGCAAGAACAAGCCAACGATGCCGTGCCAAATGGCGCTGAAGACGCGGTGCATTTCGGCTGGGCTGATGTATTGCGCGTCGATCCGGTGCACGAATCCGCGCGCGGTCAGGGCATGCACGAGGAGTGCGATGAAGTGCCGGTGCAGCGTTCCGAGCGGCGCTCTAATAGCGCAGGCGGCACGGTAATCGGCGCGATCGTCGGCGGCGTACTCGGTCACACCATCGGCAAGGGCGATGGCCGCCGGGCCGCGACGGTGGCCGGCGCGGTGGTCGGTGGCGCGGTTGGCAACGGCGTATCGCGCGGCGGCGACGATTCCTCATATACCGCAACAGAAACGCACTGCATCCACGTTCCCGACGGCAGTATTCCTGAACAACGCATCGTCGCTTATGACGTCGAATATCGCTATCGCGGCGAGGTTTACATGTCGCGTGTGAGTTACGATCCGGGCGATCGCATGCGCGTTCGCGTGAGCGTTTTGCCGGCGGAATAGTTGCCGTCGAAATTGCGCGTTCGGAAATTTCATAAGCGTCGATGTTGCATCGCGCAATAACTCCAGTCATGATTGACTGATGAATCTGATTCCTACTGCCACCGATTGTCTGACCAGCGCCTACATGGCGGCCGGAATGACGTCGCGTGCCCGTCGACCGCTACTCTGCTGATCGCTGGGTAACTCGGACGTCACCATTTTGTCTCGATAAAAACCCAGCCTTTGCGCTGGGTTTTTTGCGTTTTAGCCTTTGAATTTATTTACTCGCGGAACACAGACCATGACCATTCGCCATTTTCTCAATACCCAGGACTGGACGCGCAGCGAGCTTGATGGACTGCTGTTGCATGCCGCCGAGTTCAAGCGCAACAAGTTCGGGTGCGATCTCGAAGGTCGCAGCATCGCGCTGCTGTTTTTCAATCCGTCGATGCGTACGCGCACGAGTTTCGAGCTCGGTGCGCAGCAGCTCGGTGGACATGCGGTGGTGTTGCAGCCGGGCAAGGATGCGTGGGGCATCGAGTTTGATGTCGGTACCGTGATGGATGGCGAGGCCGAGGAACATATCGCCGAAGTTGCGCGCGTGCTATCGCGTTATGTCGACATGATCGGCGTGCGCGCGTTTCCGAAGTTCCAGCAGTGGGCGGTTGATCGCGAAGATCGCGTGCTGAAGAGTTTTGCCAAGTATGCGACCGTGCCGATCATCAATCTCGAAACGATTACGCATCCGTGCCAGGAGCTCGCGCATATTCTCGCGCTGCAGGAGCATCTCGGCGCACTGAAAAATCGCAAATACGTGCTGACCTGGACCTATCATCCGAAACCGCTGAATACCGCTGTGGCCAACTCGGCGCTGATGATCGCGACGCGTTTCGGCATGGACGTAACCTTGCTGTGTCCGACGCCCGAATACGCGCTCGATCCGCGCTATATGGATTTCGCCAAGCAGAACGCCGCCGAAAATGGCGGCTCGCTCTCGATCAGCCATGATGTCGAATCTGCCTATCGCGACGCGCATGTGATCTACGCCAAAAGCTGGGGCGCGCTGCCGTATTTCGGCCGCTGGGAGCGCGAAAAACCGATCCGCGAGGCACACCGGCATTTCATGGTCGACGAGGCCAAAATGGCACTTACCGACAACGCCGTGTTCAGTCATTGCCTTCCGCTAAGGCGCAATATCAAAGCGACCGATGCGGTAATGGATTCGCCGCGTTGCATCGCGATCGACGAGGCCGAAAATCGCCTGCATGTGCAGAAGGCTGTGATGGTGGCGCTGGTGAAATAACCGAAGGCCGTCATTCCCGCCTGCGCGGGAATGACGAGCAAAGAACTTCTTCGGATATTTGTAGCAGCGAACTTTGATTTTGCTTTTCCGTTTTCATTTCACATTTCAGAAAAACAGGAATTCTCATGTCAGCCAAAGATATCGTCCTCGCCTTTTCCGGCGGCCTCGACACGAGTTTCTGCGTGCCGTGGCTGATCGAACGCGGTTATCGCGTCCATACGATGTTCGCCGATACCGGGGGAGTATCGGCGGACGAGCGCGCCTACATCGAAGCACGTGCGCACGAACTCCGCGTCGCCTCGCATCGCACGGTTGATGCCGGGCAGGCGATCTGGGACGAATTCGTGCGGCCGCTGATTTGGGCCGGCGAGTTCTATCAGGGCCAATATCCGTTGCTGGTATCGGATCGTTATCTGATCGTCAAGGAATCGCTGAAACTTTGCGACGAACTCGGTACGAAATATTTCGCGCACGGCTGCACCGGCATGGGAAACGATCAGGTGCGTTTTGATCTCACGGTGAAGGCGCTCGGCGACTACGAAATCATCGCGCCGATCCGCGAAATCCAGCGTGATGTAAAAGAAGTTCGCGCCTGGGAACAAGCGTATCTCGAAGAGCGCGGTTATGCCGTGCGTGCCAAGGTCAAGGCTTATACGATCAACGAAAACGTGCTCGGTATGACGATGTCCGGCGGCGAAATCGATCGCTGGGAAGCGCCCGGTAGCGGTGTCGAAGGCTGGTGTGCGAAACCAGCGGACTGGCCGAAGGACGCACTGCAGGTCGAGATCGAATTCAAGCACGGTATCGCTATCGCGTTGAACGGCAAGCCGACCGCGGGTGCGGAAATCCTGACCACGCTGAACCGCGAATTCGCGCGTTACGGCATCGGCCGCGGCTTGTATACCGGCGACACCACGATCGGTTTGAAAGGTCGCATTTTGTTTGAGGCGCCGGCGTTGACCGCGTTGCATGTCGCGCATCGCGCGCTTGAAGAAGCCGTACTGACCAAGTCGCAAAATCGCTTCAAGCCCGAGGTCGGGCGCAAGTGGACCGAGCTGGTCTACGAAGGATTTTTCTACGATCCGCTCAAGCACGATTTGGAGGCATATCTCGCTTCGAGCCAGCGCATGGTCAACGGCACGGTTACATTGGAAACGCGCGGTGCCCAGGTCGACGCGATTGCCGTGCAGTCGCCGCACCTGCTGCAAACTGCCAAGGCGACGTACGCGCAGGCGGCCGATTGGGGCGTCGCTGAAGCCGAAGGGTTTATCCGTTTATACGGCCAAAGCTCGACCTTGTGGGCCGAAGTGAATCGGGGCGTCGCGCATGAATGATTCACTCGCCGCCACGCTGATGCATCTACGCGCGCTGGTCGCCTGCGATACGCAGAATCCGCCGCGCGCGATCAGCACGGACGGCATCTTCGATTACCTGCGGTCGGTGTTGCTGGATTTCCGCATCGAGTTGATCGATCACGGCGCCGGCGCGGTGAGCATGCTGGCGGTGCGCGGCACGCCCGATCTGCTGTTCAATTTCCACCTCGATACGGTGCCGCGTTCGCCGGCGTGGACCCACGATCCCCACAATCTGCACATCACCGATGATCGTGCGATCGGCCTCGGTGCCTGCGATATCAAGGGCGCGGCAGCGTGCATGCTCGCCGCGATTGCGCGCACGAAAGGCGATGTCGCGCTACTGTTTTCCAGCGATGAAGAAGCCAATGATGCGCGCTGCATCGCGGCCTTTCTCGCGCGCGATCACGGCTTCACGCGCGTCGTCGTGGCCGAGCCGACCGAGGCATACGCAGTGCTCGCGCATCGTGGCATCTGCTCGGTATTGATGCGATTCCAGGGCAATACCGGACATGCTTCCGGTGAGCGCGCGTTGCACGACAGTGCGTTGCATCAGGCGATTCGCTGGGGCCAGCGCGCGCTGGATTTTGTCGAGGCGCAGCAGCACGCGCGTTTCGGCGGATTGTCCGGACTGCGTTTTAATATCGGTCGCATCGAAGGTGGCATCAAGGCCAACATGATCGCGCCGTCGGCGGAGTTGCGTTTCGGCTTTCGTCCGCTGCCGTCACAAGGGATCGATGAGCTGCTGACGGCATTTCACGATTTTGCCGACTCGCCCGGCCTAATCCAGTTCGACGCGTTGTTCCGCGGACCAACCTTGCCAGCCGGCGATATCGCCCACGCCGAATCACGTCGGCTCGAAGCGCGTGACCTGGCTGATGAACTCGAATTGCCGATCGGCAACGCGGTGGATTTCTGGACCGAAGCCGCGTTGTTTTCTGCCGCCGGTTTGACCGCGCTGGTGTACGGGCCCGGCAACATCGCGCAGGCGCACACCGCCGACGAGTGGGTCGCGCTCGATCAACTTCAGCGGGTCACCGAAAGTTACCAAAGGATCATTGATCATGGATGCGCATAAAAACACGCGCTCGACCATCGTGCGCCTGCTCAGCAGCATGGCCAGCGCGAAGGAAATCCAGCAATACCTGAAACGTTTTTCGCAGCTCGATGCCTCGCGTTTTGCCGTGGTCAAGGTCGGCGGCGCGGTGCTCAAGGACGATCTGGAAAATCTCACCTCTTCGCTGGCGTTTTTGCAGCAGGTTGGCCTCACTCCGATCGTGATCCACGGTGCCGGCCCGCAGCTCAATGAAGCGCTCGCCGACGCCGGTATTAAAACGCCGATCGTCGATGGCCTGCGCGTGACTTCCGCCGAGGCTTTGGCCGTGGTGCGGCGTGTATTCCAGCAGGAAAACCTGAAACTCGTCGAGGCCCTGCAGCAGTCCGGCTCGCGCGCGACCTCGGTGATCAGCGGTGTGTTCGAGGCGGACTTTCTGAATCGTCGTAAATTCGGTTTGGTCGGCAAGGTTAAACGCGTCAATCTCGCACCGATCGAGGCCAGCCTCAAGGCGAGTTCGATTCCGGTGATAGCCAGCCTCGGTGAAACACACGGCGGGCAGATTCTCAACATCAACGCCGACTTCGCTGCGAACGAACTCGTGGTCAAACTCAAGCCTTACAAGATCATTTTTCTCAGCGGCTCCGGTGGCCTGCTCGATGGCGAACAGAACGTGATCGACTCGATCAACCTCAGCACCGAATACGAAGCGTTGATGCAGCAGCCGTGGCTGCATTCCGGTATGCGTTTGAAGATTGAACAGATCCACGATCTGTTGGATAAGTTGCCGCTGTCGTCATCAGTGTCGATTACCAAACCGGAAGAACTCGCCAAGGAATTGTTCACCCATCGTGGTTCCGGCACGCTGCTGCGCCGTGGTGAAAAAATCCGCCGGGTAACGCGCTGGAAACAGCTCGACCTGGACAAGCTCAAGCAACTGGTCGAATCCGGTTTTCGACGCAAGTTGTTGCCGGATTATTTCAAGCGTACCGAACTGCATCGCGCCTACGTCAGCGAAAAATATCGCGCCGCGTTGTTGTTGACAATGGAAAACGGCATTGCCCATCTGGACAAGTTCGCGGTTGCCGACGATGCGCAAGGTGAGGGTCTTGGCCGCGCAGCGTGGCAGGTGATGCGCGACGAAAATCCGCGGCTGTTCTGGCGCGCGCGTGCCGACAATCCGGTCAACGAATTTTATTTCGAGGAAGCCGACGGCTGCATCAAGGGCGAGAAGTGGAACGTGTTCTGGTACGGCCTGAGCGATTTTGCCGAGATCGCGTGGTGCGTCGAACATTGTCGAACGCGACCGGCGACACTGAAGGGATGAGCATGACGCAGAAAATCACGGTCGGCATCGTCGGTGCGCGCGGTTATGTCGGCGTCGAATTGATCCGGTTGATTGCTACACATCCTGTTTTAGAGTTGGTGTTCGTCAGCTCGCGCGAGCTTGGCGGCCAGCCGGTTGCAGCGAGCGTTGCCGAATTTTCGGGTACGCTTGCATATGAAACACTCGACGCAGAAGCGGTCGCCGAACGTGGCGCAGATGTGGTGATCCTCGCGCTGCCGAACGGCAAGGCGCGTGACTATCTAGCCGCGCTGGACCGTTGCATGCCGCAGACGCTGATCGTCGATCTGAGCGCGGATTGTCGCTTCGAGTCGGCGTGGTTCTACGGCTTGCCCGAGCTGTATCGCGCCAACTATTCGGGCCAGCGCCGTATCAGCAATCCGGGCTGTTATGCCACCGCGATGCAGCTTGCGATCGCACCGATGTCTGATGTACTAATCGATGCAGCACAGTGTTTCGGCGTGTCCGGCTATAGCGGTGCGGGCACCGCGCCGTCGGACAAGAACGATCCGAAAAAGCTGCGGAATAATCTCATGCCGTATGCGCTGATCGGACATGTGCATGAGCGTGAAGTATCGCGCCATCTTGGTCTTGCCGTGGAGTTCATGCCGCATGTCGCGGCGTTTTTTCGCGGCATCAGCATGACCGTAAACCTGCATCTATCGCGTGCGTTCACGCGCGATGAAATTCTTGCACGTTATCGCTGGCAGTATGCCGATCAGGCGCTGATAAATGTGCAGAACGATATGCCGTGGGTCGCTCGAATTGCCGGCAAGCATCAGGCGAGTATCGGCGGATTTGTGCTTGACGAAACCGGTAGGCGCCTCGTTGTGGTCGCCACGCTGGATAACCTGCTCAAAGGTGCGGCAACCCAGGCGCTGCAGAACATTAATCTGGCATTGGGGCTGGATGAGTTGAGCGGTATCGATATCGAATCAGGAGCTGCACATGAGTGATTTGTTGTGGCAAAAAGACGGCGTGACCATCGACGCGCGCATCATGAAATTTCTCGCAGGCGACGATGTGCTGCTCGACCGCGAGTTGTTCCTGTTCGATGTCCAGGCCAGCACTGCGCACGTGCAGGGACTCGAACGTATCGTGATTCTCAGTACCGATGAAAGTGCCGGATTGCAGCGCGAACTCGCGCTACTTGGCGAGGATTTCCGCAGCGGACGTTTCGTGCTCGACGATCGTTACGAGGACGGCCACTCGGCGATCGAATCACGTCTGATCGAACGACTCGGCGATACCGGTCGCAAGGTGCATACCGGGCGCAGTCGCAACGATCAGGTGCTCGTCGCGAGTCGTTTGTATCTGAAGGCGCAACTGGCAAGTCTGCAGTCGTATTGCCTTGCGGTTGCCGAAGTCTGCATGACGCGTGCGCGCAGCGAATCGCTACCGCTGCCGGGATATACGCACCTGCAGCGCGCCGTGGTTTCGTCGACCGCAATGTGGTTTGCCGGTTTTGCCGAAGCGTTTATCGACAACGCCGAACGCGCGTGGCAGACGCGCGACTGGATCGATACCAATCCGCTCGGTACCGCCGCGGGTTATGGCGTGAACCTACCGCTGGATCGTGCGCATACGACAACCGCGCTGGGTTTTTCGCGCCTGCAAATCAGCCCGATCTACGCGCAGCTTTCGCGCGGAAAATTCGAGATGGCTGCGCTCGAATCGCTCGCGTCGGCGCTGCTCGATCTGCGCCGGCTCGCTTGGGATCTGAGCCTGTTCACCACCGCTGAATTCGGTTTTGTCGAGTTGCCCGCGCAATACACCACCGGTAGTTCGATCATGCCGAACAAGCGTAATCCCGACGTGATTGAATTGATGCGCGCAACCTATGCATCGGTCGCGGCGGCGCGTTGCGAGATCGAACAGCTGCTGTCATTGCCGTCAGGTTATCAGCGCGATTTGCAGATCAGCAAAGGCGCGGTGTTTCATGGTTTCAGGCGTGGGCTGGCCGCTCTTGCGTTGACGCCCGACCTGCTCGCGCGTTTGCAATGGAACGCAGCGCGCATGCGTGCCGCGATCGAGCCATCGATGTATGCGACCGATCTCGCGGTCGAGCTTGCGCAAGCCGGTGTGCCGTTTCGCGATGCCTACAAACGTGCGGCAAATGCTGCCGATGAAAGCGGGGCAGGGCGCACGCCGGAAACCAGTCTCGCCGCGCGTGTATCGCCGGGTGCAGCGGGTGACTTGCTTCTCGACGAACTCGCGCAACGTCTTGCGCATGCAAAAAAATCGCTGGCTGCAGCGACGCCATGAACACACTTGCGCCGATGCCCGAGCAAGTCTTGCCGCCGTGGCGTCGCTGCGTGCTCAAAGTCGGCAGCAGTCTGTTAGCCGCGAGCGGTGGTGGTTTGAGCACACGTTATGCGCTCGGCATTGCCCAGTTTATTGCTGCATGTCATGCCGATGGTAAACAGGTGGTGCTGGTTTCATCAGGCGCGGTGGCGGGTGGCCGCGCGATTTTGCGCGAGCGTGGAACCGAGGCGACCACACTGGCCGCACGCCAAGCCTTGGCCGCAGTCGGCCAGACCAGAATGATCGGGTTGTGGCAACGTTTTTTCGATCGACCAACCGCGCAAATATTGCTCACACACGACGACCTGCGCAATCGCCGTCGTTACCTGAATGCCCGCGCGACCTTGCGCGAGTTGTTGCGCCTTGATGTGTTGCCGGTGGTGAATGAAAACGACAGCGTCGCGGTTGAGGAACTCAAGCTCGGCGATAACGACAATCTTGCGGCGATTGTTGCGGCGTTGATCGATGCCGATATTTTGCTGATCGCGAGCGATATCGATGGTTTGTATTCGGCTAATCCGCGCACCGATCCAAACGCGCAGCCGATCGCCGACATTGTCGCGATCACGCCGCAGATTCTTGCGATGGCTGGTGGCGCGGGCAGCATCAGCGGCACTGGCGGCATGCGTACCAAACTCGAAGCGGCAGCCAAGGCCGCGGCTGCCGGCATCGACACGGTATTGTTCAACGGCACCGATGCGCAATGTCTGCGGTTGCTCGCGCAGGATCGCTTGCGTGGCACGCGCATTCGCGCCAGCGGCACGCATTTGCAGGCGCGCAAATACTGGCTGCGCCATGCGCCGGCCGAAAGTGGCGGCATTGTCGTCGATGCCGGGGCGGCACGCGCGCTTGCGGCGGGCGGCGCGTCGTTGTTGCCGGGCGGCATCGTCGCGACCGAAGGCCAGTTCAAGCGCGGCGACATGGTCGAGATTTTCCTGCGCGACGAACACGGCCAGCATGTGATCGCGCGCGGTATCAGCCAATATGCGGCGAGTGAAATCCGTCGCATCGCCGGCAAACACACCCGTGAAATCGAAACGCTGCTCGGCTACAGCTATGGCGACAGTGTGGTGCATCGCGACGATCTGGTGGCCTGCGATCCCGCGCCATCGTCGGCAATGCTAAAATAAATACATGAGTTCAAACGTACGATCAGGCGCACTGGCTTGCCGCGCCGCGGCTTCCGCCGTGGCGAAACTGGGTGCCGTACAAAAATCCGCGTTGCTGCATCGCATGGCCGAGGCGCTGCAAAACGCCGTCACGCAAGTATTGGGCGCCAATGCCGAGGACGTTCGTTCGGCGCAAGCCAATGGCACCGGCGGCGCAATGCTGGATCGATTGCGACTCGACGAAACTCGTTTTGCTGCCATCGTTGCTGCCATGCGTGCCATCGCCGATCTCCCCGATCCGGTTGGTCAAATTACGCGGACCAGCATACGGCCGAACGGCTTGCGTATCGAAAAAGTACGCGTGCCGCTCGGCGTGATCGCGATGATTTACGAGGCGCGACCAAATGTCACGGCCGACGCCGCCGCGTTGTGTCTCAAGGCCGGCAATAGTGTGATCTTGCGTGGCGGTTCGGAAGCACGCCATTCGAATCGCGCGATCGCGACCGCGTTGCAATCGGCCTTGACCGAGTTCGGTATCGATGCGGCGGCGCTGACCTTGCTCGACGATGCCGGGCGTGAAAATATTCGGGAGCTGGTGCAGCTCGTCGATATCGTCGATCTTGTGATTCCGCGCGGTGGCGAAGGGCTGATTCGTTTTGTGGCCGAGCATGCGCGTGTGCCGGTGATCAAACATTACAAAGGCGTATGTCATTTGTATGTCGATGCGCAGGCCGATCTTGATCTCGCGCTGCAACTACTGATCGATGGCAAGACCACGCGGCCCGGTGTCTGCAATGCGCTCGAAACCTTGCTTGTGCACACCGCTGTAGCGCAGGAATTTTTGCCACGCGCGGCGGCAGCGTTGAGCGACCGTGGTGTTGAATTGCGCGCTTGCGAAAAAAGTCGTGCCCTGATGCCGAATGCACTGCTGGCCAGCGAGGAGGATTACGCGGCGGAATTTCTCGACCTGAAAATCGCGGTTCGTGTGGTCGACGATCTCG
The DNA here is from genome assembly GCA_043759455.1 of Pseudolysobacter sp. Taxonomy (GTDB): domain Bacteria; phylum Pseudomonadota; class Gammaproteobacteria; order Xanthomonadales; family Rhodanobacteraceae; genus Pseudolysobacter. The sequence goes on from JAYVLO010000021.1 coordinate 19,363, forward strand.
ATCAAGCGATCGCGCATATCCGTCGCTTCGGTTCGGATCATACCGAAGTCATCGCCACACGCGATGCGCGTACGGCGCAGGCATTTGTTGCGGGTCTGCATTCAGCGGTGGTGATGGTAAACGCCTCGTCGCGTTTCAGCGACGGCTGCGAGCTCGGTCTGGGCGCCGAGATCGGCATCTCGACCACGCGCCTGCATGCGTACGGGCCAATGGGCGCGGAGTCGCTGACGATCGAGCGTTTTGTCGTGTATGGCGACGGCCAGGTTCGCCATACGCAAAATCCCGCAGTAGCGACAGTGACACGGTGACTACGTCGTTTTCGATTACTGCACAGGATCGCGTGCTGATCCTCGCGCCGCATCCCGATGACGAGTCGTTGTCTTCGGGCGGATTGATCCAGGCAGCGTTGGCTGCCGGGGCAACGGTACGCGTGTTGTTGTTCACCGACGGCGACAATAATCCGTGGCCGCAGCGCTGGATCGAAAAGCGCTGGGTTATCGGCCCCAGCGAACGTGCGCGTTGGGGCGCGCGTCGTCGAGCCGAAGCGCAGCAGGCGTTGCGCGGTCTTGGCGTGGCCGACGCGCATGTTCATTTTCTCGGTTTGCCGGATACCGGCCTTACCGATTTGTTGATACGTGCTGATAGTGAATTGATGCAGGCGCTGATCGCTGAGCTGCGCGAATTTCGCCCGACTCGCCTCGTGATTCCGGGCCTGCAGGATCGCCATCCCGATCACAGTGCGGCGCATGTGCTCGCACGCATCGCGATGCAACGCGCCGATCCGGCATCGGCGATCGAGGTGCTGAGTTATCTCGTCCACACCGATCTGACGGAGTTGCCGAGTACGCGTGTACTCACACTCACGCCGGAGCAGATTCAGCGCAAACGCGAGGCGATTGCGGCGCATGAGACACAGGTGCGACTCAGTGGAAAAAGATTTCTCGGTTTTGCGAAACCGCACGAATATTTTATTACCGACCTGATCGACGATGCAGGTTCATTGGCGCACGATCGTGTCGAATGGCGCGCCGGAAAATTGCTCGTGCATCTGCGTGGAAGAATTCGCCGCAGCGAAGAATTGTTGCTCGCGTTGCTGACCGTCAACGGAACGAGTCTGCACGCGCGTCTGGATTTGCCTTTGGCTGCTGGCACGCGAACGCTGCGTGATGAACAAACCGATGGAGTGATCGGCCGGATGGAAATCTCCGTTACCACGCAAGAAACGCTGCTGGTATTGCAGCCGGAATCTGCCGCAAGGATTGATCTGGCATTCGTCAAACGTCAGAAAAAACTTCGCGGCTTGTTGGTATTCGATCGCGCTGGCTGGTTCGAGGCAAAGCGCGAGTGATTGATGCTACGAGTGAATCATCGTTAATGCGTGTCTACAGCAAGAAATAGCTCGATACGTACTTCAGAGGAATCCAATCCCTGTCAAAAAGGCCGCACCACCGAGACAAGCGGCCACCGCAAAATAAAAAAATGCCATGGTACGAGCAGTGAGGTGCGACCGATGCGCACAGATCCAAAGCAGACCGCGCAGAAAGAATGTTTTGTGATCGAAATAGCCGCCGTCACGGAACATCAAGCCTCATGCCACGACGTATAGAGCCAAGCGTGCTGTGCCAACGCCAGCGTGAGTGAGCCTGTTGCAACGCCCGTATAAAGCGCTCCCGTTAGCAGGAGCGCCAGGAAAATGATCAGACCAAAACCCAGAGCGTAGCCCGGCTCACTGTGGGTTTTTGAGCCTCGATCGCGTGAAACGTCCCTTGAATATTCGATGCAGTCTTACGAAATCCCGGTCATGCCCAGCACGTTGTAACCGGCGTCGACATAAGTGATTTCACCGGTGATGCCCGAGGCGAGATCCGAGCACAAGAATGCCGCAGCATTGCCGACTTCATTGATCGTGACGCTGCGGCGCAACGGCGCATTGGTCTCGACGTGATCGAGCATCTTGCGGAAGTTCGCGATGCCGGCGGCGGCTAGGGTCTTGATCGGACCGGCCGAAATGGCGTTGACGCGAATGCCATCCGGGCCGAGGTTGTAGGCGAGATAACGCACGTTCGCTTCGAGGCTCGCTTTCGCCAGACCCATCACGTTGTAGTTTGCCAACGCGCGTTCGGCGCCGAGATACGTCAGCGTGAGAATCGAGCCCGCGCGACCCTGCATCATCGGTCGTGCGGCCTTGGCCAGCGCGGCCAGGCTGTAGCTCGAAATATCGTGCGCAACCGCAAAGTTTTCGCGCGTGAGGTTGTCGAGAAACTCGCCCTGGATCGATTCACGCTCGGCATAACCGATCGAATGCACGAGGATGTCGAAACCGTCCCAATGCTTGCCAAGCGACTCGAACAGGCCGGTGATTTCGCTATCCTTCGAAACGTCGCACGGCAAAGAAATCGACGATCCGAATTCGGCCGCGGCTTCATCGACGCGATCCTTGAAACGCTCGGTGGCGTAAGTGAACGCGAGTTGCGCGCCTTCGCGATGCATGGCGTTGGCAATGCCCCAGGCAATCGAGCGCGTGCTGGCGATGCCGGTAATCAAGGCGCGTTTGCCGTGCAGAAATCCCATAAATCCTCCGGGTCAATAAAAGGCGGTATGCCAAAGTGGGTAGTTTAGCGCGAGCGAGCGGCGACCGGCAGAGTGGTGGTTTTCGACGTCGAAGCGATCGCGTGCGGGAAGGCGTCAGGCTCAGGCGTTATCCGGATTGACCACGTGCAATTTCTGGCCGAGCTGCAAGGTCGAAGCCACGCTCAGATTGTTCCAGCGCAGCAGGTCGCGCACTTGGATGCCGTACCGCGTAGCGATATGCCAGAGGGTGTCGCCCGATGTCACGACATGCAGTTTGCCGCCGCGAGTGCTCGCGGCGATCAGCCGCGGCGGTGGCATGATCGGAGATTCGTGTGCGCTATTTTCGCTGTCGCGGCCGGGTACCAACAGCTCGCTACCGGTCAGTGCGCTGTCGCCCATCGTCAACGCATTGATCGTGGCGAGCGCGGTTTCGCTGATGCCGTGGAAATCGGCCAGCAAGGCGAGCGGTTCGGTTTGTTGCAGGCGTACCGGATGCCAGTCGCGCCATTGCGACTTCGGCAATTGCGCCAGGGTTTGTTCGAACGAGGCGACGCGGGTTTTCGGCAGCAGCAAACGATACGGTCCGGCATCCGGCATGCGCGGCAGCAGATAACCTGGATTGAGGCGGCGCAGTTCGGCATCGCTTAGGTGCGCGAGGCGTGCGGCAAGACGCAAATCCACCGGCGCATCCAGATCGACCACATGCAGATAATCGGCTTCCTGCGGTTGCGGCAATGTCACATGAAAACGTTCAGGGTTGGAAATCACGCACGACAAGGCCAAGAGTTTGGTCAGGTGCTCGTGGGTTTCCGCATCGAAACTGATCTTGCGCAAATCGTTCGACGACAGATCGATGCCGCGTCCCTTGACCAGTTGTTTGACGCGGAATTCGCCGGCATTAAACGCCATGTTGGCGAGTCGCCAGTCGCCGAATTCCTGCTGGTATTGCTTGATCATGTCGAGCGCGGCGGTGGTCGACGCATACATGTCGAGCCGGCCGTCGTAATCGGTATTGATGCGGATGCCGTAGTTGCGTGCGGTATCGGGGATGATTTGCCACATGCCGCCGGGCCGGTCGCCGCGACTGACCAGCGGCGTGTAGGTGCTTTCGATATACGGCAGCATCGCAAATTCGCCGGGCAGATCGCGACGTTCAAGCTGGTCGAGCACGATCAGCAGAAACGGCATCGCCTGCGTCAGGCTGTTCTGAAACCCTTGCGGACTTTGCGTATAGATATGCGCCCAGCGCAACACTTCGCTGTGGTAGTCGCACCCCGGCATCGCAAAGCGTTGGTTCAGCCGCGTCCAGATGTTTTCCGAGCCGGGCTCTTCGAGGCTGCTCGGCTTGCGCGAGGTGGCCGCGATCGGTAAGGGTTTCGCGATAGTGGCCGGTAGTTCCGGCGGCAGCGACGTTACTGCCGGGGTTTCGCGCGGCGCAGGTTTGGCTTTGTCGATGGCACAGGAAGCAAGCAGCAAACAGGTGCCGAGCGACAGCGTGATGCAGCCGCCGAGGGTCCAGCGCCAGTCGCCTCGTGGCTGATCCGGCGTGTGGCGCGTTGGCTTCATGCGAGCGGCGCCTTGAACTGATCCTTGCTGTGCCGCAGCCAAGCGAAACGTGCCACTTCGTCGGCATCTGGATCGGCCAGCTCGGCCTTGATCCGCGCCGACAAAATCGGCGTGTCGGTGCGCAGGAACGGATTCGCTGCGCATTCGCGCGACAGGGTGGACGGCAGGCTCGGCAGCCCACGCTCGCGCAAGGCGTGCACGATCGTGGCGTGCTCACGCAGCTCGATATTGTTCGGTTCCAGGTTCACGGCGAATGCGGCATTGGCGAGGGTGTATTCGTGACCGCAGCAAACCTGCGTGGCGCCGGGCAGGTCGCGCAAACGCTGCAGCGAGCGCAGCATCTGCTCGGCCGTGCCTTCGAACATTCGTCCACAGCCGAGACTGAACAACGTATCGCCGCAGAACAATAGGCCGCCGCCGTAATATGCGACATGGCTGCGGGTGTGGCCGGGCACGGCGAGCACCTCGAAATCGATCTGCGGCGCGGCGATGGATATTCGTTCGCCATCACGCGCTGTCGTTGTTACCTGCGGGATGCGCTCATCGTCCGGCGCGTATACCGGCAGCGGAAATTCCTGCAGCAACTCGGCGACGCCGCCGATGTGGTCGGGATGATGATGCGTGAGCAGAATCGCGGCCGGAGTAAGCCCTTCGCGCAGCAATGCTGCACGTACCGGTGCGGCTTCGCCAGGATCGACAATCAACGCATGACCCGCCGCATCGGCCAGCAGCCAGATGTAGTTGTCGCTGAATGCCGGCACCGGCAAAAGGCGCAGCTTATCCATCGTTGTCGCGGGTCCACGGCATCGGTTGCAATGTCGTCACGTCGGCTCAGGGGGCCGCCACTATAACCAGTCCGTCAGGTTTGCGCCCGTGCCGGTGGTCGTGGGTGATGGTCCGCTGCGTTTTACGCCGTGAGGCAAACTCGGACGACGGATCAGCAAGGTCGATCGTGTTTGCGGAACATCGATCAGTGCCGTTGTCCGCGCATCCGGGTTAAGCTTGCGCGCTTTAGCTTCAATCAGATTGCTATATTCCGTGCTCCATGCAGGCTGAACCGGACAATATTTACCGCACCGCGCCCGCAGAATTATTGCTGGCGCGAGAACTGGCTGCGCTCGATCCCCTGCTGGCAGGTATCTACGGTCGACACGGCTTGCATATTCGCCCGCAATCCATGTCGGATGTGGCCGAACCCGCGCATCTGCTTGGAAACCTGATCACCTTGCACATCGACACGCCGTATCGCCTTGCCGGCGCATTAAACTGCGCGCCGTCGCAGCTGCCGTTCGCCAGCGACAGTTTCAAATTGATCCTGGTCCAGCATGCAGCAGAAAATATTGCTGAGTCGGCGCTTTTTTCTGCGGAGCTTGCGCGCGTGCTGGCGCCGGAGGGCGTTGCCTTGATTCTCGGGTTCAATCCGTACAGCGCATGGCGACCATGGCTGGCTCTGCAACAGCGGCGTTTGCCCGGAGCTGCGCTGCGACTGCAGTCGCCACATCTTTGGGAAACACAATTGGCCCAATACGATATCGATGTCATGCAGCGCCGTTATCTCGGTGCTTTTTTGCCGCGAGTTTCCGTTGCGGCGCACGCGCCTGACCATTCAGCGCGATCCATGCGCTGGCTCGCCGGTTTGCGTGGGGCGTATCTGTTGATCGCGCGCAAACGGCGCAGCACGTTGACGCCTTTGCGCCTGCGCAAAACACCACGCGAACGCGCCCAGGCACCGCACCTCGTGCCGGGCGCAAGGCGCGCACGACCATGAGTATTACCGACGAAGTAGTCGTAGAGATTTATACCGATGGTGCTTGCCTTGGCAATCCCGGGCCGGGCGGCTGGGCGGCGTTGCTGCGGTATGGCGTAAAGGAGAAATGGGTCGGTGGTGGCGAGCCCGATACCACCAACAATCGTATGGAGTTGATGGCCGCGATTGCGGCGCTCGAAGTGCTCAAACGTGCTTGTGCGGTGACGCTGGTGACGGACTCGCAATACGTCATGCGTGGTGTCGAGGAATGGATGCCGCGCTGGCGCGCCAACGGTTGGCGGACCACTGACAAGAAGCCGGTAAAGAATCAGGATTTATGGCAGCGCCTGCATGCAGCCGTGGGTGCGCATAAAATTACCTGGCAATGGACGCGCGGCCATTCCGGTCATGTCGAAAACGAACTGGTCGATCAGCGCGCGCGGCTCGAAGCCGAGAAAATAAAACGCGAATCCGTAACCACTACACCAACAAGATAATCAGCCATGCGCCAAATCGTACTGGATACGGAAACCACCGGCCTCGAAGTCAGCAAGGGTCATCGCCTGATCGAAATCGGCGCGGTGGAGTTGAGCGAGCGCCGACCGACCGGACGCACCTTTCATCGTTACCTCAATCCGCAGCGCGCGATCGACGAAGGTGCGCAGGCGGTGCATGGCATCAGCCTGGAGTTTCTCGCCGACAAACCGCTGTTTGCCGATGTCGCCGACGATCTCATCGAATTCATCCGCGGTGCTGAACTGGTGATCCACAACGCGGCGTTCGATCTGGCCTTTCTCGACAACGAACTGCTATTGAGCGGCGGTGTCCGCGGGCGCACGCGCGATCACGCCAGCGTGCTCGATACGTTGCTGCTCGCGCGCGAGAAATATCCGGGTCAGAAAAACAATCTCGACGCGCTATGCAAGCGACTGGACGTCAACAACAGCCATCGCGAATTCCACGGCGCGCTGCTCGATGCGCAACTGCTGGCTGAAGTTTATCTGGCGATGACGACCGGGCAGGGCGACCTTGGTCTGATCAGCGAAAGCACCAATGCGCAACGTCAGCGTGTGACGTTGGCGACACCGGCAATGCCGCTGCGCCTGCGTGTGTGCATGGCCAATCCCGAGGAGCTGGCCGCGCACGAAATACGTCTGGATTCGATCGCCAAGGCAAGCAAGGGCCGTTGCGTCTGGCGTCAGGAGTTCGCTACAAGTGAGGCCGCGTGGCCTAGCGGCAGCGAATCAGGATCACCGTGATGTTGTCCGAGCCGCCGCCGTCGAGTGCCGCCAGGATCAAATGATCGACACATTCCTGCGCGCTCAAATCTTCCCGCGCAAGTATGGTCGCGATGTGGCTGTCCGGCACTTCTTCGGTGAGACCATCGCTGCAAATCAAAAGTTGTTGACGTGATGCCAGGGTGCCGTTGACCACTTCTACACGCAGGCTTTGCGGATCGGTAACGCCGAGCGCCTGCGTAACCACGTTGCGATGCGGATGCGTGCGCGCCTGCTCGGTGGTGATCGCGCCCTGATCCACCAGCTCCTGCACGTAGGAGTGATCCTGCGAGACTTGTTTGAGCTCGCCGTTCCACAGATAAACGCGGCTGTCGCCGACCCAGCTCACTTCGTATGCGTTGCCGCGCAGCCGCACCGCCGCGACCGTCGTGCCCATCGGCAGTGATTCGGCGCGTTTGTTCGAGTGCCGGATGATTTCTTCATCGGCCAGACGAATCGCCTGCGCCAGACCTATGCCTTTAGCAATCTCGGCAACCACGGTATCGCGCGCCAAGGCACTGGCGATTTCGCCGTGTTCGTGGCCACCCATGCCATCGGCAACCAGCCACAGGCCCATGTCGGCATCGGCGTAATACGTGTCTTCGTTGTGCTCGCGGCGCAAGCCGACGTGGGTGCTGTGTCCGAACTCGATCATGCGCGGTGCTGTCCCTGTGAACCGCGATGGGGCGATTCTTTGATACGTAATAGCATGCCGTGCGTTTGATTGACGGCGCAAGCGATTAGTGCGGACGCGGAGTTTAACTCAGGTGCGACCTGTCCATCGCAGAATGTGGGCGTACAATTTCGATCGACAGTCCGATCAGGTGCAGCGTCGAAAAGTTCATTTGCGCAAGCGGCAGCGACGATCGCGTATTTTGGGATTGATGGCGTTGGAGAAAAGTTGGCCCGGCTTTTGCTATGAGTTAATCGCTACTCCAACTCACTTGGAACCGCCATGAATATGACCTCTGAAATGTCTCTCAATCCGACTTACGACTTCGACATGACCGCCGAGCAGCTTGAGAGCTTCTCGTTCGATATGCCGGCAGCCCCGCAAGTGCGTCAGATCACCGCCGGTTCGGCGTTTGTACCCGTCAGCCAAAGTGAGCTGGAAGCAGCCAATGCCGCCTTCGCGCGCATGCTTGCGGCTTACGAAGACGCATAAAACGGGGTTTCACCGGTCTTTGCCGCGCTGATTTCGTCGAGCTTTGGCTAACGCGCGTGCGCCAGTCCGCACGCCCTGGCCTCTTCATCTCGGCTGGGGTGCGTCCGCGCTGACGCGTCTCTTCCTTGCTGATTACCCAAAGCTACGCGATGACTTTGCCTGCGCGTAGCTGCAGAGTGCGCAATTGCGTCGCAAAGTGACCATCCAGATACCCGCCTCGCCACCGGCTGCGATAAACGACGGCAACCCGGTAAAAAGCAGTTGCCAAGTTTTTCATCCAAATGCTCGGCGCGCGAGACGCCTGCGAACTTTATTCGACCGGATGATATTTCTGGGACGCAACTTAAAAGTGCAGCAGCAGCACAAGCCATGCGACGGGCTTGCGACTTTCCGCTCCGCGCGAGTGCAGGCAGCCGGTTTATCTTGTTCGGTTTTGACTACCCATCAAGGGCAGCTAGTGCCGGCAATTTGCGTCAGTCGGGTGATCGGCATGCTGCCACTGCCGAAGTCCGGCAATATCGAACTCCAGCTCACCGTACCGCTGTTGCAATCGCTGAAAGTGAAAGTCAGAGTGCCCCAGGACGTTTTTTGAATGTCGCTTGCAACGTAGTTTGAGGCCGGCGATGGAAATGTGCCGTTCTGCAGCAGCAGGGCGGGTAGGGTCACGGTGTTGCTGGTCGAATCGTAGGCGCCTTGCGCGTAAACCCATTGCTGGTTGCTGCCGCCTGGTGTGTAAACAAACCATACCGCCAGCATCTGACTGAAATTGGATGTCACCTCGATTTGAAATCCGCTGCCGGATTGCGCCGGGTTGTACCAGTTGCCGCTGAAGCCGCCGCCGATGGTCGGCGCCGCAGTTGCGGCCTGCACCGTCACGCTGCCGAACATGCCGGCACCGGCGCCGCCATGCATTTCGCAGTGATAGCCGAATGTGCCGACCGATGTGTAAGTCATCTGGAAACTCCAACTCGTGCCGTTCGGACTGCCGGCACCGCCGCCATATCCATAACCGCCACCGTCATCGCGGCACCCGTTGGCACAATGAAAGGATCCGTCATCTGCGACGACGTTATGGACGCCACCGGCATTCTTGAAGGTCACTGTGTCACCGACGGCGATGGTTAGCGTCGATGGCGTGAATACCAGCCCCGAACCGCCGACCATGACGGTATGGTCGGCGGCAGACGCAGCAAAGCGCATGCTCAGCAGCAAGACGAAAACACAAATCGCTGATGCAAATCTGTCCATCGTCAGCTCCAAAGTATTAAACCCGCTGGGCGCACGCCCGCAACGTCGCAACGTCGCAAGGTTGACGGCGTGCGCGGATCACGGGCAAGCAGTGCCCGCGATCTGGGTGAGGCGCGTGATCGGCACGCTGCCGCTGCCATAACCGGGCAATGTTGAATCCCACGAGGCAACGCCGGTGTTGCAGTCACTGAACGTGAACGTGACCGTGCCCCACGAAGTCTTTTGAATATCGCTGGCAACGTAGTTGGAAAGCGGGAACGGGAATTTGCCGTTCTGGATCAGCAAAGCGGGTAGCGTCACTGTGCTGCTGGTCGAGTCATAAGTGCCTTGCGCAAAGACCCATTGCTGACCGCTGCCATCCGGCTTGTAGACGAACCATACCGCCAGCATCTGACCGAAACTGGATGTCACTTCGAGTTGAAATCCGCTGCCGGATTGCGCCGGGTTGTACCAGTTGCCGCTCATGTAACCACCCATGCCCGGGCCAGTCGGTGGCGGCGGAGGTGCCGCTTGCACGGTGATGCTGCCGTGCATGCCCGCGCCGGGACCGCCATGAATTTCGCAGTAATAACCAAACGTACCGGCGGCGTTGTACGTCACAACGGAGCTCCACGCGCTGCTGTTCGCGTTGCCGCCGGTGGCAGTGCAATTGTCGGCGCAGCGGAAGGAGCCGTCGTTCGCGACGACGTTATGGAATCCTCCTGCATTGGTGAAGGTCACCGTATCGCCGGCAGTAATCGTCAGGCTGGCGGGGCTAAATGTGAGGTCGGATCCTCCCACCGTGACGATGTGATTGGTGGCAAACGCGGCAAAGCTCATGCCGAGCAGCAAGAAAATCAGACCAATCCTGGATGCAGACCTACGCATGACAAAACTCCTCAATATGTAATTAATCGATCCGAGCAAGTCGCGGACTCATCACCCTGCGAATCGACTCTCAAGCCTAGGTACCAACTGCACACAAAAAGGTTGTGTAGGTCGATGCCGCGTTTGTCATCGATGGGTTGGCGCGGGGGGATTTTTCGGTGAACGGAGCGCATGCATTGCTCACGCAATGGCGCGCTTCAGCCTATTCGGCCTGCACCGGTGTGGTCCTGCAGTTAGCGTCGGATCGACGCAGCGCGGATACCGCTTCACAGATATTGATCGGAGTAGTGCCGCCGCGCTGCGATTTTTGCAGCAGTCCGAGCAACGCTGGACCATCGAGGTGATGGTCCAGTACCAGCAACAATGCGATTGCGCCGCTCACGTATGCGGTTGCCAGCGAGCTGCCCGATGCGTAGTCGTAATGTCCGCCAGGTTCCAATGTGAGTATGTCGCGTCCGGGCGCCGCAAGTACTGTTTCGCTCGGTTGCGTATCCTCCTTGCTGCTCACCGCGATCACGCCTTTTACGTTGATCGGGAATCCGTCCATGCGTCCGCCCGGCGGCACCGCACCGACTACGATGGCGCCACGTTTTACAGCGTAGCCAACCAGCTCCTCGAGCAGCGGATCTGATGGGCCGCCCAGGCTCAGGTTGATGATGGGAGCGCCGGAGGCGATCGCTGCGCCGAGCGCTTGGGCGAGAGTAAACGTATTGCAACGCGCCGCACTGGAACCGGCTAATACAGGCCAGCATGCGCGGTAAGAAAGTATGTGCGCAGCGGGTGCTACGCCAACAATGCCGAGCCTGTTATTGGCAACCGCCGCGATCACACCAGCCACTTCCGTGCCGTGTCGATCAGCGTTGACGGCGCTTGAAGAACCGGTGACAAAATCGCGCTGTAACTCGATCTGGCCCACAAGATCCTGGTGTGTCGCATCGACGCCGGTGTCGATCAGCGCAACACGGATTCCGCTGCCATTCGACCAAACCTGTGCCTCAGCCGCGCCGATCGCGGTAAAGCCGTGTTGCAGGCCGATGTAGGGATCATTGTAGGCAGCCGATTCGGGCGGGATGGTCGAGCTATCCGCGCCGGTTGTTGTGGTGTAGGTATCGAAATCCTGCAACGGCTGCACCAAGCGCACACGATCATCCTTGTGCAATCGCACGAATATCGTTTCGCGGTCCGTGGCCGCAGGAATCTCGAACAACATGCAACGCAAGCGCAGCGATTCGATTGTCCATGCGGAGACTTCACGCAAGTCGTAGTCGCGTGCCACGTTCGCGGCGGTCGCGATCGCACGATCACTGCCGGCGTAATTCTGCAGCCCGGAGTAACCGCGCGGAGTCGAGCCCGCACTCGGCGCTGGCGCGGGTTTGTCCGCCACGGCGACGATGATCATGCGTGGATTCGATTCGCTTGATGTTGTGGTCGTGGCATTTGCGACATTTGCGAAAGCCGCAATGATCCAAAAGGTGAGCAGATACCAGCCGTATCGCGCAACATTCGTCCACGAAATTAACCGTTTGCGCGCTCGCGGAGCGGGAGACATCGGTGACTTATCGCGGCGCGACTGAGGCAGAGACAATCGGCTCGACCAGCAAAACGCCGGGCTGATTGCGCAAGCGCGCCATTGCCGCTGTAGTGCTGGCTGCTCGCGCCATCGATGCATCTTCAGATGGACTGGATGGCGTGTTTGGCTCAGGTGCGAGGCCGAAGATCGAGCTGCCCTGATTGCTTTCGACGATACGCAATTTCGCATCGGCAAGCATTGTCTGCATCGCACCGACGGTCAGGCTTGGCATCGGCACAAACCGGATTGTCGCAGGGCCTGGCGGGATACTTGCGTGGCTCAGCGTCTCATACCGCGCGCTCGAGTTCGGCAGGTGTTCCTGCCGCAACAAAAGTACACCAAGCAGCACCAGACCCACGGTTTGCGCAATGACGATGGCTGCCAACAAACGCGCGCGATATCGTGTCCATTTCAGGCGCGACGATACAAGCCGCGCGTGCCGTGGATTGTTTGCATACGAGGTTTCGTTCGACGACGCATTGATCGCGAAATTTTGCTCGTTGTTCGATTCGGCATCGATGCGCGCAAACAGCCGGTCGAGCGCTAGTTTGCTGTCATGCATTGCCGCACTGGTCACGTTCATTCCGGCATGTACCTGAGTCTGGAACGCCAATTCGTCGCGGCAATTTTCGCAGGTGCGAAGATGCTCTTCGGCAAGTGCGTGATCCGCTGATGCTGCGGTTCCATTCACGATCCACGGAATCACATCCCAAGTAAGGCGATGCGTGAGCAAAGATGAATCATTCGTATCGTTAGTCATATCTGCGCCGAGCGTGTAGCTGTTGAAAAATCACCGCCGAGATTCGGCAGCATATTGCGTAATCGCAGGCGCGCATGAAACATGCGTGCCTTCACCGTGCCCACCGCGCAATTCATGATGGCGGCGATTTCCTCACACGATTGACCCAGATAATAGGCGAGCTCCATGGTCATCTGCTGTTCGTGCGGAAGCAGCGACAAACCATGCTGTATCCAGTCTCGCAGTTCACGGTGCTCGCTTTCGTTTTGCCCGAACGCCGCTTCATCGAGCGGAGAATTCTCGGCTGTGGATTCGATATGCTCGGTGATTGGTGGTTCATCGCGGAGCACTTTCATCAGACAGCGATAAGCGATACCGAAAATCCACGTACCGACCTTGGAGTCGCCGCGAAATCGAGCGGCGCTGCTCCAGACCGCCCACAAGGTTTCGTTGACGGTTTCGTCGATCAGATCGCGACGAACCGTCATGCGCCCAAGAAAGCGCGTCAGCCGCGGGTGATAACGCAAATACAGACGTTCGAATGCCACGCGATCGGCGTTCGCCACCGCCTGCAACCATGCGCGCTCGCACGCGTCGCCATCGGCGATGGAATCACCTGCGCGGGTAGTGCCGTTATCGCTTCGCATTGCGCTCAAAATCCGCCACATTCATGCCATCGCAAACTGTCTCAAGCGTAGGTATCGAAACCCGATAAAAAGGTTGCGTCGCTATTGTCGATCGCGAATCGCCGCAGGTTCCGGGCCGAATACGCTACCATCGCGCCCGCCACTCCACCGAACATAAAACCGCCCATGCGCAAAGCGCTGCATTACGCCGGTCATGCGTGACACTACTCCACTCACGGCACGGCGTCGCGCGCGGACGCTGCCGTGGTTGCTCGCGCTCACGCTCATCGTCGTTGCTGACGTGCATGCGCAGCAGTGGGGCGGCAGTCTGGGGCTGGGTAGTGACAATATTTATCGCGGTCGCAGCCTGACGATCGATCGACCGGCGTGGCTGGCGGATATGCATTGCGTTTTTGCGACCGACTGGATTGTCGGCGCGAGCGCTACCGCCGAACGAACCGTGTGGCAATCAGCGGCGGCGCAGATTACCTTGTACATCAATCGGCGCTGGCAGTTGACCGACGATTGGGCGATCGGCGTCGGCATCGTGCACTACGAATCGCCGTGGAATGTATATCGAGACAACGTGCGCTACGACGAGCTCAACGCTGCCATTAGTTACGGCGCACACTGGCGCGCGTCGATTGCCATTTCACCCGACAGTCCAGGCCTGTTGTTCGGGCCGAATGCGCGAAACGATGCGGCGGCATGGGCGGAGCTTTCTTATCATCAAGTGTTGGTCGATCGTCTTTCCGCCGATATCGGTATTGGCTACGCCGATTTGCAACAGACCGTGTTTCAAAGTTATTCCTATGGCAGTGCGGGTCTGAATTATGGATTCGGTGACGCGACTTTTTACCTCACCCGAGTCTGGACCAGTCGGCCAGCCAAGTCGTATCTGCAGAATCCTTATCCCGGTGAGTCAAACACCACCGCGCGTTGGACGACTTCAGTGGTCTGGAATTTTTAGCCCGGATTTTGCAGCTCGACCGCAAAATTTCCGGTCGAGGTCTTGCAATGATTTGGCGGAGAGGGTGGGATTCGAACCCACGGTACGTCATAAACGTACACCGGATTTCGAATCCGGCTCATTCGGCCACTCTGACACCTCTCCGCAGAGGTTGCTGGCGCGGTTGACGCGCATGCCGGTGAAGGGCGCGAATCATACGGCTATGTGCCGCGCGAGACAACTGCAAGTTGCACACGATACGCGAAATGCGCTGCTGACCTCGTCAATGCAGCACGCTACACTGACCAATTCCAGCCATAACGACTTATCTCCATGAGTGAAATCTCCACCCCCGTTTCGTTCGGTGAACTGATCGACAAACTCACCATTCTCGAAATCAAGGCGGCGCGTATTGCCGATGCGGCCAAGCTTGCGAACGTGCATGTCGAACTGAATTTGCTCGATACCACCTGGACTGCGGCCGCCATATCGCGCATCGATATCACCGCCCAACGCGCGCGACTCAAGGCGGTCAACGAAAAGCTCTGGGATATCGAAGACCACATCCGCCTCAAGGAAAAGGCGCAGGCGTTCGACGCCGAATTCGTCGCGCTGGCCCGCGCGGTATATTTCGAGAACGACGAACGCGCTGCGATCAAACGCGAAATCAATCAGCTGCTCGGTTCGACCCTGGTCGAGGAAAAATCCTACGCCGATTACCGGCAGGCCTGATCGCGATTGCGATGAAGTCGGGATAAGCAATACGGAACCGTGTCAGAGTCAAAGATAGCCGTCATTCCAGCGAAGGCGGGAATCCATTTTGATGTTTTAACTGGCGCCGGCGATTCATGAAGCGCGATGGATCAAGGTCAAATGGATTCCCGCCTTTGCTGGAATGACGAGCCAAAACAAGTTCTCGCGTGGCAATCCTCGTCTATTTGGTCAGGATCAACTTGCCGTTGCGCGTCACCTGCAGGCGGTACTCGAGGCCGACGTGCTCGATGACCAATTCGCGATTGCCTTGCAGCAAGCCGCGACTGTCGATACGCGGCACCGGCCTGTTACTGCGCGCGTGATATGCAGCCGGTTGCCGAATTGTCGCCGCGATGCTGGCCTTATGGGACGGCGCGGCATGGGACATGGTGTCGATGGTTTCGAGCATGAGTCTCTCCGGTGGTTGCGGGAGATTGTAATGATAATCATTCTCATTTGATTGTCAATCGTGCCGCTTGGCAAAGGCATGCAAGCGTTCTAGGACATCGTCAATACCGATCAGATCCATCACCTCGGGAAACTCGAGCTTGCGCCCCCAGGCCAGCGTATGCGCGGGCTTGCCGATGAACTTGTGCGCGGCCGCATCGTATTTGTCGACACACCAGCGCCGATTCGAATACGGCCCGCTGCGTGCCGGATTGCTCGCCGCATGCAGGCCGAGCACCGGCGTGCCGACCGCGTTCGCTAGGTGCATCGGGCCGGAGTCCGGAGTGAGCACCAGGCTCGCGCGTTGCAGCAAAGCCAGCAGTTGCTTGAGCGTATCCTTGCCGATCAGGTCGATTGGCGCGGTTTGCATCTTCGCCAGAATAGCTTCGCCGAATTGCCGCTCGTAACCGCTCGGGCCACCGCACAGCAAAACCTGCATGCCGAGTTCGCGCGCAGCGTGATCCATCACTGCGGCGTAGCGCTCCGGTCGCCAATTGCGCAACGCATGACTCGAGCACGGGCTGACCAGCAAGGTCCGTTGCGCGCCGGGCAGATGTGTTTCGGCGAACTCGCGCGCGGCATCGGGAATTGGAATATCCCAACGTACCGAGTTTTGTCTAAGGCCGAGCGGCTCGGCGAAACTGCCGATCGCATCAAGCACATGTTCACCACTGCGCGCCGCGATGCGCCGATTCACGAACAAACCATGCAGGTCTTTCGACCGCGCGTGGTCGTAGCCGATACGCACCGGCGCGCGCACGAGCGCACTCAATAGATTCGAACGCAGCGCGACCTGCATATGCAACAACGCGTCGAACCGATGGCCTTGCAGTTGACGATATGCATCCCGATATCCCAATACGCCAATCCCCTTGTCGAACACGATAAATTCGATGTCCGAAATATCCCCCAGCAATTTGTGTTCGAGTTTTCCGATCAGCCATGTGAGTTTGGTCTCGGGCCATGCGGCCTGCAATGTGCGCACCAATGGCAATACATGCGTGACATCGCCGAGCGCCGAGGTGCGTAGCAGACAAATCGATTGCGGCGGACTGCTTGCGGAAAATGAGATTTCGGGCATCGCGGCTTGTTAGACTTCACAAAGCCAGACGGTCTGCTGGCGTTGAATTGAATGTACCCAAGCCCACCCCGATGATCCAGACAAACCTGCAACCTACCGCGACCGGCGCGATTCTGTTCGATACCGCCGTTGCCCCGCACGCCGATGAAGCCTGGTTCGATGCGGCGGCGTGGCGCGCGCGCGGCGTGCTGGGCGCGGCGGGGCGTGGTCAGGCGTTGTTCGTCGATCTGCCGTTCGGTCCGTGTGTGTTGCGGCACTATCGACGCGGCGGCTTGATGGCGCGCATGAACGCGGACAATTATCTCTGGATCGGCGCCAAACGCACGCGCGCGTTCCGCGAGTTTCGCTTGCTGGCCGAATTGCACGACGCCGGACTGCCGGTTGCCGTACCGGTTGCAGCGCGTTATCAGCGCGATGGTTTGCGTTATCGCGCCGACCTAATCACGCGCCAAGTGCTCAACAGCATGACCCTCGCGCAACGTCTTGCTGCGCAATCACTGGACAGCGAGATGGGTATTCGTATCGGCCGCTGCATTGCGGCGTTTCATGCGCGCGGCATCTGGCATGCGGATCTGAATGCGCACAATGTCCTGCTCGATGCCAGCGGCCAGCCGATTCTGATCGACTTCGATCGCGGGCGGAGACGTCGCGCGGATTATCACTGGCAACAGGCCAATATCGATCGCCTGCGGCGTTCGCTGCTGAAGCTCGGTGCAAAGGCCGGCGACAGTGCGTTCGAGCAGGGTTTCTGGCACCCGCTGCTGGCTGCGTATCACGCCACGCTCGGTGACAATACTTCAGTGTCTGCGGACGCTTCGGGCAATGGCGGGCTGGCGTGAATTACCGGCTGCATTTTCTCGGTGTCGGTGCGGCGCATGCGCACGAACTCGGCTGCTCCAGCGCGGTGTTCGAGTGCGATGCAGCGCCGCTGTTGCTGATCGATGCCGGCCCCGATGTACCGGCCGCGTACGAGACACGTTATGGCGATGCGCCACGCGCGTTGTTCATCACCCATGCGCACATGGATCATGTTGGTGGCCTGGAGCGATTGTTCTTTCGCAGCTATTTCGATGCCACGTTGCGCGGAAAAATTCGCTTGTATGTTCCGGCGCCGCTCGTGCCTATTCTGCAATCGCGTGTCGCCGATTATCCCGACGTGCTGGCCGAGGGCGGCGCGAATTTCTGGGATTCGTTCCAGCTGATTCCGGTATCGCATGGTTTCTGGCACGCAGGGTGGTGGTTCGCGGTTTTCCCGACGCGTCACCACGCGCCGAACACCTCGTTCGGCCTGAGTTTGCGCGGCAGTTTTGTCTACACCGGTGACACCCGTCCGATCCCGGAAATGTTGTCCGAGTATGCGAAAGAAAACGAACTGGTCGCGCACGATTGCGGTGTGCAAGGCAATCCATCGCATACCGGCGTCGACGATCTCGAACGTGAGTATCCTGCCGAATTGCGCGCACGTCTGCGGCTTTATCATTACGGCAGCGTGGCCGATGGTGCGGAATTGAAATCGCGCGGTTATCGCGTGATCGAGCGCGGCGCAGATGTTTTGCTCACCGCGCCGACTTCGTCGAAGCTTGCCGATACCTTGGCAAGTACGGTCGTCTGATGACGCAATCGATTCCTCTGCAGTTGCTAGCGGCGACACCGCTCGATCGCCTGTCGCGACCGTTGCACGACCTGCGTATCTCGGTGATCGATCGCTGCAATTTTCGCTGTCCGTATTGCATGCCGGAAGATCAGTATCCGCGCGATCACGCGTTTCTGCGCGCGGCCGATCGCCTGAGTTTCGACGAGATCGAACGCCTCGCGCGCGCCTTCGTCGCACTCGGCGTGCGCAAGTTGCGTCTGACTGGCGGCGAGCCGTTATTGCGTCGTGATCTGCCATTGCTGATCGAGCGCCTTGCCGCGATTGGCGGCGTCGATGATCTCGCCATGACCACCAACGCGGTGTTGTTGCCGCAATACGCGCAAGCCTTGCGTGATGCAGGTTTGCAGCGTCTGACAATTAGTCTGGATACGCTGGATGCCGACATATTTCGCCGCATGAGTGGCGGTCGCGGCGAGGTCAGCGATGTGCTGGCTGGCATCGCTGCCGCCGAGCGTGCCGGTTTCACTCGCATCAAGATCAACAGTGTGGTGATGCGTGGCATCAACGATGCGCAGGTGCTGGATCTGATCGCGCATTTCCGCGGTAGCGGCCACATCGTGCGGCTCATCGAATACATGGATGTTGGTACTTGCAACGGCTGGCAAGCCGATGGCGTGGTGCCGGCGCTGGAATTGCGCGAACGTATCCATGCGCGCTGGCCGCTGCGCGCGATAACTGCGAATTATCGTGGCGAGGTGGCGAGTCGTTATGAGTTCGAGGATGGCGCTGGCGAAATCGGATTCATCACCTCGGTGAGTGAACCGTTTTGCGGTGATTGCTCGCGTGCCAGACTGTCGGCAGACGGCAAACTGTATACCTGCCTGTTTGCGCGCGACGGTTTCGATTTGCGCGCGCCGCTGCGCAGTGGTCTGCAGGACGCGGCGCTGGTCGGTCTACTCGCGGCACGCTGGCGTTTGCGCGTGGATCGGTACAGCGAACAACGCGTCGAATTACGCAATGACGGCAGGCTTGAACATGTCGAGATGTATCGCATCGGCGGGTGAACTTGCAGATACCTGCCGCGCGCTTCACCATGTGCATCAATGCTTCTGCAATCCGGTTTTGAACAAAAGCGACATGAGCAAAAAAGCAGATTCAAAACCGCAGCGATTGACTCATGTCGGCGACGATAATCGCCCGCGCATGGTCGACGTGATCGACAAGGCCGTGACTCAGCGCCGCGCCGTGGCGCAAGCGGTTGTATGTTTTCCCGCGGTGGTGGCGCAACAATTGCGCGAGCAGGACATGCGCGGCAAAAAAGGTCCGATCATCGATACCGCGATCATCGCTGGCGTGATGGCGGCAAAACGCACGCACGAGCTGATTCCGTTTTGTCATCCGCTGATGCTGGAAAATTGTGCGATCCGCATCGAGTTCGAATCCGCAACCGAACTGCGTATCGAATGCGAAGTAAGCCTGAGCCACAAGACGGGGGTCGAAATGGAAGCGCTCACCGGTGCCAGCGTCGCTGCGCTGACGATCTACGATATGTGCAAAGCGCTGTCGCATGAGATTGTGATCAGCGATGTACGCTTGCTCGAAAAATCCGGTGGTAAACGTCTCGTCGTGGCAGGGAAAAATCCGACACGCGGCGTTAAAGAAAAATCCTGAGCATTCAAAAGAGTCACGATGAAATACACGCTACGTTATTTCGCGAGCCTCGCCGATCAGGCCCGTTGCGCTGAAGAAATCTGGGAGACCACGCTGAATGAACCACGTGGTTTGTATGCGGAGTTGAGTTTGCGACATGGATTTACCCTCGATGCATCGCGGTTGCGTGTTGCGATCAATGGCGAGTTCGCGGATTGGCATCGCGCGCTTGCTGATGGCGATGAAATCGTTTTCTTGCCGCCGGTGTCGGGCGGATGAAACCGTTTCTGCTTTGCGCCGATGCGCTGGATTCGCAGCAGCTCGCGCTGGAATTATCCAGCGATCGCGCTGGTGCGTTCGTGAGCTTTGAAGGCCGCGTGCGCAACCACAATATCGGTCGCATTGTGCAGCGGCTGGAATATCAAGCGTATGCCCTGCTGGCCGAAGCCGAAGGTGTACGCATCCTGCTTGAGGCCAGCGAAAAATTCGCTATCGAACATGCCTGTTGTGTGCATCGTGTGGGTATATTGGCGATTGGCGATATCGCGGTGTGGGTGGGGGTGAGTTCGGCACATCGCGATGCGGCATTCGCCTGTTGTCGCTATATCATCGACGCAGTTAAACTGCGTGTGCCGATCTGGAAAAACGAGCACTACGCCGATGGCGCATCCGGCTGGTTGCATCCGGACAACACGCCGGTTGATGCGGGCTGATCGCTGTTCGAAAATAGGGTGATATTGCGGTCGCAGCGCGATTGGCCAGCGGATGCGCGCTTGTCTGTGCGAGCCGCGTAATGTATTCTGCGCGGCCTTCCGTTGGGATGATAACTCCCGCGGATTGCGCCAACGCGCAACGATATCCAATCCAGTGGAGAGGTGTCCGAGCGGCTGAAGGAGCACGCCTGGAAAGTGTGTATACGGCTAAACCCCGTATCGAGGGTTCGAATCCCTCTCTCTCCGCCACTGGGTTGTTTGGCGCGCGACTTTGGCGCTTGCAGGATTTGGATTCAACGGTGATCTGCACGCCGCTTTTCAATGGTGACCTCCGTCGGTTCCCTCGCGACGATAGCTTGCAAACCCCGCCAGGTCCGGAAGGAAGCAACGGTAGCGAGTGATTCGGGTGCCGGGGTGTGGCTGGCGGAGGTTGCCTCCTTCTTACGGGCTTTGCTTTGGGTGTTGGATGCCATGGCTTCGATGAGGTCACGTGCTTCCACATCACTCGAATGCTTGCGCGGCAGGCATTCGCCCCCTTCACTCACGGGGACTGGGTGCTTCGTTTTTCGCCGTAGGCAGGACTTTAAAAAAGCGAAAGCCATTCCCATGTCATGCCAAGCGACATCAATGCGGCTTTGAAGATGCGATTTTCCTCGTATCTGAGCGACATGAAACTTCATCAGCGATGTTGCCAATGCCCGGAAACAGCGCGCGTGGTTCACACAAATTTTCATCTGTATCGTCCAACTTGATGCGTCGAGCGATGTCTCAACGTTGCCGTCGCGGGGCTGGCTGTTGCGGCGGCGAGTTGGCACAATTAACGCTTCGTCTTTGTGGTCATCGGCATGTCGTATCAAGTTCTCGCACGCAAGTGGCGTCCGCGCCGATTCGCCGAACTGGTGGGCCAGGAGCACGTCGTGCGTGCGCTCAGCAATGCGCTGGATTCCGGACGCATGCATCACGCCTTTCTGTTCACCGGCACGCGTGGCGTCGGCAAGACCACGATCGCGCGAATTTTCGCCAAATCGCTGAATTGCGACCGCGGCACGTCGTCGCAACCGTGTGGTGAATGCTCGGCGTGCGTCGATATCGATGCGGGCCGATTCATCGATCTACTCGAGATCGATGCGGCCAGCAATACTGGCGTCGACAATGTTCGCGAGCTGATCGAAAACGCGCAATATTCGGCATCGCGCGGTCGCTTCAAAGTCTATCTGATCGACGAAGTGCACATGTTGTCGAAGTCGGCGTTCAATGCGCTGCTCAAGACCCTCGAAGAACCACCGGCGCACGTGAAGTTTTTGCTTGCCACCACCGATCCGCAGAAACTGCCGGTGACAGTGTTGTCGCGCTGCCTCAAGTTCAATCTCAAGCGTCTGTTGCCGGCACAGATTTCCGGTCAGATGCGCCTGATTCTGGACGCGGAAAAAATTGCCTACGAACCTGCGGCGCTGAGCGAACTCGCACGCGCGGCGGATGGCAGTCTGCGTGATGGTTTGTCGCTGCTCGATCAAACCATCGCTTATGGTGGTGGAGCGGTGCGCGCGAGCGAAGTACGCGCAATGCTCGGCACGCTGGAGAGCGGCGAAGTGCTGGGGTTGCTGCGCGCGATTCAAGCCGCTGACGGAAATGCGCTGTTGTCCGAGGTAAATCGACTCGCCGAATTTTCGCCCGATTTCGGCATCGTGCTGGATGAACTGGCTGCCGCATTGCATCGTATCCAGCTCAAGCAACTCGTACCCGAGTACGTCGAAGCCGATGTCGATGTTGTGCCTGAGTTCGATTCGCTTGCGGCTACGATCAGTGCCGAGGAAGTACAGTTGTTTTACCAGCTCGCGATCAACGGTCGCCGTGATCTGCCGCTGGCGCCGACTGCGCGCGCAGGTTTTGAAATGGCGCTCTTGCGCATGCTTGCGTTCAAGCCGCTGACAGGTGCTGCGGCGTTCGGGCCTTCGATAACCGCGCCGCGCGCGCCAGTGTTGCCACCCGCGATAAAATCCGCTGCTGAGGCTATGCCACCGCGTGCAATTGCCGCGAATCATTCCGATGCATCGCCATCCGCATTGGCGACGAATCGTTTTGAATCGGTACCAGTCCCATCGCAACGGGCAGGCGGTGTCGCCGAAAGCTCGCGTGCGGCACGCTGCGAAAACGATGTCGCAGCTATGCCGCCCAGCGCTGTTGTTGCGGCAGCCGTTGCACCGAGCATCGCCCTGGCAGATCTCACTGCCAACGATTGGCCGACGTTGATCGAGACGGCCGGCTTGCGTGGCCCGGCCGGTCAACTCGCTCAGCATGCGGCGATGCTCGGGCTTGATGGCGATATCTTGCGCCTGGCGTTGAAAGCCGCCCATCAGCATTTGAATTCGCCGACGCTGGTAACGCTGATCGAACAAAAATTGTCGGCAGCGTTGGGTACTACGATCAAGGTCCGTATCGAGCGCGCCGGCGACAACATCGAAACGCCAGCCGACCAATCCGCACGTGCCAAGTCGGTGCAACAACAAGCAGCCGAAACGGGCATGAACGCCGATCCGGTGGTGCAGGCGCTGATGCAAAGTCTCGGCGCGCGGATCGTGCCGAATTCCATCAAACCTCTGGAGAATGGGTCGTGAAAGCGCAATTGGGTAATTTGATTCAACAAGCGCAGCGCATGCAGGACGAGATGAAGCGCGCGCAGGAAGAAATCGCCAACCTCGAAGTCAGCGGCCAATCGGGTGGTGGTTTGGTCACGGTGCAGATGAGTGGCCGCCACGAAGTACGTCGGGTCACGATCGATCGCAAGCTGTTCGCCGACGATGCGGAAATGGCTGAGGATCTCGTCGCCGCTGCATTCAACGACGCGGTCAACAAGATCGCGGAGGAATCTCAATCGCGCATGAGTGCCGTGAGCGCGGGCATGAACCTGCCGGCGGGATTCAAGCTGCCTTTTTGATAGCCGGCGAGTCAGCAAGTATCACTCGCGAACAGCCGCGCGGTGCAGTTTTGAATCCGTAAAGGAAAGTGGCCATGACCGATACTCGAAAAAATTTTCGCCGCGGTGCAGGCGTGAACCGTGATATGCGCAGGAATGCGCTCGCGTATTTACTGATGCTGGCGTTCGGATTTTCGACAATGGCGATGGCCCAGGTTGTCGATCTGGTACACGGCAGTGTGGATAGCAATCACGCGGTGCGGCTGAACGAATCAAAAGTTTCGTGGGCGTCTCCAGAAAATGATCTTGGCCGGCTCGATGACGAAACTTTGCTGCTGCATCTCAGCGTAAACCTGAAGCGTTCAGCCGCAACGCAGGGAGCATTTGAAAAGCTGTTGCACGAGCAGCAGGATCCGGCGTCGGTGAATTTCCACGCATGGCTCACGCCGCAGCAGGTTGGTGAGAAATTCGGCGCCAGCGCAAACGATATCCAGGCAATAACGGATTGGTTGCAAGCGCAGGGCCTGCATGTCGATCGCGCGGCCAACAGTCGCATGTCGATCAGTTTCAGCGGAAGCGTGGCCAACGTGACGGCGGCTTTTGCCACCGAGCTGCATCGTTACCAGGTGAACGGCGAAACGCGTATTGCGGCACTCGGTGAACCGCGCGTGCCACTCGGGCTGGCTGATGTGATCCAGTCGGTGCGCGGATTGACCACAACAAGAACGCACGCTTATCACGCTTTGACTCAGCATCAGAGCAGCGTACCGATGCCCGGCGCGCCCCGGCCGGAACTGTCGAGTTGCCAGGCAGGCGCTTGCAGCTATTTCATCACGCCGGCGGATTTCGCCACCATTTACGGCGTCACACCCGTGTTGCAGCAGAGCATCAACGGCGCGGGCCAGAACATTGCTATCGTCGGCCGTGCGCAGGTATCAAATGCCGATATCGAAGCCTTTGAACATGTCACCTCATTGCCGAAGTCCGATCCGATCTTGCGGGTTCCTCCGTCCGGCGCGGCGCCGCCCTTGCCAAGTACTTCATGCACCGATCCCAATCCCGACGACTGCGGCAAGCCGAACGATCAATCCGAAGCCACGCTGGATGTTGAGCGCGCCATCGGCACGGCGCCCGGCGCCACGATTTACCTCGTTGCCAGTACCAACGTCGGTGATCAGGACGGCGTGTTTATCGCCACCGAATATGTGATCGATAACACACCGCTTTTTGCAAATATCCTGAGTATCAGTTTCGGTAACTGCGAATCAGATGCGCAGTCCAGCGGCGTCAGTTATCTCGATCAGCTTTTCAGCCAGGCCGCTGTCGAAGGCATCTCCGTGCTGGTCGCTTCCGGCGATGCGGGTGTGGCGGAATGTGACTCGACCAGCACGCCACCGAAGCTGCAATTTCCTAGCCCCAATGCGCTGTGCTCGTCGAGTTATGTCACCTGCGTTGGTGGCACCCAATTTGCCGATACGAGTAATCCGGACGCGTATTGGCGTGCGACCAACCTAACAGGCTACGCATCGGCGCTCGGATATATTCCCGAGGGCGGCTGGAACGAGCCGCTCGATAGCAGCAATGCGAGCCAGGTTGCGGCATCGGGCGGCGGCGTTAGTGCATATCTGCCCACGCCAAGCTGGCAGACCGGGGTGGGCGTGCCTGGTACACAGGGTCGTTACACCCCGGATGTGGCTTTTAGCGCTTCGCAACACGATGGCTATTTTACCTGCATCGCGTCGGGCAATGGATCGTGTGTCGCGAATGCGCAAGGCAGATTCGGTTTCATCGCGATCAGCGGTACCTCTGCCAGTACGCCGAGCATGGCGGGCGTCGTGGCGCTGTTGAACCAGAAACTCGGTGGTCCGCAAGGTAATCTGAATCCGCGTTTGTATGCGTTGGCGGCGACACCGTCGAACGGCGTATTTCACGATGCCACGCCCGCGTCGAGCGGCGTCACCAGCTGCGTTATCACGATTCCGAGCGTGTGCAACAACAGCATGCCTGGACCCACGGATTTGAGCGGCGGGCTAACCGGTTATGCGCTAACGACCGGTTACGATCAAGTCACCGGGCTCGGTTCGATCAATGTCGCCAATCTGATGCAACAGTGGAGCGCGGCGACGTCGGTAAATCTTGATCAGCACGGACTGACCGGCTCCTGGTACAACCCGGCGACGAGCGGGCAGGGCATCGAGATCGAGGTCTATCCCGATGCATACTCCGCTGGACATGGTCTTTTGTTTGGCGGCTGGTTTACGTTCGACACGACCGCGCTTGGCGGGCAGCGCTGGTATAGTTTGTCGGGCGATGTCACCAGCACCGGTCCATCAGCGGCATTGACCATCAGCGCAAGTTACGGCGGTAACTTCGTGCAACCACCGAAAATCATCAGCAGTGCGGTCGGTAGCGCCACGCTTCAGTTCAGCGACTGTACGCATGGCAGTCTGACTTATATGTTCACCGATGGCAGCGGACGCAGCGGCGTAATTCCGCTAACGCGCCTGTTGGGCAATGGCGATTCATGTTCATCCAGTGGAGCGGTGCCAGCGATTACGTCGGATTATTTGTTGTCGGGCAACTGGTACGACCCGAATACCAGTGGTCAGGGCTTCATCCTGGATTTTAGTCCCGGCCAGAATTACCTGTTCGGTGCTTGGTACACCTATACCAGCGGTGGCGCGCAGATCGGCGGTGGCGCCAGCCAGCGCTGGTACACGCTGCAAACCAGTCAGTTCACCAATGGCAGCAGCGCGCTGACGAATATTCCGATCGTCAGCACCACGGGGGGCGTGTTCAACGCGAGCAATGCAGTCAGCAATTCAGTGGTTGGCAGCGCCAGCATCGTATTCCAGAATTGCAACTCGATGTTGCTCGCTTACACGTTCACGAGCGGCAGTAATCAAGGCTTGAACGGTACGATCAATCTGCAGCGAATCGTGCCGTTGCCGATATCTGCGGTATGTGGTTTGTGAGCATATCGGTAGCGTATGCCATGTGCCTTCCCGCAAGCGTTGGATTGATCAACTGATGTCCGGATCACCCTTGCTTGCAGAATTGATCGACGCGCTGCGCTGCCTTCCTGGCGTAGGTGCGAAGTCGGCACAGCGCATGGCGTTTCACATGCTGGAGCGCGACCGCGGCGGTGCGCAACGTTTGTCGGCCAAGCTCGCCGAAGCGATGCAGCGTATCGGCAACTGCACGCGTTGCCGCACCTTCAGCGAGACACCGCTGTGTGCGTTATGCGCGAATAGCGGTCGCGATCGGCAACTGTTGTGTGTGGTCGAGTCGCCGGTCGATCAACTCGCGGTAGAACAGGCCACAGGTTATCGCGGGCAGTATTTTGTGCTGCTCGGCAGAATCAGTCCGATCGACGGGATCGGCCCGCGCGAGCTCGGCCTGGATCTGCTCGCCGCACGTCTGGCCGAGGGCGAAATTTCGGAACTGATCATTGCCACCAATCCGACCATCGAAGGTGAGGCGACAGCGCATTTGCTGAATCAGATCGCTGCGCAGGCGCAGGTGCTCGCGACGCGTCTGGCGCACGGCGTGCCGCTCGGCGGCGAGCTGGAATTCATCGATCGCGGCACGCTGGCGCACGCGTTCGGCAGCCGACATACGCTGTAAATTCCTTCCCGTAACTCCCTGTCATTGGAACTTCTGCAATGAGCGAAAAAACTCTCTTCAGCAAAATCATCGAGCGCGAGATTCCGGCGGATATCCTCTACGAAGACGAGCAGATCATCGCTTTCCGCGACATCGCGCCGCAGGCACCGCGGCATGCGTTATTCGTGCCGAAAAAGCCGATCGCCACCCTCAACGATGCCGGGCCGGAAGACGCCTTGCTGATCGGAAATCTGTTCCTCGCCGCGGCCAGATATGCCAAGGCGGAAGGTTTTGCCGAGAGCGGCTATCGCTGCGTGATCAACTGCAATCGCGATGGCGGGCAGACCGTGTATCACCTGCATCTGCATCTGCTGGCAGGTCGCGCGCTGCACGCGAATTTTGCGTGATGCGCATGGCGTAATCGTGAATCGTCTCGACGCAGCAATCGCGCTGCGTCGAGAGGTTTTATCGAGCGAAAATCAATGGTGCCCGTGACGAATGATCACTACCGGACCGCCATAAAAACCACCGTACCAACCGCTGTTGCCGTACCAGAACGGATCGTAACCGTACGGCCCGTAACCCCAACCGCCGTAGCTGCCCGGATACGCCGATGCGCCGCGCTTGGGCCATAGATAAACCTCGTCCGCATTGACCTTGGCGTAGGTGTAATTGTAATCGCCGACCGCATGTTGCTCGCTGCCGCTTGTAGTGCCGACTACCGTGATATCGCGGCCCTTGGAATACACCGCCGGATCGTAAAAACCCTGGCGACAGGCGATGAAACGACCGTTGCTGGTATCGTGCATATTCGGTCGCGCATCGCTGTAAAGTTCGCGCGCGAGGATTTCAAAGCAGGTGCTGTCCGCGTGCGGTTCGACCTTGATGATTTCGCCGCCCCAGCGCACCCGCTGGCCGCTTTGATTGGCGGTCAGCGCCTGCTGCGGCGTAATTGCCGGATATTCGCCGGCCAGCGGTTTTGGCACAGTTGCGCACGCGCTCAAGACCAGCGCGGCTGCCACACTCAGAATAACGGTACGCATGGGATGATCCTCCAGAAACGATGACGACGCTTGCCATCATATGACGCCTTTGATGGCTACTTCGTCGCAGAAGTGCGACTGTTTGGCTAAGGTTTACGTTTGCTTACGCGCAGCGTGCGCACGGCGCGATCAAACAAATGCAATTCCGCGCTATCGCATAACGTATGGGCATAGCGCAGGTTGACATACCGCTGCGTTAGCCCACGAATGACCGCTGCGGATTCCGGTATGGAGGTTGCCGCGCGTTCGCAAAAATCGCGCGGCCCTTCGCTCGCACCGCGTTTCAATCCTGCCCGCGCCAGCTTGCGACACAACAATACATAACTGCGATCAAGCGCATCTTCGGCGCCGCGTGATCGGCGCAGCGTCCACAGCGTCATGCCGGCGAGGATTACGCTGATGCAGCCGCTCAGCACCCAGGCGAGCTGGCCGTAATCGGCATGTTCGATGCCGAACGGCTGCAGTAATCCGGCCTGACGCAAGGCGTTGAATTGCACTACGGCCTCGTTCCACCAATGGTTCGCCAGATCAAACTGGTTGCGCAAGCTGGCGATCCATTGCGGGTGATACCAGGATTCGCCATCGCCGCCGCGTGTGGCGGTGGCGCCGAGCTCGATGCGGCTTGGGCTGACTTCGGCGGTAGGATCGATGCGCACCCAGCCGCGTTGCGGCAACCAGATTTCCGACCACGCATGAGCGTCGGATTGGCGCACCAGTAAATAGCGCCCAACATTGCTGAAATAACCGCCCTGATATCCGGTAACCACTCTGGCCGGAATGCCGGCCGCGCGCATCACAAACGTGAACGCTGAGGAATAATGTTCGCAGAACCCCGCGCGCGTATCGAACAGAAATTCATCGATCGATTCGCGTCCGAGTTCCGGCGGCGCCTGGGTGTAGGTGTAGTCGTTGCGAAAGCGCTGCAGTACCTCACGTACCACGGCGACATCGTCATCCGGATGAGCAGCACGAAGTTGCTGACCGAGGGCAATACTGCGCGGATTGAAACCGCGCGGCAGTTGCAGCGCATGCCGGCGCTCAGGTTCTGAAATCTCGGGTTGCAACACATAATCCATCACCGAGCGCAGATGATAACGGCGCGGATTGGTAGTGTCGCGACGCCGCCCGCTCACGGTGAGATCGGTGAAACGTGTGGCATCGGCGGGCACGTCAGTCGGCACGTCCAGAGCGAGCATCCAGCGTTGCGAGCTGGGTTCCTGCGTCACATCGTAGTCGATCATTGCGCCGCTACTGGTGATCGTGACTGGCGCTGCCGTATCGGCCCATTCGGGCCGAGTCCACGCGCGACCATCGAAATTCCATAACACCGGCCCGCGCCAATAACGCTTGGCCGGTGCTGGCGCTGCGCCAGTGAAGCCGACGCGGAATGCGGGGCTGTCGTCATTCAACAGGTTCGAAATATCGCCGGGCGACATGCGATCGCTCAGACCGGTGCGTGCGGAATCGCCATCGTTCGGCGCTCCCCACAATGGTGAAGTAAATCGTGGAATCAGCAGGAACGCACACAATGCCAGCGGTGCGCCCGCGAGCAGACTTAGGCCCGCATCGCGCAGGTAGTGGATGAGCTGCGGTCGCCACGCTGCGATGCTGTTCGCTGGCTGTGCCTGCAACTGGCGCAACACTGCCAGCAACAGGATCAGCACCAGCATCAGGAACGCGGTGTAGAACAGACTTTGCGCGAACAGCAGCGCGCTCATCAATACAAAGGCTGCGAACAAAACGGCAGCGCGGGCGTCGCGCGCGGTCTCGCTTTCAACCAGCTTCAGCACGAGCATGCCGCAGGCCAGTGCGCTGCCCGGTTCGCGTCCGAATACATTGCCGTATTGCATCAGGGTAAGCGCGACGATCAACAATGCCAGTGGCAGTTTGAGCAACACGGAAACCGGCGTGGGTCGCCAGCGCCGTTGCCACCAGCGCGCGAACAGCAATATCGGCAACAGCAAAGTGAGCGACCACGGCAAGCGCGAAAGATGCGGCAGGATCGCCGCGAATACTGCGACGCTGAGCAGGCTGAATTGCCGCAGACCGAGCTTGGCGGTAACCGCGCTCACTGCTGCGCTCCGGGCATCAGCGCAAGCGCTTGCAGACACGCATGCCGATGCGCATTGCCGCTGTCCGGGGCGAGGCGTTGTTGCGGCAATATGAGCTCGTAACGCATTCCGGCGTCAGCGGCTTTGTTGACCCACGCCGCAAGGCGCGAAATGCGGGTTTCGTAGGCGAGTTCCGGCAATTGAGCCCAATCGAAAAGCAGCTCGATGCCCTGGCGGCGTTCGAGTTCTCGCACCAGCAGTCGATCATGCCGCGCGCTGGCTTTCCACGCGATCAATCGTTGCGCATCGGCATGGCGATAATCGCGCAGATTGGCGAACTCGTCGTCTGCGCCACGCATCGCGCGCTGACCTTCGGCGCGTGTCGCCATCGGAAAGTCCGGCGCATGTGCTTCGAGCTGCGGATACACCAGAGACCGCAATGACGGATTAAGGTAACTCCATGGTCGAAACAGTCCGAACGGATAATCGGTGGAGATCTGCAATCGCCCCGGCGCCAGCCAACCGCGGCGCTCGGTAGCCAGTTCGACGCTGATGTGATTTTCCTGCTGCGGCAATAAATCGAACGGTGTCTCGCCAAACTTTCCGCTCAGGCACAGGCCGTAGTGCGCACGCTCTGGCGCCGTGAAGTTCAGCGTGAAATTCATCGCCTCGCCAGCGTGCACCGGGGCGACCTGCACACTGTGCAATTCGACCTGATCGAGATTGCGCACGGCACGAAATACGCTGGTCAGCAGCGCCGCACCAAGCAGGCTCGTCAACAGCAACGCGGGATTGTTGCCGTAGTTCAGCGCGGCCATCAGCATCACGAACAACATCAATGCAAATGCCAGGCCGTAGCGTGTCGGCAGCACATAGATGCGATGCCGGTGCAGGCGGATCGGCAAGGTTTCCGCCTGGCGCAGACGGGTCAGCGAAGGCAGCCGTTTCTCGGCGACTTGCAGCAGACGTTCTCGCGTGGTGCTTGCGCCGGTCGCGGCGTGCTCGCGGCGATTCATGCCGGCTCAGCGCACCGGCACCTGTGCCAGCAGTTCGCGTGCGATCGAATCACACGTGCGGCTGGTGGTCGGCGCGGGAATCAAACGATGCGCGGCGATCTCGACAAACACCGCCTGCAAATCCTCGGGAATGCAGTACGCGCGTGCTTCGAGCAGCGCATATGCACGCGCCGCGGCGAGCAGTGCAAGGCCGGCGCGCGGCGAGAGACCGACGCGAATATCCGCATGACTGCGACTGGCGGCGAGCAGCGCCTGCACATAATCAATCAGTGCTGGCGTAGTCACGATTTTTGTCACCGCACCGCGCAGCTCAAGAATTTGCGCGGCACTGATGCACGGTTTCGAGCTGCCGATCAGGATGCGCCGATCGGTTCCGGTCAGCAGCTCGCGCTCGGCTTGCGCATTCGGATAATCCAGACTGATGCGCAGCATGAAACGGTCGAGCTGCGAATCCGGTAGTGGATACGTGCCGGCAAGATCGAGCGGGTTTTGCGTCGCCACGACAAAAAACGGCGTCGGCAGCGGATGCGTGGCGCCGTCCACGGTGACTTGTTCTTCGGCCATCGCTTCGAGCAAGGCGCTCTGGGTTTTCGGCGTAGCGCGATTGATTTCATCGGCCAGTACTAGCTGCGCAAATAGCGGGCCGGGATGGAACACGAATTCGGTGCGCTCGCGCTCGTAGACGCTGACGCCGATGATGTCCGACGGCAGCAGATCGCTGGTGAATTGCACGCGCTGGAAACTCAGGTCGAGCGTGGCGGCGAGCGCATGCGCCAGCGTGGTTTTGCCGACGCCGGGCATGTCTTCGATCAGCAGGTGCCCGCCAGCGAGCATGCATGCCAGCGCCAGCCGTACTTGGCGTGGTTTGCCCAGCACGATACGATTGAGCTGGGCAAGGGCGAGTTGCAGCGCATCGGCGAGCGGTGCGGCGGGCAGGAGGGCGGGAGAGTCTGGCATGGGTCAGCGGCGTCGAGTAAGTATGCGCCGACACTATGCCATGCGATGTGGAGACGATGTAGCGATCCGTTGCGAAATTTCGAGCGATGATATTTGGAACGCCATCGCAACTCGCTTTCGCACGCAATGAGTGAGTGCCAGATTGCAAAAAAATGGCACTGCAGATGCAGTGCCATTCGGATTGCAACGTCGCGATTTTCTGCGCCTAACCGTATAGATGAGTAGGCATCAATTCAGGCTTTCGATACGACGACGGCGGAAGTACACCGCAGCTGCCAGCATCGCTACACCGGCCACAACACCTATCCACATTTCGGGACGACTCAGTGCGGAGAAAATCAAGTTCCAGTTCAGCACCAGCACCGCATCGCCACCCTTCACCGAATTCGCGCCGTCGATGACTTGCCCGATCGCGCTTTTGTCGAAACCGTTTTCAGTCCAGAACAAGCTGACCGGCGTGATGCTTGTCAACAGACGCACAAAGACATTGCGCAGATACCAACTGCTCGGCAATGCCAGATTTTGCAGCAGGCCGGAGAACGTAATTGCCCAGCCGAGCAACACCAGCGGCAGGGTTGCCCACAAGATCGGGCGACTGCGCGCAAAGCTCGAACATAGCAACAGCCAGCCGTAGGTCGGCAGTGCCCACAGCGCGCTGATCGGCAATATCACCAGCATTTTCATCCACAAACTGAAGGGCGATACCGCAAGCCAGATCAATTTGATCGGATTCACGCCATGCAGCAGCATGAAGATACTGAGCATCACCAAAAAGCCGATTTGCAGCGCAACCGTGACTAGAAAGGCAATGACGGGTGCAGTAAACGCAGCAGTGAAAACCTTGGAGGCAACCGTGCCGATATCCGAAATAGGCAGCGATTTCCAGAACAGCACGCTGCGATCCTTGCGATCATCGTACAAACCGCCGAGCAGGTAGAAAAACACCGCGAAGAACAGCACGATCTGGCCGAATATGCCCAGCATCAGCAAGGAAAAATCCAGCCCTGCGCCGACTTCGCTCAGTTGCTGTGGTGTCATGTTTTGAGTGAGTGTATTCAGTGGCACACCAACCGTGATCGTGCCTTGTATATGCGAAGCGAACACTCCGCCGATCACCAAGAGGCTTGCGAGTGCCAGCAACATGAGGCCCGCGGTCCACACCTGCGCCCACAAGAATCCGCCCCGATGTTCCCAGTATTCGCGTTTCAACAGCCAGCCGAAGGTTTTCATGCGTAAGCTCCTTTCATCGTGGCAACAAACAGGTCGGCGATATTCGGTGTGTGTACTTCACCGAGCGCGGCGAGTTGCGCTCGATCCGCGCCATCAAACAGGAAAACCGATTTGCCGAATATCTGGCGTTCGTCGAGCGGCTTGAGGGCTCGTGCAGCATCCGCCTTGTCGGCGTTGACCATGACTTCGGTGTACCGCTCGCCGAGTGCTTCCATCGTGCTATTGAGCACGATCTTGCCGTCGCGGATGAAGATCAAGTCGGTCAGGATGTGCTCGATTTCCTCGACTTGATGCGTGGTGATGATGATGGTTTTTTCGGCATCGAAATAATCGTTGAGCAGGCTCTGGTAGAACTCCTTGCGATACAGGATATCCAACCCGAGCGTCGGTTCATCGAGTACCAGCAGCTTGGCATCGATCGACATCACCAGCGCCAGATGCAATTGCACGATCATCCCTTTCGACAACTCGCGCACGCGCATCGTCGGCTTGAGCTTGGTGCGAGCGAGAAACGCTTCGCATTTCACGCGTGAGAAACGCGGGTGGATGCCCTCGACAAAATCGACCGCCTCACCCACACGCAACCAGCGCGGCAACACCGCCACGTCGGCGATGAAACATACATCGTGCATGAGCTGGAAGCGTTGCTGGCGCGGATCGAGGCCGAGCACAGATAGTTCGCCATCGAATTCGCTCAGGCCGAGGATGGCTTTCAGCGCGGTGGTCTTGCCCGCGCCATTCGGACCGATCAGGCCGATGATGCGACCGGGCTCGATGGTCAGATCGACATGATCCAGCGCGACGGTAGTGCCATAGCGTTTGCTCAGGTCGCGTGCTTGTATGACGGCATTCATGCAGATTCTCCATTTTTTTCCGCGTGCGATAATAAGGTCTTGAGATCAATGCCCATGCGTTTTAGGCGCGCATAAAGCGGCGGCCATTCTTGCTGCAGGAATTGTTCGCGCTCGGAGGTCAGCAGCGCGGCCTGCGCGCCGTCGCTTACGTACATGCCGAGGCCGCGGCGTTTTTCCACAAGCTGCTCGTCGACCAGTTCCTGATACGCTTTAGAAACGGTCAGCGGGTTGATTTGGAAATCCGCCGCCACTTGCCGTACCGAGGGCAGGGCGTCACCTTGTTTCAATACGCCATCCAGAATCATCGCCACGACGCGGTCGCGCAGTTGGCGGTAGATCGGGATGTTGTCGCTCCAGGTTATGCTCATGATCAATCCTTGCGCACATGGGGCAGCAATTTGCCGAAGCTGTAGTACGGAACGCTCAGGCGCAGATGCGGCAAGGTCGGCATATTTGCCACGACGGTATTGATGGGTTCGAGGTACAGCGCCGTGCCGCTGTTGCTGCCGGTCTCGGCGGACGCAGCGAGTGCATCGGCGTCGGGGCGTACCGTGATCGATGGCAGCAGGACGGCCGGCAATGTTGTCTTGGGCGCGCTTGTGGCTGCCGTGGTTACGCGGTCTGGGCCGGTATGCACGGCATAGGCCCAGACCAATGCATCCAGACCGAACAGTGCCAGTGCCAGCCAGAGTCGAAGTGCGATACGTGTGTTCATGGTGTTCTCCGTCGCTGAAAGTTGCTTGGTGTGTTAGTTAACTATAACACCATATCTGCATGTGTCAAGCGACAACGACGATCTTTTTTGTTGGGATGCGTATTCGCGCTGGATGAAAGGATTTCGCCCTTATCCATGTCTGTGTACCTCGTCCTTACCCCAATCGGAGATAATCCATGTCCGTCAAAACGCTACTGGCGATGACGATTGCATTCGCTTCCACCTCGGCGCTGGCTTGCAGCGATCTGCTGAATACTGATTTCCGCCCGCTAGCCGGCAAGGAAAAAGTTAACCTGTGCAAGGAATACGGCGGCAAGGTGTTGCTGGTGGTCAACACGGCGAGCAAGTGCGGTTTCACGCCGCAATACGACGCGCTGGAAGCGTTGCACGCAAAATATTCCTCGCAGGGATTTGCGGTGGTTGGATTTCCGTCCAACGATTTCATGAATCAGGAGCCCGGTACCGAAGCCGAGATCAAGGATTTCTGCACGCTTACTTATGGCGTGAAGTTTCCGATGTTCGAAAAAGTGCACGTCAAGCAGGGCGAGGCGAATCCGTTCTACGACAAACTCGCCGCGGCCGTCGGCGGGCATTACCCAAGCTGGAATTTCTACAAGTATCTGATTGATCGCAACGGCAACGTGGTTGCGAATTTCACCAGCAAGGTTACACCGACCGATCCGACGCTAGTTGGCGAAATCGAAAAGTTGATTGCGGCGAAGCCGACTGCAGAAGTTACGCCTGGCAAAGCGGGCAGCGCACCGAACTGATCTTTCCATCTGCCCCGCGTGCAAAGCGCGGGGCAGGCGAGATCAAAGCCGTTGTTTGATCTTTCGTATCATCCAGCCGAGCACCGGCACATGCTGGAATAATCCATCCGCGGCGTTCCAGAAATCCTGATGGAAAATCACGCGGCCATCGGCATCAAAACGAATCTGGCTGATACCGATACTTTCGGTATCCTGGCCGCGCGCAAAACGCTTGAAGCGAATGCGCATGCGCCAGCGAAAATAATAATCGCCGTGACCGTTGCTGATCACATCGTCGACTTCGACCACGCATAGTTCGGTTGCCGCGGCGCTGTCCTGCAGGTAATGGCGCA
Source organism: Pseudolysobacter sp. (assembly GCA_043759455.1). Lineage (GTDB taxonomy): Bacteria > Pseudomonadota > Gammaproteobacteria > Xanthomonadales > Rhodanobacteraceae > Pseudolysobacter. Next base: position 55,414 of record JAYVLO010000021.1, read on the forward strand.
GGCTGGCACGGTCGTGCAATGTCTTCAGCGTATCGTTGAAATACAAACGTTCGGCGTAAGTATGGTCGAGCAGATCGTCGATCTTACTCGGCGAAAAATCCGCGAAAAACTGCTTGAAACGCGCGATCGCGGCTTGCTCCGCGCCCGAGCCGGGAATGAGCGTCACGGCCTGGGTATTTTTTGCTTGATTCAGTGCGTCGATATATTCCATGCCAGCCCCGCTGATCGAGGCGGCAGAATAATCGAAGTGTCTGTCAGCGCGCGGTGAACGCGCGACGGCGATGCAACCAAACGCGACTCGAAGATCAAGCGCTTTCGGCTTGTTCCAGCGATTCCTGCACACCGAGCCACGCTTCTTCAGTACTCGCGAACTCGGTTTTGAGCAGACCTTGTTGTTTGACCAAATCGGCGAGCCTGCTGGCTTGGCTGCCATCGTAAAGCGGGGGATCGAGTAGCAAGGTATCGATCTTGCGTTTCTCGTCTTCGATCTTGGCCATGCGTTTTTCGAGCTTGCCGAGCTCGTTGCGCAACGGCACGAGACGCGCGCGTGCTTCGGCGCGTTCACGGCGTTGATCGCGTTTCGATCCGCCGGTGCCGCTATCGGTTTCACCAGCCGCGCCGGCGTTGTCGTTGCGCACTACTTCGCGGGCGTAATCGTCGAGATCGCCTTCGTATGGCGACACGCGCCCGTTGGTTACCTTGAGCAGGGTGTCGCAACACGCGCGGATCAGCGAGCGATCATGCGATACCAAAACCATGGCGCCGGCGAAATCCTGCAAAGCCTCGGTCAGACCTTCGCGCATGTCCAGGTCGAGATGGTTGGTCGGCTCATCCAGCAGCAGCAAATTCGGCCGTTGATACACCGTCATCGCGAGACATAGACGAGCTTTTTCCCCACCCGAAAACGGCGCGACTTTTTCCAGCGCACGTTCGCCGTTGAAACCGAAACCGCCGAGGAAATCGCGCGCGCCTTGCTCGCCGAGTTTCGGATCGAGCAGCTTCAGATGCTCGACCGGCGTGGCGTCGTGATCGAGTTGTTCGAGCTGATGTTGCGCGAAATAGCCGATGCGCAAATCCTTGGCTTCGAGGCGTTCGCCAGAAAGTGGTGCGAGTGCGCCGGCGAGCATCTTGATCAGCGTGGATTTACCCGCACCGTTCGCGCCGAGCAGGGCGATACGCTGGCCCGGCACGAGGTTGAATTTGATGCCATCAAGAATGACACGCTCGCCATACCCGACGCTGACTTCATCCATTTTCAGTAACGGTTGCGGCAACGCGTGCGGCTGACGGAATTCAAAACGGATCGAGGATTCGGCGCGAATCGGCGCCAGGAACGTCATGCGTTCCAGGGCTTTCAAGCGGCTTTGCGCTTGACGCGCTTTGGTCGCCTGCGCACGGAAACGATCGATGAAACCTTGCAGATGCGCGCGTTCGCGTTGCTGCTTGGCGATCATCGACTGCGTCTGCGACAGACGTTCGGCGCGCTTGCGCTCGAAGCCGCTCAGATTACCGGCGAACAATTCCACTTTTTCGTCGGCGATGCTCAGAATGTGCGTCGCGACCGTATCGAGAAATTCGCGATCGTGCGAAATCAGCAGCAAGGTGCCGGGATAACTCTTGAGCCAGGTTTCAAGCCAGACCACCGCATCGAGATCGAGATGGTTGGTCGGTTCATCGAGCAGCAGCAGATCCGAGCGGCACATCAGCGCCGTCGCCAGATTCAGACGCATGCGCCAGCCGCCGGAGAAATCGCGCACCGGACGATTTTCATCGGACGAACTGAAACCGAGGCCATGTAGTAATCGGCCGGCGCGCGAACGTGCGGTGTAGCCATCGATCGCCGCGAGTTTTTCGTGCAACGTGCCAAGGCATTCGCCATCGTGCGCCTGTTCGGCCACTGCAATCGCGTTATCCAGTTCGCGCCATTCGGTATCGCCATCGAGCACGTAATCGATGGCGCTCGATTCCAGCGCGGGCGTTTCCTGGCGCACATGTGCGAGCGTCCAGTTACGTGGCCGCTCGAAGCTGCCGGCATCCGGTCCCATCTCGCCACTGACCAACGCCAGAAAGCTCGATTTCCCCGCGCCGTTGCGCCCGGTAATGCCCACACGCCAGCCCGCATGGATCGCGAACGTGGCTTCGGAAAACAATAGTTTGGACCCACGCCGCAGCGCGAGAGAATCTGATCTCAGCATCCGCCAATTCTAGCAAGCCGTGCCTGCGCCCGCACTGAATTTTTTGCGCTGCAACATTTGCCGATAGCGCAGACGATTGCGCATTTTGTGCGCCGACATGAATCGCCGGCAGGCACGTAAAGTTTTGTGTATACCTGATTTTCAATCCATGTTATCGATGCAAAGATCTGATATGAAAGATAATTTTTGCAAAGATTTATGAACGAATGCTGAGAAGCGAGGTGCGGGCACGGGAACCTCAAGCTGCGCCTGTCGTCCAAAGCTCGCGACGGTTTGCCTTCAAGACCAGACCCCGCCACAATACGGCGCCCCCGCAAAGCCGTTTGGTGTATTGGACGGCTCGCAGGCCGTATTTGGCCGGCATCTTTTATTCGACTCTCAGGAGCACTTAATGAATCAGTTTTTGCGCAAGACCCTGATGGCTGCCAGCGTTATGGCGGCTGTTGCAAGTGTTTCCGTTTATGCAGCCGATGCCCAGCTGAAAACCGACAAAGACAAGAGCAGTTACATGGTCGGTATGGATGTAGGCAAGGGCCTCTCGCAAATCAAGGACGAGCTGGACATCAGCGTCGTGATCCAGGCGATGCAGGCCGTCATCAAGGGCGACAAGCCTGCTCTGTCTGACGACGAGTACGCCAAGGTGCGCAAGGAATTCGCCGAAAAGCTGCAGGCCAAGCAGGCCGGCAAGGCGAAGGAAGCCGCCGAGAAGAACAAGACTGAGGGCGACGCTTACCTCGCCAAGAACAAGACCAAGGCTGGCGTGAAGACGACGGCTTCGGGTTTGCAGTACGAAGTGACTACCGAAGGCAAAGGTCCGAAGCCGAAAGCCAGCGATACCGTGAAAGTGAACTACACCGGCACCAAGATCGACGGCACCAAGTTTGACGCGTCTGCCGATCACGGCGGCCCGGCGACGTTCCCGCTCAGCGGCGTGATTCCTGGCTGGACTGAAGCCTTGCAGATCATGCCAGTCGGCAGCAAGTACAAGTTCGTGATTCCGGCGAGCCTGGCTTATGGCGATCACGCGCCTGATCCGATCGGCCCGAACGCAACGTTATTGTTCGACGTCGAACTGGTCAGCATTGAGAAACCGGCAGAGGCTGCAGCGCCGGCGCCGGCAGCACCGCCCGTCAAGAAGTAAGATTCGTTGCATGCAATTTCGGGGCGCGCCGGTTTCGGTGCGCCCTTTTTGTTTGTAGCGGCTGATATTGGTTGAACTGAGCCGGCCCGCCTACAATTGGTTTTATTCCTGCACGGCTACGGTCAGAGCGCATGCGCATCACTATTTTTGGCACTGGCTACGTCGGCTTGGTGACCGGTACTTGTCTCGCCGAGGTCGGCAACGATGTGATCTGTGTCGATGTGGATGCAGGCAAAGTCGCACGCCTAAACAAGGGTGAAATTCCGATTTTCGAACCGGGTCTGGATGGGCTGGTGCGCGACAATCGCGCCGCCGGTCGATTGCATTTCACCACCGCTGCCGAGCCTGCGATCGCGCATGGCCAGCTGCTATTCATCGCCGTCGGCACTCCGCCAGACGAAGACGGCAGCGCCGATCTTTCGCATGTACTGAGCGTTGCGCGCAGCATCGGCCAGCACATCACGCGCTATACCGTGGTGGTCAACAAATCGACGGTGCCGGTCGGTACGGCGGATCGCGTGCGCGCAGCCATCAGCGCCGAGTTGCTGATACGTGGTCTCGACGTGCCGTTCGACGTGGTTTCCAATCCCGAATTCCTCAAAGAAGGCGATGCGGTCAAGGATTGCCTGCGTCCGGATCGCATCATTCTCGGTGCCGACAGCGCGCGCGCGATCGAGGTCATCAAGTCGCTGTACGCGCCGTTCAATCGCAACCACGAACGTCTTGTGCTGATGGATGTGCGCTCTGCCGAGCTGACCAAGTACGCGGCCAACGCGATGCTCGCGACCAAGATCAGTTTCATGAACGAGATGGCGAATATCGCCGAGCACGTCGGCGCCGATATCGAACTCGTGCGCATCGGCATCGGTTCCGATCCGCGCATCGGTTATTCATTTATTTATCCGGGCGCCGGGTATGGCGGTTCGTGTTTTCCGAAAGACGTCCAGGCGCTTGAACGCACCGCACGCGCGCACGGTTACAACGCGCGGGTGTTGAGTGCGGTTGAAGCGGTGAACGTGGATCAGAAAGACAAACTCTTCGCGTTGATCGAGCGCCATTTCGCCGGCGAGTTGGCTGGCAAGACGATTGCGTTGTGGGGTCTGGCGTTCAAGCCGAATACCGATGACATGCGCGAAGCGCCGAGTCGACGTTTGCTCGAACAGCTTTGGGCTGCCGGCGCCAGGGTGCGTGCCTACGATCCCGAAGCGCGTCACGAGGCCGCGCGTTTGTATGGTGCGCATGCCAATCTGCTACTTTGCGAACATCCGCACGATGCGCTGGAGTATGCCGATGCGCTCGTCATTGTGACCGAATGGAAGGAATTCTGGAGTCCGGATTTCGAGCTTATCAAGGCCACACTGAAGTCTCCGGTAATTTTCGATGGTCGCAATATCTACGAACCACGTACGGTCGAAGCTGCTGGCATCGCGTATTACGGCATCGGTCGTGGTCGCAGTCTGTTGCCAGCAACTGCGGCTGCGCGCAACGTTTAAACAGGAACAGAAAATACTCATGTCCGATCTGCTGGAACAACGTCTGACCGATCTCGAAGTGCGCTTCGCATTTGTCGATGACATGGTGCAGACGCTTAACACCATGGCCGCAAATCAGGATCGGGTGTTGTTTAAAATGCGCCAGGAATTCGAGCGTTTGCGTCAGGATCTGGATGCAATCAAGACCGGTCTTTCCCACGATGCGCGCGAAGAAGCGCCGCCGCCTCATTATTAACGAGTCTCGGATAGTGCCTCCCCATTGTGACTTCGATGACGACGACATTGCTTCCCTAACCGCGAGATCCTTGCGGCGCATGAATCTCGCCCGCTTAAATAAACCGGGTTGAAACCGCAAAATTGCTGTCACACTTTTAATCAGAGATTCATTCGAGTTCAGTCATGGCAGATTCCCTACGCGATCAGCTGCTCAAAAGCGGCCTGGTGCAAAAACTCAAGGTCGAGGTAAAGCCAGCGCCAGCGCCGGCAAAACCGCAGTCGCGGCATGTGCCGAACAAGCCCAACCACGCGCGCCCGGATCACGCGAGACGACCGCATCAAGGTGGTGACAGGCAGCGTCACACCTCGCCATCTGCGCCAGCGAAATCCTCTGAAGAATTAGACCTCGCGCGCGCCTACGCCTTGCGCGCACGCGATGAAAAACAGGAGCGCGAACGCACCGAGCGCGCCGCCGCCGAACTGGCGCGGCAGAAAAAAGAGCGCAAGCAGAAACTTGCACAACTCGTATCGGACAAAAGTCTGAACGATGCGAGCGCAGAACAGGCGCGCCACTTCACCCACGGCAACAAGATTCGACGTGTGTATTGCACGCCCGAACAACTGATCAAACTCAATCTGGGCGAACTCGGCGTGGTGCAGAACACCGGCCGTTATCTGCTGGTCGATCGCGAAACCGCGCTTGCGGCGCAGGCCATCGATGCCGATGCACTGGTGTTGTTGCCCGATCCAAACGCGGCGCCGGACGACGATATTCCTGCTGATTTGATTTGGTAGCTGGATATCCGCATAACCGATGTTGTATATGTTATCGTCATTTTTCAGCGCTGAACGCGACTTATAGATTTCTGCGCCGTTGCGTTTAGATTTCATGCGTCCATCGAAATCGGAATTGTCCCATGTCGATCTTGCGCTATTTCTTGCTGATTTCCATTCTGAGCCTCGCAGCAACGGTTGTCGCGCACGCAGCCGTTTTGCCGCGTTTTGCGAATGGCGCAATCTGGAATCGTGATATCAGTCAGGCTCCGCTGGATGCAAACTCGACAGCAATGCTTTCCACCTTGCAAGGGCTTGGTGGCTGGGGTGCGGGTGATCTTTTTCAGATCGATTTTTCAAATAATGTGGTGCATGCACCAAGCGGTAGTCCGACGGCGTCGATGGTTCCGGAACCGGGTTATTATTTGCCGGATTGCGACACCACCGCGACGCTAAATTCGCCGCAGCCCATATTTCCGCTGCCGAGTGGTGGGGCCGTTGAAGGCTCGAACAATTACATCTGCGATTTCAATAATAGCGATTGCCATTTGCTGGTGGTGCAGGGCACGACGTTATTTGAGTCGTTCGCATCGAACAAGAATGCAAGCGGTCTGCAATCGTTGTGCGCATTACACTGGGATCTGAGCAAGGTCTACCCGCCGGAAGGTCGCGGCGAGCACTGTACGTCCACCGATGCGGCGGGTTTTCCGGTGGCTCCGTTGCTGTTCAATGCAGATGAAGTAGCCGCTGCGTTGAATGTGGTGAACGGCGATCTCGGCCACGTCATTCGGTTTATCCTGCCGAACAATCGCATTGCTGCCAGCATGTACGTGCACCCGGCTACTCATGGCATCACTGCCACGACCGGTTCGGCAGCAAGCGTGCCTTACGGCGTGCATCTGCGGTTGAAATCATCGTTCAATATGACTAACTACAATGCTGCCGCGAAAGTTATTTTGCGCACGATGCAACGTTACGGCATCGTACACGCCGACGGCGGCAACATCGCGCTGACTGCCGAAAGCGACCTGTTCACGACCGCCAAGTGGACTGACGCAAATATCGCGATCGACTCGCACTCGCTGTATGGTGCGCAGGTGACGGATTTCGAGGTCATCGAAGCCGGTGCGCAACGTACCGTGACTTATGCCTGCGAGCGAGTTGCCGACGATTTCATCTTTATCGATCACTTCGATTATTGATTCATTCACTTCAGCTGCCGCCAAGCGCGGTGCTGCAAAAGATACGCCGGGCAAGCCATCTTTATACGATTTTTATTTCCCGCCGCGTAATCCTTACTGCTTCGCTATGCGATGCCGCCTAAAGTGCCGCATCGCACAGCGGAAGTCGTGGCATGGATATCGTTTACCTCGTTTTGCTCGCCGCGTTGGTCATTACCACGCTCGGCTATCTGTGGCTGTGTGATCGCCTCGGAGATCGTCGATGAACCCACTGTATGTGATTTCCGGCGTCATCGCGCTGGCGCTGACGGTGTATCTGGTAGTTGCGTTGCTCAAGCCGGAGTGGTTCGAATGAGTGCCAATAGTTATCTGCAAGCTGTGCTGTTTCTGATCGCGTTGCTGACGCTGGTAAAGCCGCTTGGCGCCTATATGGCGCTGGTATTTTCCGACACGCCGAACCGGGTCACACGCTTCGGCGCCGGTGTTGAAAACGTGATGTATCGCATCTGCGGAATTCGCCGCGAGCAGGACATGAGCTGGCAGCGCTACGCGGGCGCGATGCTGATGTTCAACGTGCTCGGCTTGTTGTTCGTGTATGTGATCCAGCGCGTGCAACAGTGGCTACCGCTGAATCCGCAGCACTTCGACGCGGTCAGTCCGGATTCGGCGATGAATACCGCGATCAGTTTTGCCAGCAATACCAACTGGCAAGGTTACGGCGGCGAATCGACGATGAGTTATCTCACCCAGATGCTCGCGCTCAACGTGCAGAATTTTCTCTCCGCCGCGACCGGCATTGCAGTATTGATCGCGCTGATCCGCGGGTTCACGCGACGCAATACCAGGACCATCGGCAACTTCTGGGTCGACATGACACGCAGCACCTTGTACGTGTTGTTGCCGCTGTCGTTCGTGCTTGCGCTCGCGCTGGTTTCGCAAGGCGTCGTGCAGAACTTCGAGCCGTACCGCAGCGTGCCGCTGGTCGAGGCGACGACCGCCAGCGAAACAGTAAAAGACGCCGAAGGCAATCCGCTCAAGGATGCCGCCGGCAGGGACGTCGTCAAGGAAACTCGCGTCAGCGAGCAGACGCTGCCATTCGGACCTGCCGCATCGCAGATCGCGATCAAGCAGCTCGGCACCAACGGCGGCGGCTTCTTCAACGCGAACTCCGCGCATCCGTTCGAGAACCCAACGCCGCTCAGCAATTTCCTGGAGATGTTGTCGATCCTGCTGATCCCGGCGGCGCTGTGTTACACCTTCGGCAAGATGGTCGGCGACCGTCGCCAGGGCTGGACTTTGCTCGCGGCGATGCTGGTCATTTTCGTGCCGTTGGTGCTGGCGTGTACGTACGCGGAGCAAGCCGGCAATCCGGCGCTGACGGCACTTGGCGTTGACCAGAATATATCGGCGCTGCAAGCCGGCGGCAATATGGAAGGCAAGGAAACGCGTTTCGGTATCGTCAACTCGACGATCTGGGCGAGCGCCACCACCGCCGCATCGAATGGCTCGGTGAACGCGATGCACGACTCGTTCACGCCGCTCGGCGGGCTCGTGCCGATGTGGCTCATGCAACTCGGCGAAGTGATTTTCGGCGGCGTCGGTTGCGGTCTTTACGGCATGCTCGCGTTTGCGATCGTCGCGGTGTTCATCGCCGGCTTGATGGTTGGGCGCACGCCGGAATATCTCGGCAAGAAGATCGAAGCGTTCGAGATGAAAATGGCCAGCCTGGTCGTGTTGATTCCGTGTGCGCTGGTGTTGATCGGCACCGCGATCGGCGTACTTTCGGCATCGGGTGTAGCCGGGATTGCAAATCCCGGCGCGCACGGTTTCAGCGAAATCCTCTACGCATTTTCGTCAGCATCGAACAACAACGGCAGCGCGTTCGGCGGTCTCTCCGCGAACACGCCGTTCTACAACATCCTGCTCGGCGTCGCGATGTTCCTGGCGCGTTTTCCACTGGCGATCGGCATGCTCGCGGTGGCCGGTTCGTTGGCTGCGAAAAAGACCGTGCCAGTCTCCGCCGGAACCTTGCCGACCCACACGCCGCTGTTCGCGACCTTGCTCGCGATCACCGTCGTGATCATCGGCGCGCTGACCTTTTTGCCCGCGCTGGCGCTCGGTCCGGTCGCTGAATTTCTGATGGCGTCGGGACACTGACATGACTGCTACTACGGATCGTATCGGCACTGATCGCAGCACGGGTTTCGATCGTGCGTTATTCGTCCCGGCCTTGCTCGAATCGTTGCGCAAACTTGCACCGCAGCGCCAGTTCCGCAATCCGGTGATGTTCGTGGTTTTTGTCTGCAGCATGATGACTACCTGCCTGTGGTTGCAGGCATTGTTCGGCCACGGCGAAGCACCGGCCGGATTTATTTTGGGGGTGAGTTTGTGGTTGTGGTTCACCTTGCTGTTTGCGAACTTTGCCGAGGCGCTGGCCGAAGGTCGCGGCAAGGCGCAGGCGCAAGCATTGCGCAGCGCGCGTCGCGATGTGCTGGCCAACAAACTGACGACGCCGAATCGCAATGGTCCGATCACAGCCACCTCGGCTAGCGATTTGCGCAGTGGCGATCTGGTGCTGGTGCAAGCCAACGAACAGGTTCCCGGCGATGGCGAAGTGATCGAAGGCGCGGCGTCGGTCGACGAAAGCGCGATCACCGGCGAATCCGCGCCGGTGATTCGCGAATCCGGCGGTGATCGCAGTTCGGTCACCGGCGGCACGCGCGTATTGTCGGACTGGCTGGTGGTGCGCATCGCCAATAATCCCGGCGAAAGTTTTCTCGATCGCATGATCGCGATGGTCGAAGGCGCCTCGCGACGCAAGACGCCGAACGAAATCGCGTTGACGATTCTGCTCGCTAAACTCACGCTGGTTTTCCTGCTTGCCTGCGTCACCTTGCTGCCGTATTCGCTGTACAGCGTTCAAGCCGCGGGGCACGGCGAGCCGATCACGATCACGGTTCTCGTCGCGCTGCTGGTCTGCCTGATTCCGACCACGATCGGCGGCTTGCTCTCGGCCATCGGTATCGCGGGCATGGATCGCATGATCCAGGCGAACGTGATCGCCACGTCCGGGCGCGCGGTCGAGGCGGCGGGCGACGTCGATGTGTTGCTGCTCGATAAAACCGGCACGATCACGCTCGGCAACCGCCAAGCCGTGGCGTTCCATCCGGCACCGGGTGTTGCGGTCGAAGTATTCGCCGACGCGGCGCAGTTGGCATCGCTCGCCGATGAAACGCCGGAAGGTCGCAGTATCGTGGTGCTTGCCAAGGAAAAATTCGGCCTGCGCGAACGCGACCTGCAACAGCACGACATGCAGTTCGTGCCGTTTACTGCGCAGACACGCATGAGCGGCGTCGATATGGGGGGGCGGCAAATCCGCAAGGGCGCGCTGGATGCGGTCGAGCGTTACCTGATCAGCGTCGGTGGCAACCTGCCGGCCGAAGTGCGTCGCAGTGCCGAGATCGTCGCACGGCAGGGCGCGACGCCGTTGATCGTGGCCGATGGTCGGCACGCGCTCGGCGTGATCGAACTCAAGGATATCGTCAAGGGCGGGATCCGCGAACGCTTCGCCGAGCTGCGCCGTATGGGCATCAAGACGATCATGATCACCGGCGACAATCCGCTCACCGCCGGTGCGATCGCGGGCGAGGCGGGCGTCGATGATTTCCTCGCCGAAGCGACGCCCGAAGCGAAGCTCAAACTGATCCGCGATATCCAGGCCGAAGGCCGCCTGGTCGCGATGTGCGGTGACGGCACCAACGATGCGCCGGCACTCGCGCAGGCCGATGTCGCGGTGGCGATGAACACCGGCACGCAGGCCGCCAAAGAAGCCGGCAACATGGTCGACCTGGATTCGAATCCGACCAAGCTCATCGAGATTGTCGAGATCGGCAAGCAGATGCTGATCACGCGCGGCGCGCTAACCACGTTCTCGGTCGCCAACGATGTCGCTAAATATTTCGCGATCATTCCGGCGGCGTTTGCGAGTACCTATCCGGCCTTGAATGCGCTCAACGTGATGCATCTCGCCACGCCGCAAAGCGCGATTCTGTCGGCGGTGATTTTCAACGCGTTGATCATCATCTTACTGATTCCATTGGCGCTGCGCGGCGTGCGTGCACGTGCGCTCGCCGCGGGTGCGCTGCTGCGGCGCAATCTGCTGGTTTACGGTCTTACCGGCCTGCTTGTGCCCTTCGTCGGCATCAAGCTGATCGATATGGTTCTGGTTTTGTTTGGGCTTGCCTGAGGAATAACGATGCGTATGCATATGCTTCGCGTGATCTCGATCGATTCGCTCTTTCCCGATGACGATAATCACATGAGCAGCGCCGCCAACGATGCGGAAAACGCGCCGCCTGTACTTTCATCTGCGAAGAACGAAGCGGTCGCGACAAAGCCATTGGTCGATCAACACGCTGCCTTTTGGCTTGGCGGTTACGCCGGAATCTGACGTAGGTTTTTTTGCTCGTCATTCCAGCCTTCGCTGGAATGACGGAATATTTTTTTTCACAACAGATCGATTTCAGTTCAAGAGGCAAGTCTTATATGCGTTCGGCTTTTCTGTCTGCAGCCATTTCTGCAACTTTGTTCTCCATCTCGACAAGCGTAATGGCGCAACCTGGCGCCGGCGATGAATCCGCTGACACCGGCGTCAACAGTGTCGCGGCATCCGCACCGGTCGTCAGTGGATCGAGCGATTGCAGCCACGGATTTTTCAGCCGCCTCGCCAGCGCGTATCGCGAAGACGCCAATCCGGTGCCGAGCGATCCGAATGCAGCAGCACCGGCTCGTCGTGGCATGGATTCGCCATTTTCCTCGGCACCGTTTCCGTCTGCCGAATGGCAGCTCGGCGGCGTCGATTATCCGATCGGCGTGCCAAACGAAAACTCGCAATATCCGCTGGAAAGAGCGCTGGGTTGCACGCCGTTCGGCCACTGGATGCAGGACAATCGCATCGAGGTTTACGGCTGGGTCAATCCGTCGGCGAATCTCAGCAGCTCGAACTTCAACGCGTATCCGTTATCGTACGCAACGCGTCCGAACCGGGTCGAATTCGACCAGTTCCTCGTGCGCGTGGAGCGCCTGCCGGACACGGTGCAGACCGACCATATCGACTGGGGTTTTCATTTCGATAATCTGTACGGCTACGACTATCACTACACCACCTCGAAGGGCGTTTTCAGCAATCAGCTGCTGAACAATCCCAACTCGAATCAGCCGATCGCGGCGAACGCAGGTACATCTGGAAAAGTCTACGGCGACGATCCGATGATCTGGTACGTCGACATGTACATTCCGTGGATCGCGCAAGGCATGCAGATCACCGCGGGCCGTTACCTATCGCTGCCGGATATCGAGGCGCAGTTCGCGCCACAAAATTATCTGCTGACACATTCGATTCT
>JAYVLO010000022.1:0-4723 GCA_043759455.1 Pseudolysobacter sp.
GGCGACATGTATATCGGCGATGTTGGCCAAAATGAGTATGAAGAAATTGACTACCAGGCAGCGGCGAGCGTCGGTCAGAATTTCCAGTGGAATCTCTGCGAAGGTTTCCACACCTACTCCAGCGGGGGCGATACGGCGGGATGCGCGCCAGCGTTCGGCGGCGTGCCACCAAAGATTGAATATCCGCACACTTCCACGTGCGCCGTGGTCGGCGGATACCTGTATCGCGGACCGATCCAGCAACTGCGCGGCCAGTACATTTTCAGCGACTACTGTTCCAGCGCGATCTACATCAGCGCCAATCCGGCGCCCGCATCGGCCATATGGAGTTACGTGACTTTTGGCAGCACGCCATTTACTCCCGGCGGCAAGATTTACAGTTTTGGCGAAGGCGCTGATGGCAGTCTATACGTCGCCGACGATGGCCACGGCACGATCTGGCGCTTCACCTCGGGCTTTATTTTCCAGGACGGTTTCGAAGGTCACTGAGCGAACGTCACCGCTGCGTCGGGTTTGCATCCGGCGCGGTGGTTTACTCCGTGCCGATTTTTCGCAGCGGCAATTCTCAACCCGCGCTAGGCTGCGTTTTCAGTTCCAACGCCGCGATATAACGCATGGCGTCCGCTGCCGATTCGCCGCACATGGCCCACTCCGCGCGCAAGCTGCTGCAAACATCGGGACGCTCGGGCCGACCGAAAATCAGGCAGCGATTATCCGCACTCAATTGCACGCAGCGCACGCCGGCAGGCTTGCCATTCGGCATGCCCGGAATAGCCGAACTGATCGACGGCGCGATGCAGCACGCGCCGCAGCCGATACGGCAGGCGAGGATTGCGCCGGACATCAATCGGCCGCGTCGCTGAGAAAACTTGCGCGCAACTCGGCGTAGATCGCATCGGTTTCGGGACGCATACCGTGCCAGAACTCGAACGATTCGGCGGCTTGTTCGACCAGCATGCCGAGGCCGTCCAGCGCCTGCGCCGCGCTGGCCGCTCGCGCCCACGCGATGAAGCTGCGCGCGGTATTGCCATAGGACAAGTCGTAGCACGTTGCGCGCGCACCGATCAGCGAAAACGGCAGCGCGAATCCGCCATCGCCGTGACCGGCGGACGTGGCGTTGATAATCAGATCGAAACTGCCTTGCTGCGCGAGATCATCCCAGTAACGCGTGTGTACGCGCGCCGGATCGCCGACGCTGTCGGCCAGTTTGTCGGCGGTGTCCGCCGTGCGATTGCAGATCATCAGTTCGGCGATACCGGCATCCAGCAACGGCCATAACACGCCGCGCGCTGCGCCGCCGGCGCCGAGCAACAAGGTGCGGCGGTCGCGCAGATCGAGCGAATGGCGTTCGGTCAGATCGCGGATCAAACCCGCGCCATCGGTGTTGTGTCCACTCCAGCCGCCAGCACTGCGGCGCAAGGTGTTCACCGTACCGGCGCGTTGTGCCGCGGCGCTGAGTTCGCCGCAATAACCATACGCCTGCACCTTCAATGGCAAGGTGATATTCGCGCCCGCGCCACCCTCGCGATGGAACGATGTGAGTCGATCCTTGAAGTGCTCGGGAGCGGCATCGATCGCGCGATAGTCGAGATCGATATCGTTGGCGCGCGCGAACGCGGCGTGGATGCGCGGCGACAGCGAGTGTCCGATCGGATGGCCTAAAACGGCAAAATGCGAAGTCATGTCGATGTCCTTTGTGATGCGTGCGGCGATGCGGCGAGCTCGAAATTATTTCGCTTCGCGCAGCCAGCGCGCGACGTCGATCGCGAAGTACGTCAGCACCGCGTCGGCGCCCGCGCGCTTGATGCTGGTGAGCGCTTCGAGCACACATGCGCGCTCGTCGATCCAGCCGTTCTGGCTGGCGGCCTTGAGCATCGCGTATTCGCCGCTGACCTGGTAGACGAAGGTCGGCGCGCCAAATTTATCCTTCACGCGGCGTACAATATCCAGATACGGCAGGCCGGGTTTGACCATGACCATATCGGCACCTTCGGCGAGGTCGAGTTCGACTTCGCGCAACGCTTCATTGCTGTTGGCGGGGTCCATCTGATAGGTGTATTTGTTGCCCTTGCCGAGATTCGCCGCCGAGCCGACCGCATCGCGGAACGGGCCGTAAAACGCCGACGCGTATTTCGCCGAATACGCGAGGATGCGCGTATGGATCAACCCCTTTGCTTCGAGCGCAGCGCGGATCGCGCCGATGCGGCCGTCCATCATGTCCGACGGCGCAACAATATCGGCGCCGGCCTCGGCGTGCGATACCGCCTGCTTCACCAGCGCTGCGACCGTTTCGTCGTTGAGCACGTAACCGCTGGTATCGATCAGACCATCCTGACCATGTGTGGTGAACGGATCGAGCGCGATATCGGTGATCACGCCGAGTTCGGGCAACGCGGCTTTTAATGCACGCACCGCGCGCTGGGCGAGGCCGTCAGCATTCCACGCCTCGCGCGCGTCGAGACTTTTTGCTTCAGGCGGCGTCACCGGAAACAACGCCAGCGCCGGAATGCCGAGCGCATGCGCCTCATGCGCAACCGTGAGCAGTGCATCGATGCTCAGGCGCGAAACACCCGGCATCGAAGCGATCGGTTCGCGGATATTTTCGCCTTCACGCACGAACACCGGCAGGATAAGATCGGCGGGTGTCAGCACGTTCTCACGCATCAACGCACGTGAAAAAGCATCGCGGCGCATGCGTCGCAGTCGGGTTTGCGGATAGCTCATTTTTACCTCGGATTCGTAACTCAGGCGTTAATTTTGCGCCTTTGTGGCGATTTCATACAGCGGCAGGATATCGCAGCATTGCGAGCTTCGATCGCGGGCGAGGCGAGTCGCGTGACTGACATCTGGCATGTGCGTTTACACTTTGTGCGTTTACCTCGAAATGACCGTTCAGAGGTTTCGCGATGTCCGAAATTTCGATTTCCATCATAAGCTCGCCGGAATTCTGCGTTGCGTTGAGCGAATTGCTGGTCGAGGTCGTGGCCAATAGTGGCTGCGTGAGTTTCATGCATCCGCTGCCGCCGCCCGTTGCGATAAAGTTTTGGGAGAGTTCGCTTGCCGCCGCAGCGCGTGGCGAACGTATCGTGTTCGGTGCGTGGCACGCTACGAACCTGATCGGCACCGTCACGACGCCGCTGGATTGTCTGCCGAACCAGCCGCACCGCGCCGAGATCGCCAAGCTCATGAGGCGTATCGATCACCGTGCAATTAGCGCACGGTGCTGGTGCTCGATATCGCGGTCGAAGAAAGTGCATCGGTATTGCATGAGCGGCTGGGTTGCATCCACGCCGGAACGATTCCGGCCTACGCACTGAAACCGTATCTCGGACTGACCGGCACGATGATCTAATGGAAACGCATCGGCGAAAACTTGCCATCGCTGTGACTTTCGCATCGCGCTTTCCGATGAGGCTGTATCAATGTTCGCAACACTAGTGCAACGGCACGGATTGTTTTGCCGGTCGATGAAAATTGTCCGCGATTGATAAGCAATAGCTCCGCATAAACAATCGCCCTCGTCGCCTTGTGGCATGATTCCGACATATGCCATCAGCCACAAAACCTGTTGTCGAGACTATCCAAGCGCCACTCAATTCGCGCCCTGCGCATCGTGGCGCGGCGTGGTTGTGGTCCAGCGTACTTGCCATGATTGCGTTGCTCTGCGTGTCGTTACCGATGTTGATCGCCATCGGGCCCGAAGATACCGATTGGCTGCATCTGTCGTTGGCACCGAGCCTGAGTAACGGCCACTGGCTCGGCACCGATGCGATCGGCCGCGATGTGCTGATTCGCGCATGTTACGGTGGGCGACTGTCGCTACTAATCGGCTTCGCCGCGAGCCTGATCGCACTGATCGTCGGTACCGCTTACGGCGTGCTCGCGGGGTATTGCAGCGGTTTTGTCGAGAGCGCGATGATGCGTCTGCTCGATGTATTTTCGGCGCTGCCATTCCTGTTGCTGGTGGTGTTGCTGCTGACCTTGTTCGAGCGCTCGCTGCCGCTGCTGCTGGCGGTGATCGGCGGTTATGTGTGGATCGATTTCGCGCGCGTGATCCGTGCCGAAACGGCGCGTTTGCGTATCGCGCCATTCGTGCTCGCGGCACAGGCGCTCGGCGCGTCGCATCTGCGCATCATGCTGCGGCATATCGTGCCGAACCTGCTCGGCCTTGCGCTGGTGTATCTCAGCCTGCTGGTGCCGAACGCGATCCTGGTCGAATCCTTCCTGAGTTTTCTCGGGCTGTCGGTAGACGAGCCGAGCGTGAGCTGGGGTGCGATGTTGTTCGATGGCACGCTGGAAATGGACAGTGCGCCGTGGACCCTGCTGGTGCCGGCGATTCTGCTCAGCCTGACGCTGATCGCGAGCCAGTCGCTTGGTGAAGCGTGGCGAGTGCGGCTCGATCCGCGCGCGAGTCGAGCATGAGCGGCATGATTGAAACGGCGCACCCGCGCGACGCAAAAAACATCTCGCAAGATCCGCCGAAAAATTTGATCGAGGTGGAACAACTTACGATTTTCTTGCCGGCGCACAACGCGCCGCTGCTCAGCGAATTGAACTTGCACATTGCCGCTGGCGAATGTCTCGGTCTGGTCGGCGAATCCGGTTCCGGCAAAAGCCTCACCGCGAGTGCGTTGCTCGGACTGTTGCCGAGCGGTAGCAGCACGATCGGTTCGATACGCTATCGCGGCGATGAACTCGTTGGTGCTCGCGAAGCTGGATGGCG
>JAYVLO010000023.1:0-18778 GCA_043759455.1 Pseudolysobacter sp.
CCTTGACGCCGAAATGCCGCAGCGGCGAATACGTGGTGATGCCGGCGCACAACAACGGCGCGGCGCGTTCCAGCGGAATACTTTCGGGTACGCGCAGCAGGTATTTTTCATCGACCGTGATGCGCGTCGAATAACCGCCGTAAGTCGGCAGTTTGCTGTCGCGTTCGATACTGTTGTAGGTGCCGGTCATGCCCTTGTCGCAGTATTGTTCTTCGCCAGCCTTGCACGGTGCGCACTCGCGACAGGAATCCACAAAACAACCGACACCGACGGTGTCGCCGGCCTTCCATTTGCTGACCGCGCTGCCGACCTTGGCGACCTTGCCAACGATCTCGTGGCCCGGCACCATCGGAAAAATCCCCTTGCCCCACTCCTCGCGCGCCTGATGCACGTCCGAATGGCATACGCCGCAAAACAGGATATCAATCAGCACCTCGTACGCAGCGGGTTCGCGGCGTTCGATCTGATGCGGCGTGAGCGGCGCTTTGGCCGTGACGGCGGCGTACGCGGGGGTTTGGTACATGAAATGCTCCAGGTGTGCTTGAGTGTGGCGATGCAAATTTCGATGTGACAATTGTAAACGGCAAAATGTTGCGAACATGTATTGAACACGTCGAAACGCGGCTCTGCCGTGCAGCAACGACAGGTATACCAGCCACTTCGTGCGTGACTTGCTAAAGACCACCATGCAGAATCGGTATTGAAAAATGTCCGGTGCGATCCGACGCATCAACCGTATATCTGCTCACGAATCGAGGTCACTGAAACAAGATGACAACGCCGCGATCCACGACAAAAACTGACACGGAAGAATCCGGCCTGAAGCTGGCCGTGCTGATCGATGCCGACAACGCTCAGGCCGCAGTGATCGAAGGCCTGCTGGCCGAGATCGCGCGTTTCGGTGAAGCCACGGTCAAGCGCATCTATGGCGATTTCACCGCGCCGACCAGTGCCTCGTGGAAAAAGGTATTGCAGCGTTACGCGATCAAACCGGTGCAGCAGTTTGCGTATTCGACCGGCAAGAATGCAACTGACAGCACGCTGATCATCGACGCGATGGATTTGCTCTACACGCGCAAATTCGATGGCTTCTGCCTCGTCACAAGCGATAGCGATTTCACTGGCCTGGCGATGCGCGTGCGCGAGGAAGGCCTAACCGTGCTGGGTTTCGGCGAACAGAAAACGCCCGAGGCATTTCGCAACGCGTGCCACAAATTTATCTTCACCGAAGTATTGCGCCCGACGCCGCGTGACGACATCGAAGCGCCTGCGGAAAAACCTGCGCGTGTGCGCAACATGGCCAATACCACGCCCGCGCCGCAACCCACGAAACCGGCCACGCCGAGTTTCCCGAAAAAATTCGTGCTGGCCGCGCTGGAGCAATCGCATGACGATGCGGGTTGGGCGAACATCGCGATGTTCGGCAGTTACCTGACCAAGCTGCAGCCGGATTTCGATTCGCGCCTGTACGGCTTCAAGAAACTCTCGGACCTGGTCAAGGCCAAGACCGATCTTTTTGTCACCGAAGAACGTCCGATGGCCGGATCGAATCAACACGTCCTGTATCTGCGCGCCAGATAATTTGCCACCGCATATCAGTTGTATAACGCGCTTTAATGGTTCGCTACCGTGTTTAGTCCCTTCTGATTCTTCGGACGTTTGACAAATAGATCAGGCCTTTCTTTGCGCCACGCATGGCGGGCCTGTAGTGGCGTGTTGTGGCCGAGGGCGCGCTGCGGCAGATGCTCGTTATAGAGGATCAGATAGCGCGCCAGCGCGGTTTGCAGGTCCTCCCGTGAACGGAAACGGGGGGTTGCCAGAATGTCGCTGACACGCCCGTTGAAGCGCGCGACCCGACCGTTGGTCTGCGGATGGCGCGGCGTGATCAGGCGGTGCGCAATGGTCCGTCGCGCGCACCCGCGATTAAAGGCATGCGCCCCCGACGGCGCGCCGCGCCGGCCGGTAAATCGATCGGTGAACTGGCGGCCATTGTCGGTCAAGACTTTCTCGATCTTCATCGGTGCGGCGACCGGCAAGCGGTGCAGGAAGTCGGTGCTGCTCTTCTCACTCTGGTCGGCGTAGATGCGCAGATACACCCAGCGCGTGGCACGATCGATGGCCACGAACAGGTAGCGCCGTGCCGTCTCCTCCGCCGTCTGCGGCAGGTATTTGATATCGACATGCACAAACCCCGGGGCGTAGTCCTTGACGGTCTTGGGCAGCACCGGGGCGTCCTTCTCGCCGCCGCTTCCTGGGCCGCGCTCAGTGTGCAGGGCAGCGGCGCAGGCCGATGCGAGCGATCTGCCGTCGAGACCCGCGCGCCACTTGCGTACGCTGGGGACGGTAATGCGGCAGCGATGGGCCAGAGTCTGATCGCTCAAGGCCGGATCTTCAGCGCGCAGCTCGGCGCGTGTGCGCGGCGTGGTGCGCGACAACGTGCGTCGAACTACCCGCTGCGCCATCTCATCGCGCCAAAAAACAGTTATTCGAGGTGGCCTTTAGGCCGCAGGCCGTGCCCACCCGGTTGACGCCGCGCGTGGGCACGGCCTGCGGCCTTTGCTCGCCCTACTTTTGCAGCAGTCTGGAATAATCTGTGACTTTTTCCGCATTGCAGCGAATCATGGCAAGGATACAAACGGATAAAGTCACGCCGATGAAACTGCAGGATTCAACACTGACGATGGAAACGGTCACGTTGCAACACCGATTTCAGATGCTGCTCGAACAGCATCGCAAGATTGTGTTCAAGGTTGCGAACACGTATTGCCGGCATGCCGAAGACCGCCGCGATGTGGCGCAGGAAATCTGCGCGCAACTCTGGAAAGCCTTTCCGGGCTATGACGCACAGCGCGCGTTTTCGACCTGGATGTATCGCATCGCACTGAACGTCGCGATCTCGTTCGTGCGCAGCAACCGCCAGCGCGAGCGGCATGCGAGCGACATCGACGAAAGCATCGATATCGCGATCGACGACAGCACCCACGTACATGAAGTCGATGAAAACGTGCGTGCGCTGCAGGCTTTTATCACGCAGCAGGATTCACTGCATCGCGCGCTGTTATTGCTGTATCTCGAAGAACGCAGTTATCGCGATATCGCCGAGATTCTCGGTATCAGCGAAAGCAATGTTGCGACCAAGATCAATCGATTGAAACAACGCATCCGCGAGCACATCGCGTGAATCATTCCACCGTTACCGGAGCAGATTTTATGGAACTCGACGACATGAAAGCCGCATGGCTCACGCTCGACCGCCGGCTCGAAATACAGGCCGCGCTGAACCAGAAAATGTACCAGGAAAACAAACTCGACAAGGCGCGCAGTGGCTTGCGTCCGCTTGTCTGGGGGCAGGCATTGCAGATGATTACTGGTGCGCTGATCGCCTTATGGGCCGTTGAGTTCTGGAGCCAGCATCGGGATGTACCGCACCTGTTGATCACGGGGTTGATCGTGCATGCCTACGGCATCGCGATGATTCTGTTGGGCGCGGCGATGCAGGTATTCATTGGTCGCATCGATTACGCCGCGCCGGTGCTGACCATCCAGCGCCAGCTCGCGCAATTACGCAAGTTGTATGTTCGCGGTGGACTGCTGATCGGGCTGCCTTGGTGGCTGATCTGGATGCCGTTCATGGAGATTTTTTTCAAGTCGAAATTCGGCGTCGACCTGTTGGTCAACGCCCCGGAGCTGCTGACGATCGGCATCGGCACGGGCATCGTCGGACTAGTGCTGACCTATGGCGTCTACCGCTGGATCTTGAAGCGCCCCACGTTGGCGAAACGCGTCGAACACGGTGCTGCCGGAACCAGCCTCAACAAGGCGCAGCATTATCTCGCTGAAATCGCGCAGTTCGAGAAAGAGTAGTGGTGGGGTCGCCGACAGCTTTGAAAGTGTCGCGAACTAGATCGACGTGAATTTAGGCCTCGTCAACAGTGCGTAGCAGCGCGTTTGCCGGCGGACCAAAATTGACTTATTGCAGGGCACGGTGAGCAGAAACCCACCGCGCCCACTGAGCTTGCCGCGATCAGGCGCGGTGGTTTTTATGTCTCGCCGCGAACGTCGCCGCACCACCGATTACCAGCAGCAACGCCATCAGACTGGCGCCCCACACATTGGTGGAAGGAATTTGATTAGTGACGTTGCAGGAGGCAGTCAAAGTGACGACGCCCGATCCGCTATCGAAATAGTAGCCAATACCGGAAGAATTGCTCAGCTGCGAGGGTATCGTGAATGTAAGCGCGCCAGGCACGCTTGCCGGTCCCGCATAACTCGGGACGCCGCTGCTGCTACCAACGAGACGAAAACTGCCCGTACCTGGGCCGCTGACATTGATCGTGTACGACTCGCCAGCGTGGACGATGCCACCGACGCCGTTGGTAGCGCCCGGTGCAGCCGTGAAGGTCGCGGAAAGGCTACTGAACGCCGCGCAAGCATTTACGGAGCCGCCGTTAGGCGCCGGTGTGGCGGAGTTATTCCAACCCGCGGCAGGCTGCGACGCCGCAAACGCGCCACCCACAGCCAATGATCCGGCCAACAAACTCGATACCAGATAACGTCTCATCATTGCGATTTCCCCTGATTGCTGAACGGTCCCCCAATATCAATGCTACCACGGCGCAAGACGATCCCCCAATATCAATGCTACCACGGCGCAGGTATGTCAAGGTGGATCGTGATTTTTCTTGGCCCATTGAAAAATGTGCGGTGTGATAAATATTATTGAGGCGATGTGCGTGCGCTATTCATTGCGTCGCACACAGGGACACGGGAAAAACATCGCATGGCTCGCCAACAAACACGTAAGGTGTTTGTTGGCGAGCCATGCATCCGCTGCGTTACCAGACTTCGCAGCGATCCGCACCTTGTCGCACCATCGACGCATCGGCCTTGCACTGGAACGCTTCGCGAAAGGCCGGCAGATTCGATAGCGGACCATTGACGCGGAATTTCGCTATCGGGTGCGGATCACCCTGCACCCTCTTGCGCTGCGTTCCCGCACGGGTTGCATTGCCAGATGATCGCCCGCGAGACGTTTTTCGTGACCGATCACTACCCGGGTCATCCAGTCGTGCTGATGCGTTTTGGCCTGCGTGATCTCGCGCAATTGCCGGCGTTGCTCGAACAAGCGTGGCGGGAAGCGGCACCGAAGTTATTGCTGAAAAAACATACCACTGGCTTCGACATCCAAAGCTGAAGCGACACTTGCTCGTCATCCCCGCGCAGGCTGGGATCCAGTTCTTTAAGGTGAAAACACGAGCCGGACCCAGCCTGCGCAGGGATGACGGCTTACTCATAAGTTTCCGCACACTAAAGTGGTGGTGGATCGAAGCGTGTGCCGGTAGCATGTCGGCGCTTATGACAACTCTCGATCACCCGGCACCGTGGCCCTTGCTCGAAGCGCGTGCTCTGCGTTTTCTACGCAACGACGAGCCGATTTTCGGCCCGCTGGATTTTGTCATGCATGCCGGCGAGATTGTGTTGATCGAAGGCGATAACGGCGCGGGCAAGACGACGCTGCTGAAAGTTTTGTCCGGCCTGTTGCCGCCGAGTGATGGCGAGATCCGTCTGCATGGCGAACCGCTGACCTTGGCGAAACTGTCGCATCAGGTGGCGCTGCTCGGTCATCTGCTCGGCCTCAAACTCGAACTTTCGGCGCTGGAAAATCTCGCGTTCGCGATCGGCCTCGGCGGTTTGCGTCCGCGCCTGTCGCCCGCGACTGCACTCGCCGGTGTCGGCCTGCAGGGTTTTGAAGAAGTAACAGTGCGCCTGCTCTCGGCCGGACAGCGCAAGCGTGTCGCCCTCGCCCGCCTGCTACTGGTGCCGGCGTCGCTGTGGTTGCTCGACGAGCCGTACGCCAATCTCGATCGCGACGGTATCGAGCTGGTCAATCGCCTGCTTGATCGGCACGCGCGCGAAGGCGGCGCAGCGCTGCTCACGAGTCACGGCGCGTATGCCTACACCTCCGGCACGCCGCGCCGCATCAAGTTGAAGCATTGAAGATGCGCCCCGGTTCGACTTCCGGCGCGTGTGTCGCGCTGATCAACCGCGATCTGCTGCTGGTGTGGCGGCGACGCGGTGATGTGCTCAATCCGGTGCTGTTCGCGATCATGGTCGCGAGCCTGTTTCCGTTCGCGCTCGGCCCGGAGCCGGAGCAACTCGCGCGTATCGCATCCGGCGTGATTCTTGTGGCGTTGTTGTTGTCCGGGTTGCTTACGCTTGATGCCTTGTTCCGCAGCGATCTCGAAGACGGCTCGCTGGAACAACTGGTGCTCGCGCCGCAGCCGTTGTCGTTGCTGCTCGGCTGCAAGATCCTCGTGCATTGGCTAACCACCGCATTGCCGCTGATCGTGGTCACGCCATTGCTGGCGCAACTGCTGCATTTGCCGGAAAATGTGCTGCCGGTTTTGCTCACGACTTTATTGCTGTCGACGCCACTGCTGAGCCTGATCGGCGCGATGTGCGTGGCGCTGACGGTTGGCATGCGCCGGTCTGGTATGCTTTTGGCGCTGCTGGTGTTGCCGCTGTATGTGCCGGTGCTGATTTTCGCCGCCGGCGCATGCAATGCGGTGCAGGCCGGGTTGCCACACATGGCACCGTTGTTGTGGCTCGGCGCGGGCCTGAGTCTGAGCTTGGTATTCGCACCGCTGGCGAGCGCCGCCGCGCTGAAAATCTCGTTATCCTGATCATCCAGAGTTTGCCATGACACGTTTTGCCAAAGTGATTTCCGGCATTTTCTGCATCTGCTTTTTTAGCGCTTTCGCTCAAGCTAAGTGTATTCAGGGTGATGGCGTCGATTTCGCCAGGGCATTTTATGAAAAGCATCAGGATTTTTATTACGCCGATTCTGCCGTAATAAAAGATCTGCTCGCACCGCGCCTGCTGGCGATCCTCGAAAAAGAACACAAATGCAGTGATGGTGAGATTTGCGCGATCGAGTCCAATCCGTGGACCAGCGCGCAGGATGGCGAGATCGGCAAACCGATCGAATTCAAGCTTTCCAGCGGCAACGCGACTACGGCATCGGTGCGCATGAGTTACAGGCTTGAGCTCGGTGAGAGTAAAAAATTGCCGCAATCGGTCGAACTGAAACTCGAGCGCAATACGGCGAGTTCATGCTGGGTAGTCGCGGACTTGATCACACCGCGCGAAGGTTCGCTGCGCGACTACATTGAAAAATGGCATAAAGAATATGGCGACGCACAGAAGCAGCAGTAAACTGCATCGCGTCGCAACCCTGCTAAATGCTCCTGCCGCGATCAATACCCAATGAATTTCCTCACCCTGTGGTTTCACAAAATGGGTTCGCCGCCCACGTTCTACCGCATCGCCGGTCGGCTGTTGCCGTGGCTGTATGTAGCCACGCTCGCGCTCGGTGCATGGGGCATGTATGACGGCCTGTTTCTGGCGCCGGCGGATTACCAGCAAGGCGATTCGTATCGCATCATGTTCGTGCACGTGCCGTGCGCATGGATGAGTTTGTTCGCGTATGGATTTATGGCGCTGAACGGTTTCATCGCGCTGGTCTGGCGCATCAAGCTCAACGAGGTGCTGGCGATGGCCAGCGCGCCGGTTGGTGCCGCATTCACCTTCATCACCTTGGTCACCGGATCACTCTGGGGCAAGCCGATGTGGGGCACGTGGTGGACGTGGGATGCACGCCTGACCTCCGAACTTGTATTGCTGTTTTTGTACCTCGGCGTGCTCGGTCTGTACAACGCGATCGAGGACAAGCGCCAGGCCGCACGCGCGGCGGCATTTCTCGCCTTGATCGGCGTGGTAAACGTACCGATCGTGCATTTTTCGGTGCAATGGTGGAACACGCTGCATCAAGGTTCGACCGTGCGTTTGTTCGGCCCGTCGCATATCGATGCGAGCATGCTCGCGCCGTTATTGTTGATGGCTGCGGCGACCCACCTGTATTTTTTTGCGAGTCTGCTGGCGCGTTCGCGCGTGGCGCTGATCGAACTGGAATCGGGCAAGGATTGGGTACGGCAACTCGTGCACTCATCCGACCCGAATGCCGGCGAAATTTTCGAGGAGCGTGGCAATGTCTGATGTCCTCGCGATGGGCGGTTATGGCGACTACGTCTGGATTTCGTATGCGCTGTTCGTCTTTGTTTTGTTGCTCGATGCGCTCGCACCGCTGCTACGTCGACGCCAATTGTTGATCCGTTTGCGCGGCCAGTTCCGGCGCCAGCAAGCGCGCAGGAATACACCATGACGCCCACCCGCAAACGTCGCCTGATCGTCATCAGTCTCGTGCTCGGTGCAGTTTGTGTCGCGACCGGCTTGACGGTGATGGCGCTGCAGGAAAACATGACCTACCTGTATTCGCCGAGCGAAATCCGCGCCCAGCATTTGCCGAACGGCGCGAGTTTCCGCCTCGGCGGTGTGGTACTCGAAAATTCGCTGCGACGTGATAGCTCATCGCTGAAAATCGACTTCGTCGTGACCGATCGGTTCAACATGCAGCCGGTCGAATACACCGGCATCCTGCCCGATCTGTTTCGCGAAGGGCAAAGCATCATCGCGCAGGGCAGGATCGCTGCGAACGGAAAATTCGTCGCAACCCAGGTGCTGGCCAAACACGACGAAACCTATATGCCGAAGGAAGTCGCCGATGCCATCGCCAAAGCCAAGACCGCCAATGCCGCGGGTGGAAAACCGAGTGGCACGCAATGATTCCTGAGCTCGGTCAATTTGCGCTGATCCTCGCGTTGCTGCTCGCAATCGCGCAATGCATTCTGCCGATTGTCGGCGCGGCGCTGCAGAACCGCGCGCTGATGGCGGTGGCGCGCCCTGCCGTTGCCGGGCAGGCGATATTTGTCGTACTCGCGTTTGCGATTTTGACTTACGCATTTCTGGCGCAGGATTTTTCGGTCGCCTACGTCGCGCAGAATTCGAACTCGCTTTTGCCGTGGTACTACCGCTTTTCCGCCGTGTGGGGCGCACACGAAGGGTCGCTGCTGTTGTGGTTGCTGATCCTGAATGTCTGGACCGTGGCCGTGGCCGCGTTCAGCCGCAAGCTGCCGCAAGATTTCATTGCGCGCGTGCTTGGGGTGATGGGGTTCATCAGCCTCGGCTTTCTGCTGTTCACCTTGCTGACGTCGAATCCGTTCGCGCGTGTGCTGCCGATTCCGCTCGACGGCAACGATCTCAATCCGGTGCTGCAGGATCCCGGCCTGATCATGCATCCGCCGATGCTCTACACCGGTTATGTCGGATTCTCGGTGGCGTTTGCGTTTGCGATCGCGGCCTTGCTCGGCGGCGAACTCGACACTCGCTGGGTGCGCTGGGCGCGGCCGTGGACGAATATCGCGTGGGCGTTTCTCACGCTCGGCATCGCACTCGGCAGTTGGTGGGCTTATTACGTGCTCGGCTGGGGCGGCTGGTGGTTCTGGGATCCGGTCGAAAACGCTTCGTTCATGCCGTGGCTGGTCGGCACCGCGCTGATCCATTCGCAAGCGGTGACCGAGAAACGTGGCTCGTTTCGCGCGTGGACCTTGCTGCTCGCGATCTTCGCATTTTCGCTATCGCTACTCGGCACCTTCCTTGTGCGCTCGGGCGTCTTGACTTCGGTGCACGCGTTCGCGAGCGATCCGAAACGCGGCCTGTTCATCCTGATTTTTCTCGGCACCGTGGTCGGTGGTTCCCTGCTGATCTACGCGATTCGCGCGCCGAAAGTCGCCGGCGGAAAAATGTTCGCCGCGGTTTCGCGCGAGACGCTGGTACTGATCAACAACCTGCTGTTTGTAGTCGCCGCGGCGATGGTGCTGATCGGCACGCTGTATCCGCTGATCGGCGATGCGCTTGATATCGGGCGCATTTCAGTCGGCCCGCCATACTTCGGTTTCATGTTCACATTGCTGATGTTGCCGGTGGTTTTGCTGGTGCCGTTCGGGCCTTTTTTCCGCTGGGGCAAGGCCGACTTGAGTGCGAGTTTGCGCGCGCTGCGACCGGCGTTGATCCTGGCCGTGGTCGCATCGATTGCAGCGGCGGTGATGGGTAACGGCATGCCGCTCAAAGGTATCGCCGGCATCGCCGCGGCTTTGTGGATTTGTGGCGGCACCTTGCTGTACAGCGCGCAACGCTGGCGCCAACAACCGGCTGGACGACGCTACACGCCGGAAATGCTCGGCATGCTGTTCGCACATTTCGGCATCGGTGTTTTTCTTGCTGGCGTCTTGGTCACCGAAGCCACCAGCATCGAAAAAGATTTGCGCATGACACCAAACGAAGCGGTAACGATCGGCGCGATGACATTCCGTTTCGACGGCGTGGTTCATACCAATGGCCCGAACTACAGCGCCGATGAAGGCACGATCAGCATCCTGCGTGACGACAAGATCGTCGGCACTTTGAAACCGCAGAAACGTCAATACGCCCGCAGCTCGCAGATCCAGACCCAGTCGGCGATCGATCCCGGCCTCACGCGCGATATCTACGTCGCGCTCGGCGAATCGGTCGGCGGCGATGGCGCCTGGGCGGTACGCGTGTACATCAAACCGTTCGTGCGCTGGATCTGGCTCGGCGCGCTGTTCATGATGCTCGGCGGATTTGTCGCGGCGACCGATCGGCGGTTCCGCACGCTGCCGGAACCGCCGCTTGCCGAGGTCGCAAAACCGGCATCGCCGATAATTATCTCCGAGGCGAACGCCTGATGGGTCGTCTGCTGCCACTGTTCGGTTTCCTCGCGCTATTCGCCCTGCTCGGCTTCGGCATCTGGTGGAACCTGTACCACGAGACCAACGAAATCCCGTCGCCGCTGATCGGCAAACACGCGCCCGAGTTCACACTTCCACTTCTGGACAATGCGCAAAAATCCATTAGTGAACAATCGTTGCGCGGCCAGCCTTACCTGCTCAATGTTTTCGCGAGCTGGTGTGTCGCCTGCGAGGAAGAACATCCGGTGTTGACGAAATACGCACCACAACTCGGCGTGAAACTGATCGGCTACAACTACAAGGATCAGCCCGACGATGCGAAACGTTGGCTCGCGCGCTTCGGCAATCCGTATGCGGTGACGATTGCTGATCTGCCGGGCAGCGTCGCGATCGACTTCGGTGTGTACGCGGCGCCGGAAAGTTTTCTGGTCGATGCCAACGGCGTGATCCGCTACAAGCGCATCGGCCCATTCACGGCGCAGATTATCGAAAAAGAACTCAAGCCGATGATCGCAAAACTGTCGCCGGATGCCACACCATGAAACTGCATCTGCCGTTGCTGTTGCTCGCGCTGATGCTCTGCTGCACCTCGGCGCAGGCGATCGATCCGTTGCTTTTCAAGGATCGTGCCGAAGAACTGCGCTTTCAATTGCTCACCAAACAACTGCGCTGCCCGCTGTGCCAGAACGAAAGCCTCGCGGATTCGCAGGCGGGCGTCGCGAAAGACCTGCGCCAGAAAGTGTTCGCGATGATGCAGGCCGGCCAATCGGATGAGCAGATCAAGACTTTCCTGACCGACCGCTACAGCAATTTCGTGTTGTACGACCCGCCGCTGCAAGGCGGCACGCTGCTGCTCTGGCTCGGCCCGCTCGCCGCGCTGATTGCCGGCGGTTTTACCTTGCTGCTGATCGTGCGCCGCCGCGCGCGCCAGACCGTCGTCGTCAACAGCGCCACCTCGCCCGAGGAAGATTGGTAGTGACTTTATTTGTCGTAATCGCCGCGCTGATGTTGCTGTTCGCGCTGGCCTGCGTACTGGTTCCTCTGGTGCGCAGCGGACAGTTGAATATCGATCCCGCCACGCTCGCGCGGCGACGCCTCAAAGTGCTCGACCATGCGCGTGACAACGAAATCATCAGTGCGCAGGAATACGCGGTAAAGCGCGAAGTGCTCGCACAGGAATTGCTGATTGCACTCGAACCAAAATCCATGCCGCGCTCGCGCGCAACACTGATCGCCATTCTCGCGGTCGCGCTGCTGTTGCCGGCGAGCGCGATCGTGTTGTATCGCGTCCTCGGTCAGCCGCTCGCACTCGATGCACAAGCGGTCGCGGCACTCAGCAAACCCGCCGCCGATTCGCCCGAAGCGCAAGCCGCGGACATGCAACAGGCCATTGCCGGTCTGGCCGCGAAACTGCAGCAGAAGCCCGACGACGGCGAAGGCTGGAGCTTGCTCGGCCGCGCCTACAAAAGCACTGAACGGTTTGCCGAGGCGCGCGACGCGCTCAAGCACGCGAGCGATCTGCAGCCCGATCAACCCGACACAATGATCGAGTATGCCGAAGCGCTCGCGCTCGCCAGCGAATCGCGCCATATCGCTGGTGCACCGCGCGTCTTGCTCGAGCGCGCGCTCACGCTCGATCCGCAGAATCAGCGCGGTCTGTGGCTGCTCGGCATCGGTGATTATCAGCAAGGAAAATTCGCCAGCGCGATCGCGACCTGGAATCGCTTGCTGGTTTTGCTGCCGAAGGATTCCGAAATCGCGAATTCGGTAAAACAGCAGGTCGCTGAAGCGCAGTCGCAGCTGTCTGGCAATGCGCCGCAAACGTCCACCGCAACGAGCGATCCGGCAAAAAATCCCGCGGCAACAAAGCCATCCGCTGCAGATAATACGATTGCAAATACAGTCACACCAAAACTCAGCGTGCATGTCGTGCTCGACGCAACGCTCAGGGATCAAGTAGCACCCGGTGCCACCCTGTTCATCTACGCCAGGGCCGTCAGCGGGCCGCCGATGCCGCTCGCGATCCAGCGCCTGCATGCCGATCAGTTGCCGATCACAATCACGCTCGATGACAGCATGGCGATGATGCCGAGCATGAAACTGTCGCTGTTTCCTCAAGTCGTCATCGGCGCGCGGATCTCGAAATCCGGTAACGCGATCGCCCAGCGCGGCGATCTGCAAACGCTATCGAAGCCGCTGCCGATCACGCAAAAAGAAGTGATTGATTTGAGTATCGATCAGGTCGTACCCTGAGAAAACTTCGGCGTCGCTGCAACGGCGATGACGCCACAACTCTGAAACTATTTTAAAACTCAGCATACAAGGCACGTCATGGAACTGAATCCGCTCGAAGGCATTGAAGGCCATCATCACGCCGAAGCCGCCAGCCGCCTGCAGGCGATGGTGGCAATCAGCGTCGCATTGCTCGCCACGTTCATGGCGCTGTGCCACGTGAAGGACGACAACGTGATGCAGGGCATGCAGCAGGCGCGTGCGCAGAAGATCGACGACTGGGGATTTTATCAGGCGCGCAATCTGCGCCATGAAATCGCGCTAGCCACGCAGACCCAGCTCAGCCTCGATGTACTCGGCGCCAGTGCGGAAAACAAACCTGCCTACATCGACGCCATCGCGAAATACAAGGCACTGGCCGAGGAGCAGGATCGCAAAAAAGAAGAAGTCAAAAAACAGGCCGAAGCCGACGACGTGAAATACGAGTCGCTGGAAGTTTTCCATCACCGCTTCGATCTCGCCGAAGCGTTCGCCTCGATCGGTATCGCGCTGCTGGCATTGTCGGCGCTCACGCATAAACGCTGGCTGTTTGTGATCGCACTTTTTCCGGCGGCGGTGAGCGTTGTGTTTGGTCTGTGGGGACTCATCACGGCGATGGCTGCCGGCTGATTACTGCGTGGCGATTATCTCGCCACGCCGCCATTTGCAAGCAAAGCTCGGCAAGCCCACAACGTGTGCGCAGACGCCTGATATTTGCGCTCGAATGGCGTCAGTGCCAATTCGGGCGTGAACTCCTCGACCACTGCCGCGACGCCGGCACACTGCAACGCCAGCGCAAATTCCTCGGCATAGATTTTCCAGTTGCAGCGTAATTCCAGCTCGCCGCCGAGCGCCAGCAGACTCGGAAAAACCGGATGCGCATGCCAGCGTCGTTTTAGATGTTCGGGCTTCGGCCACGGATTCGGGTACAACAGATAATGCCGGCGCACGCGCCATCCGGCCTGCGCCGCGAGCAGCCAGAAATCGAGCAGATCGCAACGCAGCAGGAGGGCGTTTTTCGGTGCGTCGGGTTGCTGCAAAAGACGCTGGCCGCGCGCGAGTCGCAACGCCGATTTGTCGATACCGATCACCTGACAATCGGGATAAAGCCGCGCCAGTTCCAGCGTGCTCGCGCCGGTGCCACAGCCAGTATCGAGGATCAGATTTTCGCGCTTGCCTTCAACTCGCGCATCAAGTTCGGCAAATGCCTGCAGACTCACGGCGGAAACCGGCCGCAAGAATCGGGTTTGCAGATGTTTTTCCACAACCTCGCGCAGACGTGGATGCGCCGCCTGCTGTGAGCTGTGGATGGGCTGGGAATTGGCGAACATCTGCGGGCACATCGCTCCATGGGAAGTGCCCGCATGTTCTCATGGCGAACCGCTACACAACTCGTATTAAGGCGAATCGCGCAACGATTCACGCAGCTCAAGGATTGCAACCTGTCGTTGCAATCCTTGAGCTGGCGCGGTTCGAGCACGCCAACGAGTTTTTCCATCCAGGTTGCGAGATCGGCCAGCGCCGCAGCATCGGCATGCTCGTTATCGGCGATATCCTGCACGAAGATCAGCGGCGGCGGCAACGCGCCACGGCTGGTGTACGCAGAGCCTGCGTGCGCTGCTCAATCACGATCATGCAGTTCCGCCTGGTGCAATCGTGCTCTGACGACAATCAGGTCGGAATCGCCCCCCGACCTGCGTGCCGCGCGCCGCAGCCTCACGGCATCGAAATCGGCGACGGCGTCCTGTTTCGGATTGTCGCCGCTTTCATGGGTCAGCGGCAGCACGGCGATGGATTTTTCGCTGGTCGGCGCAGTCACTGAAGCAGCGGCAGTCGGTTCGCCTCCTTGTGCAATACGAACTGTTTGCTCAGCAGCAGCACGGCAACGCTCAGCACCGCAATCATCCAGCGGTCGAGTTTCTTGCCAGTCGCGCGCGCTACGGATTCATCCTGCGCAACATCGCTTTCGCGCTGAAAACCGTGTGGCGTCCATTCGTAGAACCACGAGAACAGCATCGCGAATGGAAAGCCGATGCGGGCAGCGACGAGGAACCAGCGCGTGAACCACTCCGGCGCACCCACCGAAGGACCGAGCTGCGAGATGCCCTGCGCCAATGCCCACACCGCGCCGATGTAGAGCGCTGCTGTGCGCAGCACATTACGGCGCTTGAGCTCGCTCAAAAAAAGACCGCATTCGTGCCCCTGAATATCCGCGGATCGGTAGGCGTCATAACCGATCCGTATCGGATGCAATACTCTGCAGACCACCACCGCGGCCTTGCGGCTTTGACGCGCCCCGCTGTGATCTCAGCGCCCGCTCGCGGGCACCCAATCCGGCTATCAAGTGATCGCAAATGACCGATTGCTGCCGCTGACCGTTTCCCGGTGATCATGTGCAGCGCTGATCATTGGTCTCCAAAACGCTGATCGGGGCCGACCGGTTTCCGCAATATCCCGTAGGCACGGCATCCATTACGCACGCCGCTATTCGCAATCATGGCGCTTGGCGGCACGACCCGGCGCGGTATAAAGTCGAACCCTCGCACATTTCGCGCCACGCCCTTCCCAACCGATAACCGACTCATGGCCGACGCCAGGCTTTATTACGATTTGCCATCGCCCTTCGCGATGAAACGTGGCGGTGCCTTGCACGGCGCGCAGCTCGCCTACGAAACGTGGGGTACGCTGAGCGTGACGCGCGACAATGCGATTTTTATCCTCACCGGATTGTCACCGAGCGCACATGCGGCATCGAATGCGGCCGATCCCAGCGACGGCTGGTGGGAAGGCATCATCGGCCCCGGCAAGGCGATCGATACCAACAAATATTTCGTGATCTGCGCGAATACGCTCGGCAGTTGTCGCGGCTCGAGCGGCCCGGCATCGATCAATCCGCAGACCGGCAATTTGTATCGGCTGGAATTCCCCGAACTCACGCTGGAAGACGTCGCCAACGCGAGCCATGCGCTCGTGACCAGTCTGGGCATCGAGCAGCTCACCTGCCTGGTCGGCTGCTCGATGGGCGGCATGAGTTCGCTGGCCTACCTGCTGCTGCATCCGGGTAGCGTCGCGGCGCATATCAGCATCTCCACCGCACCGCAGGCACAGCCGTTTGCGATCGCCATCCGCTCGTTGCAGCGCGAGGCGATTCGCAGCGATCCGGCGTGGAACGAGGGCAGTTACGACGATGCACACTACCCGCTCAACGGTATGCGCATCGCGCGCAAACTCGGCGTGGTGATGTATCGCTCGGCGATGGAATGGAGCGGACGCTTCGGGCGCATCCGGCTCGAATCCGACCAGCGCCACGACGAAGCGTTCTCCAGCGAATTCCAGATCGAATCGTATCTCGAAGGCCACGCACAACGCTTCGCGCGCAGTTTCGATCCGAATAGTTACCTGTATCTGTCGCGCGCCAGCGACTGGTTCGACGTGGCCGAATACGGTGGCGGAAAAGTCAGCGACGGCATGCTGAAAATCGGTATCAAGCGTGCGCTCGTGATTGGCGTCGAGACCGACATCCTGTTCCCGTTATCGCAGCAGCAGGAGATCGCCGATGGCTTGCGTGCGGCCGGTGCGAAGGTAGATTTTGTGCCGCTGGATTGCCCGCAGGGTCACGATGCGTTCCTCGTCGAAATCGACGTATTCGGCGCAGCTATCGCGCAATTCCTGGCCAGCTTGTAACATGCGCCGCATCAACCTTCGCGACGATCGCCATGCTTGCTCTTGAGTTTCCCGGTTGTACCCATTTGATCAACGCGCTCGACGCCGCCGTGCGTCAGGATTCCACGCACGCGATTACCGATGCGCTGCGCCACACCCTGTGCACCTTGATCCGCGATGATTCCGTGCGCCTGCCCGAATGTGTACTCGAAGCCTATACCGATCATTACGCGCGCCGCGAAATCTATACCAGCCGCGAGCTCGGCTACAGCGTTATCGCAATGACCTGGGGGCCGGGGCAAGGCACCAGCATCCACGATCATGCCGGCATGTGGTGCGTCGAAGGCGTGTGGCTCGGCGCGCTCGAAATCACGCAGTACGAATTGATCGAAAACGAAGCCGAGCGATTCCGTTTCGAATCGCGCGGCTCGATTCAGGCCGGTGCAGGTTCTGCCGGTAGCCTGATCCCGCCGCACGAATACCACACCATCCGCAATCCGAGCGCCGATGCCGTCACCGTTTCGCTGCACATCTATCGCGGCAGCATGACCGAGTGCTCGGTATTCCAGCCCGTCGGCGACGGCTGGTATCAGCGCGACCGGCGCAAGCTCAGCCTTGACCTCACGCACTGAGAATCGGCCGCGGCGCAAAAAAATCCGCGCAGACGGGTTACAAGCGCCACCGCATCGAATATACTTCGCGTCCCCTCCGTGCCGGAGTGGCGGAATTGGTAGACGCGGCGGACTCAAAATCCGTTATTGGTGACAATGTGTGGGTTCGAGTCCCTCCCCCGGCACCATCAAGATTTCGATCTTTTTGAATAGAGTGGAAACTGCCGCTGAGTATCGCGGCCGTCGATTCAAGGCCGACGTAGCTCAGTTGGTAGAGCAACTGATTCGTAATCAGTAGGTCGGAGGTTCGACTCCTCTCGTCGGCACCATCGCAAATGCAGTTTCGACGTTGCCACTTCAACGTCCTGCGCTTGTAGCAAGTTTTGATCATAGTGGGCGATTAGCTCAGCGGTAGAGCACTGCCTTCACACGGCAGGGGTCACAAGTTCGATCCTTGTATCGCCCACCACTTTTTCGTTTACCTTCAATAGGTTGCGAGACTTTTTGTCACAGACAAGTATACTTGTATAGTTCACCTGTCCCAGGGGCAGGTTGGTGACAAAACTCCGTCAAACGATCGTTTGAAAGAGGGCGTCTTTTTGACCCCTACCCCGACTAAAACGACCTTTTGACCCCTACCCTAATGCACCCAGTGTCACTGCCATGGTTGACCCCTGCTTTTCGTTGCGGTTGCGCTGTGCGCGGCTGGCACCAAGTGCAGGGGTCGGTGCGACCCCTGCCGTGTTTTCCGGATATTTGGGGGGTCTGTGACACCGTTGCAACCCGGTCGTTTCTGAGCTGCGTATGCGGCAGTGATCCGCTCAATCTCAGCGTAGGATTCTTTCTGAGCTGCCTATGCGGCAATCATTACCAACGCGCGCCGAACGCTTGCCGGTGTGTGCCAGCCAGCGGCGAACGTTGACGGTCAGGCGGGAAGAGCTGCCGGTATATCCCTTCGCTCTGATCTGGCGAAACAACACCAATAGCGTGCGCCGATTCCGCTTGGGGCGATGCGCATCGATGGTAATAGCGTGGTGTAGACACTCGATATAGGGATCGAGCTTGGTCACGCTTGGCGCGCGCGTACTTCAGTTCGGAGCGTTCCGGCTCCTTGAGCCACTTCTTGATCGTGTTGCGTGACAGACTCGTCTTGCGCGCAATAGAGCTGGCCCCGGAAAACTGGACATTAGGTTAAGTGGAATTTCTGCATCCCCTTGGGCAATCATGCCCACCCACGAGGAGCAGAAGGATGAGCAAGAGAAAGCGGCGTAATCACCTACCGGCTTTCAAGACCAGGGTTGCCCTGGATTGTTGGCGCGCGCTGAAAATTGATCAGACAAGCGGCGAACTTTTCTATTGGGACTGACCAGCGGGCCGGGAAGGAAATCGCAGCTGCCACGTTCTTCATCATCGAAAATGCTGGTCACTTGTAAGCGAGAACGGCTGGTAAATTTTCAACGCGCGCCAACAGGCTACCGGCATCGACTGGCACAGCGCGATCACGAACGCCTCCAGCGTCAGCGAAAATCCCGAACCCGCGCGCGCCCAAGGCACCTCGACCTGCCCGGT
>JAYVLO010000024.1:0-11094 GCA_043759455.1 Pseudolysobacter sp.
ATCGATATGTCAGACGATACTGGCGCGATGTGCGCGGCCCTTGCGTGCGTCCTGGATCAGGTTGCGAGTCCACGTGCGCATGTCGTCGAGCAGCGAGTAAATCGTCGGCAGCACCACGATCGTGACCAAGGTCGAGAAGATCAGGCCACCGGCAATCGCACGCGCCATTGGGTAATACGGCGGGCCGCCACCGCCGCCCATTGTATTGGTGCTGAAACACAGCGGCACCATGCCTAGAATCGCCGTTCCCATGGTCATCAGGATCGGTCGCATTCGGTCGCGTGCGCCTTGCACCAAGGCCTCGTTGCGGCTCATGCCTTGCTGCCGCAGATGATTGACATGCACGATCATGACGATGCCGTTGTTAACCACCACGCCCATCAGGATCAACACGCCGATGAAGGCCATGATCGAGAACGTCGTGCCGCTGAGCCAGAACAGCCAGAACACACCGAAGATCGAAAATACGAACGTGGTCATGATCGCGGCAGGGAAAATCAGCGATTCAAACATCGATGCCATCACGACATACACCAGTATCATCGCAATCAACAGATTGTTGCGCATCTGCTTTCCGGCATCATCGGATTCGTCGAAGCTGGTGCCGAACGTCCAGCCATAACCTGCCGGTAGCACCACCGATTTCATCGCCGCTTCGATACCTTTGCGCGCGTCATCCATGGTCACGCCATCGGCCAGATTGGTCTTGATCGCAAGCGAGGTCTGGCGATTTTCACGTTGCACACTGGAGGCCGCTGCCTGGGTTTTCAGATCGACCATCGCCATTAACGGAATCATGCTGCCATCGGCACGGCGCAGTTTGTAATCGCTGAGGTCGTCGATACGCTGCGTATCGGCATTCGCAAAACGCAGCCAGACCGGTACGTCTTTTTCGCCGCCGCGAAACTCCTTGAGATTGATGCCGCGCAATGCAATCGCCACGTATTGCGCAACCTGTTGTGCACTAAAACCGAAATTCTGCGCGCGGTCACGATCGACATGCACCGCGAGTTCGCTAGCGTTGTTGTTCTCGGACGAGCGTACATCGCGCAGCCCCGGCACCGCTTGCAACACCGGTATCACCGCGCCGATCAGTTCGTGCAATTGTTTGCTCGAATCGCCGACCAGCGACAATTGCAGGCCATCGCTATTGCCGCGTTTTTGCTGATCAAAACCGACGCTGCCGATCGGGATTTTTGGCAAGCCGTTGCGGATGTCATCCATGATCGCCGCGGCGCTGCGCGTGGTGTGATCGTCATCGAACAACTTGATCCCGGTGAGGGATTGCAGCGTGGCCTTGATCGTCCGCATCACGCCGCGATTGTCATCGTACATCTGGATGCTGGTGAACGCTTGGCCAGCTTCATCGAACCGGCTGTACGTGCTTTTAATATCGAATTCCTGCTTGTGCTGCTGCAGAAATACTTCGATGTTGTGGATGGATTTTTCCACATCCGGCAAACGATAAACGGCGTTCAAATCGTATTGCAGAAACAACTGCCGCGATTCGCCCTGCGGAAACATGTCTTTCGTGGTGAACGCAATCGGCACCAAACTCAACAATACCAGCAGCATCGTGCCGACCACCGTCCAGCGCCGATTGCGCAGCGTCCAGTCGATCATGTGGGTATAGCGTGCTTGCAGGCGCGAGATAAAACTGTCGCGCGTGATGAACTTTGGCGAAGGCAATTTCGATGCAAGCATCGGGATAAGACTGACCGCCACGAGCCACGACGCCAGATGCGCGATCGTCATCGCCACTGCAACCTGGGTGAGGAAAATACTGATCTGATTTTTCGCACCGAAAATATTCGGCAGGAACACCGCGATGCTCGCAAATGTGCCGGCGGCGATCGCCATACCAACCGTTTGCGTGCCCTGCACTGCGCTGTACCAAGGTTTGTCCGGATATTTTTCGCGGAACTGATAAATGCTTTCGACCACCACGACGGCGTTGTCCACAAGCATACCGACTGCCAGCAGCAAGCCCATCATTGATAACACGTTCAGCGTGATGCCGAAAAAATACATGCAACCGAGCGTCATCACGAGACAGATCGGAATCGCCAGCGACACCATCAAGGTGGACGCCCAGTCGCGCAGGAAAAAGAACAATACGAGAATTGACAACAACGTGCCGATCAGGCCGGCTTCACCGAGTTCGCGCAATGAGCTGACCACGCCCGCGCCCGAGTCCTGCAAAAAATACAACTGGATGCCCTGCAGCTCGGGATCTTTCGAGATGCGCTGCATTTCGGCGTTGACCGCGCGACTGACATCGACCAGATTGGCGTTTCGCTCCTTGAACACATCCACCGCAATGGCCGGGCGCAGATCAAGATGGCGCGCGTAATTTAACCGACCCGGATTGAGCGCGACAGTCGCAACGTCAGCGAGCTTCAAACCTTTGTCGTTGATCGGAAAACTGCGGATCGCTTCAAGGTTGCGCCACTCGCCCATCGGCTGCACGCGATAACGCAGATCGCCTTCGCGTACGAGACCGCCGGAACTCGAAAAATTCGCATCCGACAAACGTTTGTACAAGTCGTTCAGGCTGATGCCGGCGGTGCTCAGCCGATCTGCCGATATTTCGATCTGTACTTCGTTCGGCGCGACGCCTTCAATGCCGACCTTGGCCACGCCGGGCAAGCGTTCGAGCGGACGCTTGAGTTTCTTGTCGATGAGTTCGTAGGCGTTGGTCAGGTCGCGATCGCTGGCGATACGGATATTGACGACGGCCTGATCCGAACTGGAAAATTTGCGCACGAAATAACGTTGCAGATCACTCGGCAACGTGGAGCGAACGGCGTCGATTTTTTCGCGCGCCTCGACCGCCTTAATGGTGACATCCTGGCCCCACTTGAACTGCAGGAAAATATCCGTGCCATCCGCGCGCGAGGTGGAATTCATGTGCTGAATTCCCGTCAAGGTCGACAAAGCTTCTTCAACCGGACGCGTAATTTCGCGTTCGACTTCTTCCGGAGTGGAGTTCGGATACGGCAGGTTGACCGCCATGAACGGAATGTCGATATCGGGAAACAATTCCAGCGGCAGGCGCACCGCCGCAATCAATCCGATCACCACCATTGATACAAAAAACATGATGACGGTGACGGGCCGTTTCAGGCTGAGTTCGGCGAGCGTCATTACACGGCTCCTTCGATCACCGCCGGGCCGGAATCGTGATCACCCTGCGCGATATTCGATTCGCGACGCCGACCACGCTCAAAATAGAAACTATCCGGTTTGCGATCGAGCAGGTTGTACAACACCGGGATCACGACCAGCGTGAGCAAAGTCGATACCGCCAGCCCGCCCATCACGGCGATGGCCATCGGCGCGCGCACTTCGGAACCATCGCCAGTGCTGATCGCCAGCGGCAAGAATCCGAGCAAGGTACACATCGTCGTCATCGTGATCGGGCGCAGGCGCGATTCCGCGGCAAGCATGATCGCTTGGACTTTTTCCGTGCCCGATTCGCGCAATTGATTCACGCGATCGATCAGGATGATGGCGTTCTTCACGACAATGCCCGCCAACATGATCAGGCCGATGAACACGACTACGCTGAGCGGCGTGTGGGTGATTTTCAGCGCGAGCACGGCACCCACCAAAGCCAGCGGAATCGAGAACATGATCACGAACGGATGCAGCAGCGATTCGAACTGCGACGCCATCACCAGATAAACCAGGAAAATCGCCAGCGACAACGCAAAAATCAGCGAATTCACCGACGCATCGAGTTCTTCACTCTGGCCGCCGATATGGATGCTGACGCCGGCCGCGAGCGGATTTGCAGCGAGCAGACTTTGCACTTCCTTGACCGCCGTGCCGAGATCGCCGTAATGCAAGTTGGCGGAGATGATCGCCACGCGTTCCTGGGTGATGCGATGAATTTCGCTCGGGCCGATGGTGGACTTGATCTCTGCCACGGCGTCAAGTCGTACCAGCTTGTCGAGACCGACATTTACGATCAGATTTTTTATATCTGCGATCGAGCCGCGATTGTCCTGTCGATTGCGTACGAGCACATCGACCTTGCGATCACGAATACTGTAACGCGTCGCAACCGATCCTTTGACCTTATTCACGACTTGGTCGGCAATCTGCTTGGCAGTCAGGCCGAGTGCCGCGGCGCGATCCTGATCGAAGTGAATCTGCACTTCGGGATAACCGCCTTCGACGGTGGATTTGACGTCGGCAAAACGCGACGAATCGGTGAGCAACTGTGTGAGTTTGTGGCCGGCCTTCTCCAGCGCGGACAAGTCATAACCGCGAATCTCGATTTCCAGCGGCGTCGCCAGGCTGAACAAGGCCGGACGCGAAAACTTCACCTCGACGCCGGCGTGCGTCGCCATGGTTTTACGCAAACCGTCCATCGCCGCACGCTCGCCTTGATCGCCGACATCGGGCTTCAACGTGACCAGCAGACGACCGATGTTTTCACCGGAATCGGTCGGGTTGGCATCGAGTCGTGTGCCGGTGCCGCTGACGCCATAGATCGACTTGATGTTCGGATCGCGGGCGTGCTTGAGCTGCAGTTCGCGCACGAGCGCATCGGTTTCCGCGAGGGGCGTGCCGGGCGGCAGCTTGACGACCATTTCGAAGCGTCCCTGCGCGAGTTGCGGAATCAGATCCATGCCGAGCGTCGGTAGCAGCAATACCGCGATGCCGAACATCGCAGCCGCGAATCCGAGCACCAGTAATGGCTGCTTGAGTGCTCGGGGCAGGAAACGCCGATAGCCTGATGCCATCCATTCGTAAGGAATCAATACGAGAATCCGACCGATGAGACGCATGCCATAACCGATCCCCGCGGCGACCGGACGGCCAACAAGAACAAAGAAACGCATGACGTAATAGAAGATCGCCGGTAGCAAGCTGACCAGCAGCAAGAAAATAATCCAGAACGGCAGGATCACGAGTTTTATCGGCAGGCTGAGCAGCCAGAACAGTGCTGCCAAAAACGAATTTCGCGGTGCATTATCGCCGTAGGGCCATTTCAGCAACTGCCGCCCGAAGCCCAAGACATCGCGCCATAACGAACGCGCACGCGGCACTTCGTCCTTGAACGCGAGCGGCGCGCGACCCTTGAGCGACGCCAGCATCGGAATCAGAGTCATCGCCACGACCAGCGAAATCAGCATCGCAAACGTCACCGTCAGCGCCTGATCGCGAAACAGTTGTCCGGCAATGCCCTGCACAAAAACAAGCGGAAAAAATACCGCAACCGTGGTGAGCGTTGACGCGGTCACCGCCATCGCGACTTCAGCGGCACCCTTGATCGATGCATCGATCACCGACATGCCGCGCTCGCGCATGCGCGCGACGTTTTCGAGCACGACGATCGAATCGTCCACCACCATGCCCGTGGCGAGCGCGAGGCCGCCGAGCGACATCACGTTCAAGCTCAGCCCGGCGCGATCCATAAAGAAAAACGTCGTGATCAGCGATACCGGCAACGACAGCGAAATGATGAAGGTGCTCCAGGTATCGGCGAGGAAAAAGAAGATGATCAGAATCGCCAGCACGCCGCCGAGCATCGCGTCGAAACGCACATCGTCGAGCGAATGCTGGATGAAGATCGACTGGTC
The DNA here is from genome assembly GCA_043759455.1 of Pseudolysobacter sp. Taxonomy (GTDB): domain Bacteria; phylum Pseudomonadota; class Gammaproteobacteria; order Xanthomonadales; family Rhodanobacteraceae; genus Pseudolysobacter. The sequence goes on from JAYVLO010000024.1 coordinate 5,595, forward strand.
GTCGATCAGCGCCAGTTCCGCATTCGCTGGCAAGGTTGGCTTGAGTTTTTCCAACGCGGCTTTCACTGCTGTCGCCACACTCACCGTGTTGGCATCGCCTTCTTTGTAGACGGCCATTTCGATCGCCTCGCGACCATCGATGCGCACGATGCCTTCGCGCTCCTTGTAACCTTGGCGCACTTCGGCGACGTCGCGCAAACGCACCGGCACGCCCTTGTCGACCTTGACCAGCAGATCGCGCATCTCGTCGAGCTTGGTGAACTGATTGACGGTGCGCACGAGGTAACGTTGTGTACCTTCATCGATCCGGCCGCCGGACACATTGACGTTTTCATCGCGCAGGCGATTGGCGACATCGGTGACGGTGAGATTGACCTGCTGCAGACGCTGCTGGTCGATATCGATATCGATCTCGTCTTCGAGACCGCCGCCGACCTTGATCGCGGCCACACCGATGGTGGGTTCGAGACGTTTTTTCAATTCATCATCGGCAAAACGACGCAGCTGTTTGAGCTCCGCTTCGTTCAACGCCGGCTTTTTACTATCGCCGGTCAAACCGAGGCGAATGATCGGATCGGTCGATGGATTGAAGCGCAACAGCACCGGCTTTTTGGATTCGAGCGGCAGGCTCAACACTTCGAGTTTATCGCGCACTTCGAGGCTAGCCAGCTCCATGTTGGTGCCCCACGAAAATTCGAGGATGACATCGGATTGGCCGGTGCGCGACACCGAATGGATCTTGCGCACGTTCTTGACCACACCGATCGCCTCCTCGACCGGTTGCGAAATCAGGCTTTCGATTTCCAGTGGCGCCGCGCCTTCGTATTCGGTGCGCACGGTCAGCGTCGGATAGCTCAAATCCGGCAGCAGGTTGACCTTGAGGTTGCCAAGCGCGATAAAGCCGAACAACACCAGGGTCAGCGTGACCATGCCGATGGTGACGCGGCGGCGCGTGGCGAAGGCAACGATGCTCATACCTTTTTGTCCGCGACCTGCTTCTCGACTCCCTGACTCGGCAATATCTGTACCGCGGTGCCATCACGCACGGCATTGCGACCGACGGTGATCACGCGCGCGCCATCCTCGATACCCTCGCGGATTTCAGCACGATCGGTATCGAGATAACCGAGCTTGACCAGGCGTCGATGTGCGACGAAACCTTCAGCAGCCGGCGTCGATGTAACTTTTGCTTGCGTCTTGCCGAGCGCATCTTTCGTTGCGGTCGCTGTTGCCGCCGCGATAACGGCACGCTCGACGACAAATACGGACGTCTCGCCATCTTCTTCCACCACCGCCGAGCGCGGTACGGTCAACGCACTTTCACGATGGTCGTAGACGATTTCGATACGCCCGAACATGCCGGGGCGCAGGATGCCGGTCGTATCGTGGAATTCGCAAGTCACGCGGAACGTGCCGCTGGCCGGATCGACCACCGGCGCGATGCGCTTGATTTCGCCCGCGAATTTCTTGCCGCTCAAGGCGTCGGCATCGAGCCGCACGGTCTGCCCGGCCTTGAGGATGCCGAGCTGGCGTTCCGGCACGTTCAGCACGGCTTGTAGCGGATCCATGCCGACGATGCGGAACATCGTCGCATTGGTCTGAACGTAGTTGCCGATCTTGACCGAACGTTCGGCGATCACGCCGCTGACCGGCGCGAGAATCTGTGTATACGCCAGCTGCAACTTGGCGACTTCAAATGCCGCGCGCTGGCTTAGCATGTCGAACTTGTCGGTATCGTATTCGGCCCTCGGAATCAGGTCTTTCTTGATCGATTGCTCGGCGCGTGCGAACACCGCCTCGGCTTTGTGCATCTGCGCTTCGGTCTGCGCCGCGCTGCTGCGTGCGTTGGCGTCGTCGAGCCGAGCCAGCAACTGGCCTTCTTTGACTAGCATGCCTTCTTCGACAAACAGCTTGAGCATCACCCCGCTGGTTTTGGCCACGACCTGGGCTTCGTGATCCGCCACCAATGACGCCGTGCCGCTGTAGCTAGCGCTGATCGCGTTGCGACCGGCTTCGGCGACTTCTACCGGAACTGCATTGACGGCATCTTTTTTGGCATCCGCCGCAGGTGTAGTCTGCCCACCACCACAACCAGACAGCGCGCCGAGCGCGGCCAGCAGGATGCCACCGCGGATGAGTTTCGTTAGTTTCAGGAAGTTGGATTGCATAAGCGTGAGGCCCGAAGAAGGTGATGACTTGGTGATATACTAAACTACAACACCATATTAGTACAAATCTTATGGTGCGCACTGTGCGTGCTCTTGCCCTGTACACGCTAGAGTCGATAGTCATACGTGACGGAAGTCATACATCTTTAGTGCCGACGAAAAGGCAGGTGAAGAGATGCATCGAGAGTGCAAAAGGTTGCAAATGGCTAGGCTCGATATACGAGCAGACCATCCTGATGACATCTGCCATCGCGGCGACCGAGGCAAAATTTCGCCCGTTGAGGCTCGGCGCTGATGCAGCACGAGTGACTCCCCGACAACGGCCTCTAGTGGCAGATGCAGCTTACCGGCTATACTTTGCTATTGTGTAACATCCTGTCCTACCCTTCGAGAACGCCGGAAGCCTGCTCATGTCGAGATTTTTGTCGCTTGCCCCGATAGCCGCCTGCCTGCTGCTATCCACGCCATTGTTCGCCGCCGATGCTGCCAAAGGCGATATCGCTGCGGGACATGAACTCGCCTACACCTGCCATGGCTGCCACGGCGTGACCGGATACCAGAACGCCTATCCGAACTACCACGTGCCGCGCATCACCGGGCAGAATTACGAATACCTGGTCAACGCGTTGACCGAATATAAAAAAGGCGAACGCGCCCATCCGACCATGCGCGCGCAGGGCGAAAGCCTGTCGGATACGGATATCCGCAATCTATCGGCCTATATCGCCAGCCTCAACGATGCCGCGCACTAAACGCGCTTGGGCAAAACTACCAAAACTCAAACAGTTCGCCAGCTCGAACCTGCAAGGATTTTCGCATGAAGCCCGCTTTCACCATTCCCCTGTTTGTTGTTGCCGCGTCCTTCGCGTCACATGTATTCGCCGCTGATCTGCCGCAAGCGAAAATCGAGGAAAAAGCCAAGACCTGCGCCGCGTGCCATGGCGCCGATGGCAATGCCGCCACCGACGCGCAATATCCGCGTCTGGCCGGCCAGTACAAGGACTACATCGCCAAGGCCTTGCACGAATACCAGTCTGGCGAGCGCAACAACGCGATCATGAAAGGTTTCGCGACCACGCTGAGCGAAGACGAAGTCAACGGGCTGGCCGAATATTTTTCGAACCTGCCGGGCAAGCTCGACGATCTGAATCATCGCGAATAAGCGAACGCGTTGCTGCCGGACTTAGCGGCTCGACAGTCTGCATCATGCATAAGGGCCTGATCATGTCAGGCCCTTTTTTATCGCGACGACTTTTATCTAGACTACGGCAGTCGCGCCGTTGCGGCCTTGATAATACGGATTGGCGCCCTTGGCATGATCGGTCGCATCGCGTACCGCGGTGATTTCCGGAAGGCGTTCGCGCAGGGTTTTTTCGATGCCCTGCTTCAGCGTGACGTCGGCCATGCCGCAGCCATGACAGCCACCACCGAATTGCAGATAAACCACGCCTTCGGCATCGATCTCGACCAGGCTCACGCGCCCGCCATGCGACGCGATCTGCGGATTGATTTCGCTCACCAGCAGATAACGCACGCGCTCGACCAGGCTGGCCTCGGCATCTGGTGGTATGCCGCGGATCTTCGGCGCTTTGATCGTGAGCTGGCCACCGGTGGAATTGTTCTGGTAATCGATCGATGCGTTGTCGAGATAGCTGGTGCTGGCGGCGTCGACGTACAGGATGAAATCGCTGCACTCGATACTCCACTCGTCGCCCTGCAGATCGGACAATTCACAGAATTCGAGATTACAATCGGCAGTCGGCAGACCGGCGTTGGTGACTTTCACGCGAATGCCCATGCCAGCGATGCCCTGCTGCATCAGCAGTTTGCTGAAATGATGTTGTGCGGTTTCGGAAATGCTGATCATGTTGGTCATTTGGTGGCGGTCGGGGGTGATTCTAGACCAAACTGGTACTGATTGGCGCCAAGCTGTATCAATGCGCCCGTATTTTTCGAAGGAAAATCAAGCATGCTCGCTCCCACCATGACCATCAATCACCTGCTGTCAATGCGCTGCACGCCGTTAAAAGGCAAGGATGCGCAGCTGTCGATCAATGCCTGCGAAACTTTTCTAGAGTTGTTGCCGGAATGGACGCTGGCCGCAGATCAGAGCGCGATCAGCAAGGATTATCGCTTCGCAGATTTTCATCACTGCATGGCCTTCGTCAATGCGCTCGCGTGGATCGCGCATCGCGAAGATCATCACCCCGATCTCGAAGTCGGTTACGGTCACTGCCGGGTGCGTTTGAACACGCACGATGTCGGCGGCTTGTCGATTAACGATTTCATCTGTGCCGCGAAGATCGAGGCGTTGTTGAGCGATGCGGCAATAGATTCCAAAACGTCCTGATCTCATGGCGCGAACGCGGATAAGCTGAGCGCCAGTCCCGCGGCAAATATTCAGTCACCGCAGCCCTCGAAACCATCGACAAACAGCGTGTCACTGGCATCCCCGATGGCCGACACCATCACCGCATTGCTGAGCGCGTCCTTGGTGCTGAAATACAGGCGCAAAAAGCGCGGGGCCTGCACCGCTTCGACACTGCTGAAATAACCATCGCTGGCGGTCGGCTGGTTATTGATGGTGAGCGCATTACCGTTGACGAAGGCACCCACCGGGGATGACCAGGTCGCGCCATTGTCGCTGGATGCGACATACCAGACTTGTTTGTCGATGCGTGATCCATCGCTATGGCGAAATGCGTAATACGTCGCCAGGGTGCCATCGGTCTGGCGCAAGGTTCGCCCGACATTGTGGACGTAGGCGGGAATGCGCGGATCGCTGACCGTGCCGCAACTTGTCGAAAGCAGCCAGCAGTATGGCGTACCGATAAACAAATTCGCTTCCACAAGTTCCGCCGACGTGGCGGGTGGAATCGCATCGGTATAATCAAACTGGCCATCGCCGCCGCCAAAGTTGTTGGCATTACCACCCGAATCCACACGCAAATACAATTTGTTGTCAACGAGACCAAACGTGCCGACATGATTGCCGGCAAATACGGATTGCAGCGGCCCCTGATGCAACGCACTGGTATTGCTCGCAACACTGCCAAGATCGTTGACGCTGCTGTTGTAGTTGTATTGGCCAACGCTGGAACCGACGTTTTCGGTCCAGCCAAATAATTTCTAGGTCTCGGATGTTGCATCAAAAGCAGCGCGCACGAAATCCAGAGGTGGATCTATCGCTGCACCGTAGCTCTGAAAATTCGCGATGCCTATGCTGTAACTGAGATTGGTGTCGCTGGTGAAATGTGTGCCATCAGTCGAAGTCGCATGGGTGAAAGCGCTGAGCACGGAGGTCGCCGGAAAATTCGGATCGTTATTGGCCA
>JAYVLO010000025.1:0-18929 GCA_043759455.1 Pseudolysobacter sp.
AGGGTATCGTGGATTTCGCTGGCAACGCCAGCGATCGCGAAGCGCCACTCGAAGCGCACCGCGATGTAGATCATGATGCCGATCATCACGAACAGCACAGCGATGATGCCCTGGCTTTTCAGTTCGTCACCGACCGTGGCGCCGACCAGATCGGTACGTTTGATGGTGACATCCGCGCGCTTCGCCTTGAGCAAGTCGATGACTTTTTTCGACACTTCATCGGCCTTCACGCCTTCCTGCTGCGTGCTTGCGCTTTGCAGACGAATCGCCACTTCGCGCGAACCGCCGATCGGAACCACGATGGCATTCTCGTAACCGCCGTCCTTCAGTGACTGGCGGACATCTGTTACGTCGATAGGCTGCTCGTACGCAGCTTCGACCAGCACGCCCCCGGTAAAATCGAGGCCATAATTAAGACCACGTCCAACGATGGCAATGATCGATATCAGCATCAGCACTAACGAAATCGTGACGCTGATATTGCGCCAGCCGAGAAAGTCGATCTTGCTGTTCGGATTGAAAATTTCCATAAGTCTGTTCTTCTACTGGCGTATGAGTTGACGCGAATTAACGCGCTGTTCGTGGCACCGATCGCCGGACGGGATTACACCGACAACGTCTTGAGCTTGCGGCCACGATGGATCAGGTTGACCATCGCATGCGTGACCGTCACCGAGGTGAACATCGAGGTCAGAATGCCGAGGCCGAGCGTCACTGCAAAGCCCTTGATTGGGCCCGAGCCGAAAATCAGCAGGCCCAGGGCTGCGAGCAAATGCGTGACGTTGGCATCGAGAATGGTCGCCCAGGCTTTTTCGTAACCGGCGCGGATCGAGGCAAGCGGCGTCAGGCCGTTGCGCATTTCTTCGCGGATGCGCTCGCAGATCAGTACGTTGGCATCGATCGCCATACCGAGCGTCAGCACGATACCGGCGATACCGGGCATGGTCAGCGTCGCGCCGATCAACGACAGCAGCGCCAGCAGCATCACAAGATTGAGGATCAGCGCGATATCGGCGATCAGACCAAACAAGTGGTAATACAACGCGGCGCAAATCAGCACGGCGAGCAGGCCGAGCAAGACCGCCATCGCACCCTTGTTGATATTGTCCTGGCCGAGGCTCGGACCGATCACACGCTCTTCCACGATATCCACCGGTGCGGCCAGCGAACCGGCGCGCAGCAGCAGCGCGAGTTCGGCCGCTTCTTTCGAACTACCCAGCCCAGTGGTTTCAAACTGACTGCTGAACACGCCGTTGATGGTGGCTGCGTTAATCACTTCTTGCGTGGTCTTGGAGCTACGCAACTCCTTGCCGTCAATGATTTTCACCTCGGGCGTGCGCTCGATGTACACCACCGCCATGCGTTTGCCAACATTCTGGCTGGTGAAATCGAGCATCTTTTTTGCGCCTGCCGCATTCAGGCGCACCGATACTGCCGGCGTGCCATTTTGGGTGTCGGTAGAACTGGTAGCGCCGACCAGTTCGTTGCCTTTGACGATGACTTTTTTCTTCAGCAAAATCGGCAGCGGCTTGCCGTCCGCGCCGCGCTCGCGACGATCATAGATCTGCGAGTCTGGTGGGATCCTACCCGTGCGCTGCGCGTCAACCGCATCAATGCTTTCGTCCACCGCGCGATATTCGAGTGTCGCCACCTTGCCGAGAATATTCTTCGCCTCGGCAGAGTCCTGCACACCCGCCAGCTCGACCACGATGCGGCTGGTGCCCTGCTGCTGGATGGTCGGCTCCGACACGCCAAGCAGGTTAACGCGGTTGCGCAGCGTGGTCAGGTTGCTTGATATCGTATCCTTGGATTGCTGCAAAACTGCGGCCTCGCGCACTTTCACGGTCAGGCCATGGTCGCTGCCGGCCACGCCATCGACGATATCCAGCGGCGACGGGTCGCCGAGTTTTTCCGGCTTGTTGACTTCCTGCGCAAGGATTACCGCCGCTTTTTTCTGTTCCTCGTCCGAACTCAGCACCACCGCGATGCCCTGCGCCGACAGCTGCACCGATTGATAACGCACGCCGCCCTTGAGCAATGTGGCGCGCACGTCGTCGACATAACGCTGTTGCTGCTTTTCAATTGCGGCCTTCTGATCGACCTCCATCAAAAAATGCACGCCGCCCTGCAAGTCCAGGCCCAGCGGCATGGCGTTTGCGCCGATCGCACGCAGGAAGTGCGGTACGGTCGATGCCAGGTTCAATGCGACCACGTATTGATCGCTTTTGTCGTTGAGACCGGCCTTGAGCGCATCGGACGCCGCGAGCTGCTGCGTCGAATCACCAAAGCGCGCGAGCAGGCGATCCGTCGTCAGGTCGATCGAGCTGAATTCGACCTTTTTGCTCTGCAGGATGCCGGTGACTTTTTCCTTTAATGCCTCATCGACACTGGCACCGTGGTTGGCGGATATCTGCACCGCCAATTGTGGCCGAAACAGGTTCGGCGACGCGTAAACCAGGCCGAGAAAAATAACCACGGCGATCAGCGTGTACTTCCAGCGGGGAAAATCATTCATACGAAAAATCCAGTTCTGTGCTCGCGCCGCAGACAACCGCAGCAGTTAGATCAATGCGTTTCAGGCCTCGCCGACAAAAACTCAGGCGGATTTCAGCGTGCCCTTGGGCAACACCGTAGTGACGGCGCCCTTCTGCAATTTCAGCTTCACGTTCGGCGCCACTTCGAGGGTGATGAAGGATTCGCTGATATCTTCAATGCGCCCCAACAGGCCACCCGTCGTGATTACTTCATCGCCCTTGGCCAACGCCGCAGCCATGCTGCGCTGTTCTTTGGCGCGCTTCATCTGCGGGCGGATAAGCATGAAGTAAAAGATGCCGAAGAGAATGACCAGCGGGGCAAATTGAAGTAGTGGATTGGTTGCCGCGCCGCCCGCTGCCTGGGCATACGCATTGGAAATCAGAAAATCCATAAGGCTCTCTATTAGATTCTGGCGCGCGCCATCCCCGATGGTTGGCGGCGTACAGTAAAAGGGGCCGGATTATGGCATGGCAAGGCGCTGAAGTGCGAGTCAGGGGCCGGTATTACTCCACGCCGGTCTGCTGTCCGGCATAAAACGCGGCGACAAAATCCGCCAGACGGCCTTCGCTTATCGCTGCGCGCAGACCGGACATCAGCTCCTGGTAATAAAACAGGTTGTGCACGGTGCAGAGTTGCGGCGCGAGCATTTCGTTGCAGCGATCGAGGTGGCGCAGATAGGCACGCGAGAAACCGCTGCGACACGTGTAGCACGCACAGGCCTCGTCGATCGGGCGCGTATCGTGAGTGTATTTGGCGTTGCGGATGCGCAGCACGCCGTGGCGCGTAAACAGATGGCCGTTGCGCGCATTGCGGCTCGGCATCACGCAATCGAACATGTCGATGCCGCGCCGCACCGCTTCGACAATATCCTCAGGCCGACCGACGCCCATCAGGTAACGCGGCTTGTGTTGCGGCATCAGCGGCAAGGTGGTTTCGAGTGTGTGATTGCGCTCTTCTTCAGGCTCGCCGACCGCGAGTCCGCCGATCGCATAACCATCGAAACCGATATCGATCAGCGCCGTCGCCGAGCGTTTGCGCAACTCCGGATACACGCCCCCCTGCACGATGCCGAACAATGAATTGCGACTACCCTCGTGCGCGCGCTTGCTGCGCTCGGCCCAGCGCAGCGACAACTCCATCGAATCGGACGCCTGCGTTAGCGTGGCCGGATACGGCGTGCATTCATCGAAGATCATCGCAATATCCGAGTCGAGCACACGCTGGATGCGCATCGATTCTTCCGGGGAAAGGAAAACCTTCGAGCCATCCACCGGCGATGCAAACGTCACGCCCTCCTCGGCGATCTTGCGTCGCTTGGCCAGGCTGAAAACCTGGAAGCCGCCGGAGTCGGTGAGGATCGGTTTGTTCCAGCCGATGAATTTATGCAGCCCGCCGAACTCGCCGACCACATCCAGCCCGGGCCGCAAAAACAAATGAAACGTGTTGCCGAGAATGATTTCCGCACCGATTTCCACGAGATCGCGCGGCGTCATCGCCTTGACCGAACCGTAGGTGCCGACCGGCATGAACGCCGGTGTTTCGATGCTGCCGCGCGCGAAATCGATACGGCCGCGGCGTGCATCACCATCGACTGTCTGCAAGGTAAATTGCATCGGGCTTTTGTTTATGTTGGACGATTCCACTAATGAATTCCTGATAGATATTCACGCGACGAACGCGCATACAAAAAGATTTTTCGATGCGACTCGTTCAGCCCGCAGACGGTGCCGGCACGATCAACATCGCGTCGCCATAAGAGAAAAATCGGTAACGTTGCTCGATTGCATGCTTGTACGCCGCGAGCATGAGATCGCGCCCGGCATACGCCGATACGAGCATCAGCAAGGTCGATTCAGGCAGATGGAAATTGGTGATCAGCGCATCGATGCTGCTGAAACGATATCCGGGGAAAATGAAAATCTGCGTCTCGCCGGCGAAGGGCAGAACTGTGCCTTCGCGCGTCGCCGATTCGAGCGCTCGTACCACAGTGGTTCCGACCGCAATAACGCGGCCGCCCGCGGCGCGCGTCTGCGCAATTTTTCCGCACAAGGCCGCGCCGACATTCAGCCATTCGCGATGCATCACGTGATCCTGCAAGCGCTCGGCGCGCATCGGCTGGAACGTACCGGCGCCGACATGCAAGGTGACATAACCGAAATCCACCCCGCGCGCACTCAACGCATCGAGCAAAGGCTGATCGAAATGCAGCCCGGCGGTCGGCGCCGCAACCGCACCGACCTCACGCGCGAACACGGTCTGGTAGCGTTCGAGATCGGCATTATCGGCGTCGCGCTCGATGTACGGCGGCAACGGCATGCGACCGACGCGTGCGAGCAAGGTTTCGAGCGCCTCGTCGCCTTCGAACTGCAGTACAAAAAATTCGCCATCGCGTCCAAGCACACGCACCGGCGTGCCATCGTCGAGTAAAAACACGCTGTCAGGTTTCGGTTTTTTACTGACACCAAGTTGCGCGCGCGCCTGATTTCCGCCGAGCACACGCTCGATCAAAATCTCCACGCGTCCACCGCTTTGTTTGCGTCCGAACAAGCGCGCCGGCAACACGCGCGTATCGTTGAATACGAGCAAATCGCCCGGACGCAGCAGTGTCGTCAGGTCGCCAAACGCACGATCGGCAAACTCTGCTGTCGCGACATCCACGCACAACAAACGGCTCGCCGAGCGTTGCGGCAACGGCGTTTGCGCGATCAGTTCTGATGGCAGATCAAAATGGAAATCGGATTTTTTCACGAGCAAGGCGATGGATGACGGGCTGCGATTATCGCCGATTCGTCTTCAAAACGCGGTATTCGATCGAACGTCCGCTATCAAAATGTACCGTTGGAATCGCGAAAGCAGGCATCCCGAAAACGGGCTCCCTTCAGTCGTAGGTCGGATGAGTGGCGCAGCCGCGTTATCCGACAGGCTGATTCTCGCCCATCGTCAGAAGGCGCTATCCATGGGCCACCCGTTAGTGATGGCGCTTTTCCGACCTACATGCGGTCGCAGGCACCTTGCTTAGCACGTTGCCATTCAGCATCCTGCCTCACCTATAGCCAGAGGCTCGCGATGCGCTACTCCACGTCGCGCAAGCGCGCCTGACTACAGCCACCCCTTCTGCCGCGCCAAGCGATACGCCTCGATGCGATTCGATACGCCGAGTTTGCCGATTGCTTCGGATAAATAATTGCGCACCGTGCCTTGCGACAGGTGCAGTTGTTCGGCGATGTCGGCGGCGGTCATGCCTTCGCCGGCGAAGCGCAGCACCTGGCGTTCGCGATCATTGAGCGGATCGTCGCCGCTCCATGCTTCGAGCGCGAGTTGCGGATCGATCGCGCGACCGCCGCGATGCACCTTGCGCAATGCTTCGGCGAGTTGATCGGCCGGTGCATCCTTGAGCAGATAACCCGATACACCGGCTTCGAGCGCGCGACGTAAATAACCGGGGCGCGCGAACGTGGTCAGGATCACCACCTTGCTCGCCAGCCCGCGATCGCGAATGCGCTGCGCGAGTTCGAGGCCGGTGAGGCGCGGCATTTCGATATCGGTGACGACGACGTCGGGCCGCTCACGCGCGGCCAGCGTCCACGCTTCTTCGCCATCGGCGGCACAGCCGATCACGTCGAGATCGGATTCGAGTTTGAGCAGCGCCGACAACGCGCCGCGCACCATCGCCTGATCCTCTGCAAGGATGACGCGGATCATCGGATTTTTGCCTTGCGATTTTTCATGCCAAGCACACTAGCAAGCGCGGCGCGTGGACTCAACGTTGGCGGCGATCTCATGCGGCACTTTGCGTCATGACAGGTGAGCCGTGTTGCGCCGTCGCTGCGTGTGGCGGCAACGGCAGGCGCACGCACAACGTGGTGCCGGTCGCACGCGAGGATTCGATGCTCAGGCTCGCGCCGATCAGGCCGAGACGTTCGCGCATTCCGGCCAGTCCGTTGCCGGGAACGATTGCACCGCCATGGCCATTATCGCTGATCGACAATTCCACCGTGCCGGCGTTGATCGCGAGTAACAAGCGTGCCTGCGTGGCGCGCGAATGGCGCTGGATATTCGTCACCGCTTCGCGTGCAACCATCGCCAATACCGTTTCGATTTCGGCTGGCAAGATGTAATCGGCAAGTTGGTAATCGAAATGTACATTACTCGATTCGAGCATGAGTTTGGCCGCAGCAACTTCGGGCACGAGGCCGGCCGCGCGAATGCCGGTGACGGCACGACGCACCTGCGCCAATGCATCGCGCGCGACTCTTTCGACATCGATCACCTCGCGTCGCGCGGCGGTCAGGTCACGCTCCCACAAGCGATTGGCGAGTTCGGATTTCAGCGTGATCAGCGACAAGGTGTGACCGAGCAGATCGTGCAAATCGCGACCGATGCGCTCGCGCTCGGCCAACGCGGCAAGACGACGTACTTCGTCGTGGCTGAGCTTGAGTTCGGCATCGCGCTGATGCTTGCGCGCGAACATGATATTCATCACGCCGACGATCAAGCCGACCAGCGCCGCGTTTGCCATGTAGATCCACGGAAATCCGAGCAGCATCCATTCGCCGGCGTAGGCGATCATCAGCACGATCATGTACTGCACCGCCACTCGCGGCGGTGCGCAGAACGCGAGAAACGCGCAGGCGTAAATCACATAAGCATTGGCGCCCGGGTTGTACGGCGCCAGCAGAAAACCCAGTGCCGCGATGCCAAGCGTGTTCAACGGGAGCAGCTTGCGGTCGCGATAATAGGCGCAAAAATACAAGCCCAAAAACAGCGCATAACTGGCCAGCGTCGGCCACAGCCAGCTCGCGAAAAGATCGCCGGTCATGAACAGCAGCGTGGCGAAAATGCCGAACGACCAGATCAGCATCAGCCACGGCAGCCAGCGCATGTCGCGACCGCTTTCGCCATGCGTATCGCGGCTGCAGATCAGCGAGTTTTCGGTGGGTTGTAGAACGATGAACATTTGATGGGGCTCCACAATCGGACATCTTCGCCGCAGCTTACGCCAGCACTCGTATCGAGCAACAGTCACGCGTGTCGGATTTCATTATCGGCCGCCGAGTGCTACGACTTGCGCATCGATGCTGGCACGATTGATCTGGCCGGCGAAATCGCTCGTTTCTCGCACTGTGAACATCGATGCATCGGTCGTATCCGCCTGCCTGGGTGGCGGTGTTGATGAGCGCGACATCCACGGCGTCATTGCCGCAAAGGCGGCAGCCATCAGCACTGCCAGGATGAAACGAAATTTCAGATGGTACGACATGATTTTCTCCCGCAATTATTTATTGCCAATCAATTTCGAATACCTGCAAAAAAATTTTCAGCCCGCGCGTTGCAAACGACGCTGGGCGATAAAAAACAGCAGCGCCGTCATCGCCACGAGAACTACAAAATGCGACAGGTCATTTCCGTCGTCACCCTGCCCGATCACGCTCAGCGTGAGTTGCGAGAGGTGGTACGGCGGCCACAGTGGCGCGAGCTGCGCGACCATGTTCGGCAGCATGCGCAGTGGCATCCACAATCCCGACAGGAATGCCATCGGCAGGTAGATCAGGTTGATGATCGCGGGCGCGGCTTGGGCGCTTGCGTAACTGCCGACAACAAGGCCCAGCGCGCAGAACGGCAATACGCCGAACACTGCGAGCAACATCAGCCTGAACCATTGCATCGGCAATAAGTGCACGTCGCCGAGGCTGCTGCTGAGGATCGCCAGCGTCACAAAAATCAGAAACGCGAACAACATCGCCATCAGCATTTTCGCGCCGAGGTACGCGCCCGCAGGCATCGGCGCGACGCGCTTGAGCGCAAGCCAACCGCGCTCGCGTTCCATCGCCACGGTGATGCCGAATCCGAACAGGCCTGGCGCCATCACGCCAAACACGCAATACGTCGCGAGCAGGTAATGCGCCATCGGATTATCGCCGCTGGCATGACCGCCCATGAGCACGCCGAACAGTACATAGAACATCGCCGGGAACAACAGCGTCGGCAGCGCGAAGCTCGGGGTGCGCAACAGCCGCATGAATTCGTAGCGCACTTCGAGTGCGTAGCTGGCAACGAGTGCGCGTCGTGAAAATGTAAGACTGCTATTCATCACGCTGCCTCCTTGGTGATTTCGACAAACGCTTCGGCGAGGCCGGCGCGGCGGACTTCGAGTTCGCGCACTTGCGTATCTTCGAGCAACAACTGGCGCAAGACCGGCTCGGGCTGCGCGGTGACGATCTCCAGCCACTCGCCCTTGCGGCGCGCTGTGCGCACATCGCTCCAGCCCGCCACCACCGTTTCGGACAACGCGGATATGCAGCGAATCTGCTTGCCGCTGACACGCGCGGGAATTTCCTCAAGACTGCCATCGGCAATCAAACGACCGTGCATCAGCACGCTGATACGATCGGCCAGCGCCTCGGCCTCTTCGAGATAATGCGTGGTCAGCAACAACGCACAACCCTCGCTGACGAGTTGCCGAATCGTCGCCCACACGGTTTCGCGCGCTTCGATATCCAGGCCGGTGGTCGGCTCGTCCAGAAACAGCGCCTGCGGATTGCCGACAATCGCCAGAGCAAACTGCACGCGTCGCTGCTGACCGCCGGACAAGCTCGCATAATAATGCCTGAGCAGGCTGCCAATACCGGCCAGCGCAACGATGTCGGCGACGCTGCGCGGTCGCGGATAATAGCTACGGAACAACGTGATCAGTTCGAGCACATTCAAGGTGCCGGGCACGCCGTCAGTCTGCAGCATCACACCGATGCGCCGACGTGCATCGAGGCTGCCCGGCGCGGCACCGAACAATGTCGCCTCGCCGTTATCCGGGCGCGCGATGCCGAGCATCAGCGCGATCGCAGTGGTCTTGCCGGCACCGTTCGGACCGAGCAGCGCCAGCACTTCGCCGCGGCGCAATTCCAGATCCACCTGGTCAAGCGCGAGTTGCTTGCCATACCGTTTGCTGGCGTCGCGCAAACTGGCAATCGTTTCCGGGTATCGATTCATCACAGGCCTCCGTTGACTGGTGCCCAGATTAGGCACCGGACAGCCCCGATCACAGTTGCGCGCATCACGACTTGCGCATGACAGATGTCAGCCGCTGTGCCTCAGCTTGATGCTCATACTCGCGATTACAGCCAACGAAAGTGGTTCCATCCACTGGCAATAAAGCGGCCCCTGCGCCAGACCATAAGCACATGTTATCCTTGCGGCTTGCGGGATGTTTTTGCCTGCTCAATCAACACATTTGTGGCTCTGCAGCTGAATTGCGGCGCCGTTTCATTATTCGGAGAAACCTCATGCACGCACTCATCCTGAAACTTCAGCAAATGCGCAACAGCGGCGGCGCCGTGCGCACGACCGGTCTGGATGATGCGACGGTCGAGCGTCTGACAAAACTCTATCCGGAACTGGTGCAGGCCATCGAGGAAGCTTTCGCCGCACAGCAGAAACTGGTCGCCGAAATGCCGGAACTGCTCAAGCTCGACGAGCAGGATCAGCTGATGCGTATCCAGGCCGACTTCATCAATTTTTATCCCGACGATGCGATCAATCCGTACGTCGCGCTGGCCGCGCGTGGGCCGTGGGTGGTCACACTGAAAGGTGCGGTGCTGCACGACTCCGGCGGCTACGGCATGCTCGGATTCGGTCACGCGCCGCAGACCGTGCTCGATGCGATGAGCCAGCCGCATGTAATGGCCAATATCATGACGCCGAGCGTGACGCATCTGCGTTTTACCGAAGCGCTCAAGCGCGAACTCGGGCATACCCGCGGCGGTAGTCCGTTCAGCAAATTTCTGTGCCTGAACTCGGGGTCAGAATCGGTCACGCTGGCGAGCCGGCTGGTCGATGTCAACGTCAAACTGATGACCGATCCGGGTGCGCGCCACGCTGGCAAGATCGTGCGCCGACTCGCGGTCAAGGGTGCGTTTCACGGCCGTACCGAAACCCCGGCGCGCTACTCCGATTCTAGCCGCAAGGCGTATGCGCAATACCTCGGCAGCTATCGCAACAACGATTCACTGATCACGGTCGAGCCGTACAACGTCGAGCAACTGCGTGCCGCGTTTGCCGATGCCGACAAGAACGGCTGGTTCATCGAAGCGATGTTTCTCGAACCCGTGATGGGCGAAGGCGATCCGGGCCGCGCGGTCACGCCGGAGTTCTACGCTGCGGCACGCGAACTCACGCGCGCGCACGGCAGCTTGTTTCTGGTCGACTCGATTCAAGCCGGTTTGCGTGCACATGGCGTGTTATCGATCGTCGATTATCCGGGCTTCGAAAAATTCGATGCGCCGGACATGGAAACCTACTCGAAAGCGCTCAACGCCGGGCAATATCCGTTGTCGGTACTGGCCGTCACGCCGCGCACCGCCGAGCTGTATCGCAAAGGCATTTACGGCAACACGATGACCACCAATCCGCGTGCGATGGATGTCGCCTGCGCTACCTTGCAAACGCTCACGCCGGCATTACGCGCCAACATCACCCAGCGCGGGCATGAGTTCGTCGAGAAACTCAACGTACTGAAGAACGAGCTCCGCGGCCTGATCACCAAGGTGCAAGGTACCGGTTTGCTGCTGTCATGCGAACTCGCGCCGCAGTACAAATGCTACGGTGCTGGCAGCACCGAAGAATATCTTCGCGAACACGGTTTTGGCGTAATCCACGGCGGTATCAACTCGCTGCGCTTCACGCCGCATTTCGGCATCACGAGCGCCGAGATCGAGCTGATCGTCTGCGGCATTCGCCAGGCCCTGATCAGCGGCCCGCGCATGGCCGAAATTGCCGAGGCCGTGGCGGCCTGAATCTGCACTCCCACGCGATGCGATGCATCGGCGCGGATTGTTTCTAGTTGCAGCTTTTAATCGCCTCGAAGCCGTCGCAGAAAATCGGATCCGGCATATATTCATAAGCGCCGATGTCGATCGCTGCATTGGTCGGTCGCAACTGCATCGCAGTCGGTTGAACATATTCCTGTGTCGGCTGGAGAGATCGCCCGGCACCACTGCCCGGATCGGCGCCTGCATCAATCGCCGCTGAGCCGGGCTGCAGCCGATAGTCGAGGTTGCCGATGTCCACGAACATCGGATTGCTACCCGAATAATTGTGTGACAGCAGCGTGCTGGACTGGCTGCTGATCGTGCCGCCACCGTAGAAAATATTATTGGTGGCGACAACCGCACTGGCCGTGCTCGCGGCAATCTGCAGAAAAATACCGACACGTTTATCGTTGACGAAAGTATTGTTGACGATAAAAAGCCGGTCATCCGCATTCATGCCATCCGTCTCGCTACGATAGTCGAGCATTGCCGAATTTGGTGACGTTGCCGGCTGCTCGATCAGATTGCCGATCACGTAGGAAAGTCCACCGTTCGGCAAGTTGATTTCGTAACTTTCGCTGCCGCCCGGATCGCCACTGAGACGGTTGTACAAGATATCGTTTTGCAGCGCGCGTGACTTCAACAGGTGTCCGATATACGCACCGTGCGAATAGTTGTATTGGAAGATCAGCTTGTCGACATGATTGATGTACAGGTTGTGCGACTTCCCGTCACCGGCACCGTTGTGCACGAACTCGCTGGACTCGATGATGATCGTGCTGCCGGATTTGTCGCCGGCGAGAATGCCATTTTCGTTGTCGTGAAAATAGGCGTGGCGCACCGTCAGATTCACACCTTCCTGGCGGATGCCGGCGCCGTTGGCGTCGGGCACGTGGCAGCCTGAGAGTTCGATATTATCGACCACGGTGTCGTTGCCCGAGATCACCCAGATTGCCTTGCCCTGCGCATTCTGATTCGCCGCGTCGATATGCGGACGGCCGTTGATACCTCTCAGTATCAACGCATTTTTTGTCCACGCGCAAACGTCACCGTTATAGCTGCCGGCAGCATCGATCTGGATCGTATCGCCATCGCTGGCGGCGGCGATCGCGGCGCAGGGCGTTGCATAACTCTGGCCGGGGCCAACATTGCGCATGATTGCATCGGCAAAATTGGCTAGCCCCAAGCCAAGTATCGCCAGCAGCAGACGAGCATTTCGTCTACCGGAATTTCCTTGCGTCGGTCGAATGTTGGTTTCGCCAGTATGGCTCACGGAACTTTGGTGCCTGGTGTGGATGAGTTTGTCGAGGATAGCGGAATGCTCGGCTTGGCCATATCACGATCGCGAGAAAAATCGAAAATCGCCCAGAATCGGCACACCTTAATCGCCGCCAACGCGCGCTGAATCCGCGCTAACGCGACATCGTATATTTCTTGCATCGTGCCTGTTCCGCAGCAACACGCAAGCGTAGACTCTGCCACGCCGGCGCACTGTCGGCGTCGACCACCCACACATGGAGATACGCAATGAAATTCGCAGCAAAGACGTTTATCGCTTTCACCCTTGCCTGCACGCTGGGCGCGTCGGCGGCTTTCGCTGCTGATCCCGCACCCGCCGCCACGCCTCCCGGCAAGCCGTTGACGCCGCAGCAGCAAAAGATGAGCGATTGCGCCCAGGGCGCCAAGGCGAAAAGTCTGAAAGGTCCGGAATACAAGGCCTTCATGAGCGATTGCCTGAAGAAAGACAACAGCGCCACGCCGGTAGCCGCCAAGCCAGCCGCTGCCGCAACGGCCGCTGCCGCAACGGCCGCGGCAACGCCCGCACCTGCCGCTGCACCCGCAGTGACGCAGCAGCAAAAGATGAAAGCCTGCAATGCCGATCCACAGGCCAAAACCTTGAAAGGCGATGACCGCAAGAAATTCATGAGCACCTGCCTGACTGCTCCCGCCGCGGCGCACTAAGTTTTACGCCACACCATGAAAAAGCCGGGCCGGTATTGGGCTCGGCTTTTTTATGCCGGCACAATGAAGCTCGGCAATCTCGTTTTAGCGAAAACGATCCGTGGCGCTGATCAGCTCATGCGCGTTGCCCGGTTCCAGCGCGGAATGTCCGGCATCGGCAACAATGCGCAAATCGGCTTCCGGCCATGCGCGATGCAGGTCCCACGCGCTACGCATCGGACATACCACATCGTAGCGGCCCTGCACGATCACCGCCGGAATATTGCGTAATCGCGAAACATCGCGCAGCAATTGATCGTCGCATTCGAGGAAACCACCGTTGACAAAGTAATGGCATTCGATGCGCGCGAAGGCCAGCGCAAATTCGTCGCCCGCACTCGACGAGATGTGTCCCGGATCTTGAAACAGGTAACTCGTGCTTGCCTCCCAGATCGACCATGCTTTTGCTGCCGTCAGCCGCTGCGCCGAATCGGTACTGGTCAGGCGGCGGTAATAGGCGCTCATCAAATCGCGGCGCTCGACCTGCGGGATAGGCTTGAGATATTCCTCCCACGCATCCGCGAACAGCGCACTGCAGCCGCGTTGATAAAACCATTCGAGCTCCCGGCGACGCAGCATGAAAATGCCGCGCAAAACCAGCTCGGTGACACGCTCGGCATGCGTCTGCGCGTAGGCCAGCGCGAGAGTCGAGCCCCATGATCCGCCAAATACCTGCCAGCGTTCGATGCCAAGATGCTCGCGCAATCGCTCGATATCGGCGACCAGATGCCACGTGGTATTGTCGATGAGTTCCGCATGCGGCGTCGAACGCCCGCAGCCACGCTGATCGAACAATACGATGCGGTAATGTTTCGGATCGAAGAAACGTCGCGCATTGCTGTTGCAACCTGCGCCCGGCCCGCCATGCAGAAATACCACCGGTTTACCCGCCGGGTTGCCGCACTGCTCGTAATACACGGTGTGCAGTTCGGATACCGGCAGCATGCCCGTGTTGTAGGCATCGATCTCGGGATACAAGGTGCGTCGTTGGGGATTTTCCTGCATGTTCGATTCTCCGCATACATCTGGATGCCACGATAAGCATCGCATTCTGCCGAGAATGGTAACAGCGGCATGCGCCGCACGCATACGCAGGCCGAGCAGCAAGTGATGACAATCATTGCCGGGCAGGCGTCAAACCGGATCGTGTCGCTTATCCTGGCAATGCCGTCGCCAGCCTCATTTCAAATCACGTGCTTGCGGCATCAAGGATGCTCCATCAGGCGCACGCTGCATAGTGAGCACGAGGGTGGCCTCGCCACTGACATCGGCTATTCCTGATGCGCGTTGCTTGTACGTCCAGACGAATGTATCGGGATGCAACCCTGCACCGCCGGGATCAGCACGGCCAGTCGGCATAGCCTCGATTTAAGACGCGATGTCTTTTGCTGATGCTATTTGCGTCGACCTAAGGATGCTCTGATTTATTCCCCGTTTCGGGCATCGGCATCCTTGAGTTCGTGGCGCGGAGCGAAGTTCTTTAAAGCGTTTTGATCAGAGCGTACCTAGCTCGATGCAAGCGATGTCGCGGCATCCAGTCGCCGGACTGCGCACCATATTACCCACTTCGACAACGCTATCCGGTTCGCCTTACCTCGCAACAGCATTATTTCGCCATCGACTAGCGGGGAGCACACGGGCGTCGAAGATGCGCTTCAAGATACGCGCCAACCATACGCATGGTATGGCCGAGCAGCTTTTGCGGGAATTCGCTGACACACGAGATCGCGATTGGTCGGGACGACCGGATTTGAACCGATGACCCTCTGCCCCCCAGGCAGATGCGCTACCAGACTGCGCTACGCCCCGACATGGCGATACTTCGTAAAGCGGGTGCGATTGTAACAGAGGCAACCCCGGCCGATCTGAATTTTAACAGGGAGTCATATGCACGTCATCGAGCAACGACGCTGTTGCAGAATTATCTGCGCAGAATCAGGAGCACTTCTTCGAGCTCCATGCGCACTTGGCGCACGATCTGATTGGAGATGCTGGTTTCGACGCGCGATTGCTGCCCTTCCAGACGTTGGCGCGCACCAGTGATGGTGAAACCTTCGTCGTACAACAAACTGCGAATTTGCCGAATCATCAGCACATCGTGGCGCTGATAATACCGTCGATTACCACGCCGCTTGACCGGATTCAGGTTGGAAAATTCCTGCTCCCAATAACGCAGCACATGCGGCTTGACACCACATAGCTCGCTGACCTCGCCGATGGTGAAATAGCGCTTTGCCGGAATCGCCGGCAGCTCGGCGTTACTGCCCTGATCCAGCATATGCTTCGACCCGGACCTTCAGTTTTTGACCTGGACGGAACGTCACCACGCGGCGCGCGGAGATTGGAATCTCTTCACCGGTTTTGGGATTGCGTCCAGGACGCTGGTTTTTCTTGCGCAAGTCGAAATTGCCAAAGCC
Source organism: Pseudolysobacter sp. (assembly GCA_043759455.1). GTDB lineage: Bacteria > Pseudomonadota > Gammaproteobacteria > Xanthomonadales > Rhodanobacteraceae > Pseudolysobacter. Next base: position 15,758 of record JAYVLO010000025.1, read on the forward strand.
GGACAACTTCACCTGTTCGCCACGCTCCAAGGCATCGCGCACCACCTCGAAAAAGGCGTCGACGAATTCCTTGGCTTCACGCTTATTGAGGCCCACGTCGAGAAACAGACGTTCCGCCAATTCCGCTTTGGTCAAAGCCATGCTACCCCCGTAACTTAGCACTGAAATGCTGTTGCAGGGCGCGCACTGCCTGTGCCACACAATGGTCGGCGTCCTGATCCACAAGAGTGCGCGTTGCGTCCTGCAAAATCAAGCCCAGGCCGAGGCTTTTTACGCCGACACCCAGATTCGGGCCACTGTACAAATCGAACAGGAAACAGCGTTTCAGCACGTCGCCCAACGCTTTTTGCACGCAATCCCGCACCTGCGCATAAGTAACGTCGTCGGGCACGATCATCGCGATATCGCGTCGAATACTCGGATAACGCGGCAACTCCTGCGCTAACGGCAAGGTGCCGGCGGCGAAAAGCGAGTAGTCGATCTCGAACACATAAACCTCGGTATCCAGATCCAGCGACTTGCTCAGGCGCGGATGCAGATTGCCGATCAGACCGATCGATTTTCCGCCAAACCACAACTCGGCCGAACGCCCCGGATGCAGATACGGCCGAGCAACCGCACGCCACTCAATCGCGGCTTCATCAAGGCTCAATGCCAGCACACTTTGCAGATCGGCCTTGAGATCATGGAAATCGATCGCGCGTGCTGCGCCTGCCCAGCTTTCCGGCGTGGACGAACCGCATGCGACCGCGGCAAGGTGCAGACTTTCCTGCGCGCCGACCGCGCCATCGTGGTAGACACGCCCAAGCTCGAACAGACGCACACGTTCCTGCTGGCGACGCCGATTGTGCTGCAGCGCGGCCACGAGCCCCGGCAACAACGACGGGCGCATCACCGCGAGATCGACCGACAGCGGGTTGGCCAACGCGACAGCGCCACCATCCAGCCCCCAGCGTTCGAGCCATGCCGCGGCGACAAAACTGTAGTTGATCGCTTCAAAATAGCCGTGCGAGGTCAGACGCTCGCGTGCGCGTTGCGGCACGAGCTGGACTTCGGGTGCGAGGCCGAGACGAAGTTGACCACTCGGTAAATTCACCGGTACTTTTTCGTAGCCATGAACACGTGCGATTTCCTCGATCAGATCTTCTTCGCGCTCGATATCGAAGCGCCGCGACGGCGGCGTCGCCGACCAGCCATCGGCGAGAATTTCGAGCTGCATATCCAGACCACGCAAAATCGAAGCGACTTCGGCATCCTCGACATGCATGCCGAGCACGCGCGCAAGACGTGCACGGCGCAGCAAAACCGGGGGACGCTGCGGCAAATGTTCGGTCAAGACTGCTTCTGTCACTGGCCCCGGTTTGCCGCCCGCAATCGTGATCAGTAGCGCAGTTGCGCGCTCAATCGCCCGTCGCGGCAACTCAGGATCGACGCCCCGCTCGAAACGATGCGAGGCATCGGTATGCATGCCGAGCTTGCGCGCACGGCCCATGATGACCGGTGGCGCAAAGTGCGCACTTTCCAGAAATATACTTTGTGTAGTATCGCTGACTCTGGAATCGTAACCGCCCATGATGCCGGCGATTGCGAGCGCTTTCTGCTCATCGGCGACGAGCAGAAAACCTCCGTCGAGCGTGGCTTCACTGCCATCCAGCAATTTCAGTATTTCGCCGTCTTGCGCGCGACGCACGACGATCGCGCCTTGCAAGGTCGAGTTGTCGAATGCATGCATCGGCTGGCCGAGCTCGAGCATGACGTAATTCGTCACATCAACCACCGCATTGATCGAGCGCAGTCCGGACCGACGCAGGCGTTCTCCCATCCATAATGGCGTCGGCGCGCGCATGTCGATACCGTCAATCACACGACCCAGATAACGCGGACAATTCGCGCCGGCCTGCAGGCGCACTTCACGCTCGGTCTGGATTTGCGTTTCGACAGCGGCGATCGCGGACTCCTGCAACGGCACGCCGTAAAGCGCGGCAACATCCTGCGCGAGGCCACGCAAGCCAAGACAATCAGGACGATTGGCGGTAAGTTTTATTTCGACGGTTGCATCAGGCAAACCCAGATAATCGGCCAACGGCTGACCGACTTTCGCATCGTTCGGCAACTCGAACAGACCGTTGCTTTCTTCGCTGAGCAACAGTTCCTTGGCTGAGCACAACATGCCTTGCGAATCGACGCCACGCAATGCGGCAGCCTTGATCGTGAGACCGTTCGGCAAGGTCGCGCCGATCGTCGCGAGCGGTGCTTTGAGGCCGACCCGCGCGTTCGGCGCGCCGCAGACGATCTGCAAAAACTCGGTCGTGCCGATCGACACTTTGCAGACCTGCAGCTTGTCGGCATTCGGGTGTTTTTCGGCACCGATAATTTCGCCGACAACAACCCCGTTCAAGTTTTCGCCGAGGATCTGCAGCGATTCGACTTCGAGTCCTGCCATCGTCAGGCGATGCAGCAAACTCGCGCGGTCTGCCGGCGGATTGACCCATTCGCGCAACCAGTTTTCGGAAAATTTCATTGGAATCCGTTATTCGTGAGACGAGTCTTTACCCGCCGTTTTACTTTCATCAAGGTCGAAACTGGGTGGCGCGAAGCCGCCCGATCGGGATCATGCAAACTGGTCGAGGAAACGCACGTCGTTCTCGAAAAACTGCCGCAGATCCTTCACCCCGTAACGCAGCATGGCAAAACGCTCGACGCCGAGGCCGAACGCAAAACCGGTGTACCGCTCGCTGTCGATGCCGCAGGCTTCGAGCACGTTCGGATGCACCATGCCGCAGCCGAGCACTTCGAGCCACCGCTCGCTACCATCCTCCTGATCCCAGCGGATATCGACCTCGGCCGAAGGTTCGGTGAACGGGAAATACGACGGCCGGAACCGCATCTCGAAATCGCGCTCGAAAAACGCCGTGACGAATTCGCGCAAGGTGCCTTTGAGATCGGCGAAGCTCGAGGTTTCATCGACCAGCAAACCTTCGACCTGATGGAACATCGGCGTGTGCGTCTGATCCGAATCGCTGCGATAGACCTTGCCCGCAGCGATGATGCGAATCGGCGGCTGCTTGCTTTTCATCGCGCGGATTTGCACGGGCGAGGTATGCGTGCGCAGCAGCGTGCCATTGGGGAAATAAAACGTGTCGTGCATCGCGCGCGCGGGATGATGCGGCGG
>JAYVLO010000026.1:0-32593 GCA_043759455.1 Pseudolysobacter sp.
CCTGGTTGGTCGAGCCATAACTGCAACACCTGCGGTTTTTGCTGCGTGCGCAAGGCGCTGCAAAGGCCGATCGATTCCTGCGCCTGGGCGAGTGCGCGCGCGCCACCGGTAATCTGCGGCACGTGCGGTCGGAAAAATTTGTCGAGCTCATCGGCGGCCGCGGCGCTGCAGCGTCCGTCGCTGACCGAGCGTGGCATGCCGCCCTGCGCAAAACTCGGCGTGCGTTTCAGCACCGCATTGAACTGTGCCTGATACCAGCGCCAGAACGCGGCGCGATTTTCCGGCTCGTGATTCTGCGCGTCGAACAAGATCCGCATTTCGCTGAGTTGCACCCCAGCGCCCAGTGCATAATTGCGCGCCTGTTCGGCCAGCGCCGCGTCTTGGCTCGCACCGAGCGCCCCGAGCATCGCGTAACGACTGGTCGCATCGTGATTGATCTCGAGCTCGGCATAAATCGCCTTGGTCGCCGCAGCACCGTTTTCCTGCACGGTCACACCGAGCACGCTCGCGAGCAGGTCGGCATTTGCCAAACCGAGTTGCACCTGGTCCGATCCGTCCAGCGCCAGTGCCTTACGCCCTTGACTTAGCAACGCGGCACGCACTTCCGGTACGTGCAAACGCAGGGCGAGAAACTTGACGAGGCGCACACGCAACGCCGTATCGTTGCTAGCCTCGGCGGTTTTTCGCGCGTAACCGAGCTGTTGCAAACGCGGCAGGAAAATCGCGCCGATACGCGCATCGAAACGCGCGCGCTGCGATTCGCTGACCAGATATTCGCGGATCCATTCGACATCATCGAGCAGCGCGGTGGCGACTTGCGGCAACGGCGATGCCGCCAGCGCCGACAGGCTGTCGAGCAAGGCCGCGGCATCGAGTTCGCCGCGATGGAACGCACTCGACACCGCATCGGCAAACACCAGTTGCTCCGGTCCGCTCAGGCTCGCCAGATGCGTGGCGAGTTTGGCGAACGCCTCGGGGGCAACACTGAACCGGTAATAGCCGCTCGCATTCGCATTCGGCAGTATCCACTCCGGACAACCGCTGGCTGCGATCGTAAAACTCGCCTCGGTTTTATCGAGCAGCACACATTGCGTTTCGCTCGTGTCGCCACGGCCGAAACGCAGACACACCGGCACGCCCCACAACGCGCTGCTGTCTGCCTTCGAGCCGAGCGGCAGGTAACGACTTTGCGCGAGCTTGAGCTGCGCCTTGCCATCCTTGCAGATCACGTCGGTCTGGATGCGTGGTGTACCGGGTTGATCGAGAAAACTGCGCATTGCGAGCTTCAGGCGCTCGCCTTGGTCACTTGCCGCGGCGACCGCATCGACTACGTCGTTGGAACTGCCGCTGCGAAACTTGTGGCCCGCGAGATATGCCTGAATACCGCGGCGAAATTTTTCCGGCCCTAGCCACGACTCGAACATGCCGAGCACACTCGCGCCTTTCTGGTAGGTGATGCCGTCGAACGCGTTTTCGATATCGCCCTGATTCGTGATCGGCTGGCGGATGCGTCGCGCACTGTTCAGGCTGTCGTTGCGCATCGCGCTGAGGCGCGCTTCGAGATGCTCCATATCGCCGTGAAACTCCGGCTGCAGCGCCACCGTGCCCTTGCCTTCGGCCCACGTCGCGAACGCCTCGTTGAGCCAGATATCGTCCCACCACGGTGCGGTGACAAGATCGCCAAACCATTGATGCGCGATCTCGTGCGCCATCACCGTATACGCTGCGCGATAACGCTCCGCCGGCGAATTCTGGTCGAGCAATAACAGCGTATCGCGAAAAATGATCAGTCCGGCGTTCTCCATCGCGCCCGCGCCGAAATCCGGCGCACCGAGCAGATCGAGTTTGTCGTATGGATACGGCTGGCCGGTGTATTGCTCGTAGTAGGCGATGATGCTCGGCGCCTGCTCCAGCACATAACTCAGGCGCTTGCCATTACCGCGGCTCGCGATCGCACGCAACGGCAACGCCGTCGTTCGCACCGCATTCGGCGCAATCGGCTTGGCCTCGACCACCTCCCATGGCCCGACCACAAACGCAACGAGATATGTCGGCAGCGGCAGCGTGGTGGCAAAAGTCAGCGTTTTCCACTTTGTATCCTTGGACACTTTTTCACTGAGCTGATGCGTATTTGCGAGCGCAACCTGCGCCTTCGGCACGGTCAGTGTGATATCGAAAGGCGTCTTGAAACGCGGCTCGTCGAAACCTGGAAACGCAAAACGCGCGCTGACCGGTTCCATCTGCGTGATCAGATACGGATCGCTGCCGACCTTGACCTTGTACACGCCTTCGAGCTGGCTGTTGTATTTTGCATGGAAACTGAGGCTAAGCTCGATCTCCTGCGGTGGCAGCACCCTGTCGAAAGATACCAGCGCAACGCCGTCGTTGTTGCGTTGCTGATATTTGGCCGTCGATGACTTCCCTTGGGCGTCGCTGACGCTGACTTTTTGCACTTCGAGATCGCGACCATGCAACCAGACGTGATCGGCCGCGGCGTCTAGGCGAATCCGAATCCGCGTTTCGCCGCTGTAGCCATCGGCTGCGGGATCGAGTGTAAAAGCCAGCCAATAATGCAGCGGTTCAGCAACATTCGACAACTTGCCGGCAGGAACATCCTCTGCCGCAAACAGCATGAATGGCAACAGCAACAGACTCAGCAATCCACGACGAAATAGCTTCACGACCAACCTCTACAATCTGGCTCACAATGCGCAACTTTATCACGCAGCGCCAGGCCGGTTCGATCGATGCGATGCGATGCGAGTATGCGGCTACTCGACGCGTGTCACACGCACCTCGCGCTGGTCCGCGCGGCCGTGATCGTCGACTGCGCGCACGCTGAAACTTCCAGCGCTGGTGGGTTGCCAGAACAGCGTTTCGCCGGGCTTGGCGCTGCCGACAAAACCATCGTCAACGAACCAGTACAACGCCTGCGCGCTTGCATCCACGGTTGCACTCAATGCCACGCGCGCCGCATCGGCATGCTGCGTCCGCAAGGTGTAGATGCTGCCGCGTAACGGCGAGCCGATCTGCGGCGGCTGGCCATCTTGGGCGCTACCGCTGCCGCAATCCACCGCGGGCGGTGCACGACGCGGAATGCCGGCCTGGGCGAACACACGCATCATGTCGGACGGCCAGAATTCGTAGACGTCGGTGCGTGTCGGTATATCGCCATACGGCGGGCATAGCGGCTTGCCGCTTTTCGCATCGACTACTACCGGGCGATGGATGGTGCTGACGCGAATTGGCGAACGTCCGGGGATAAACCAGGTCAATCCGCGCTGCGGACACCACGCGTTTGGCAGGTCGCCGCTGGCGAGACAGATCTCGACTTTTTTAAGGTTGCGCGGAGTCGTGCGAACCGGTTCGGCGAGGCTCGCATCCTGTGCGCGAATCGAATCTGCGATGCGAAAAAACAACGGCGCCGCGGCCTCGATACCGATGAACGCGGGATTGGCCTGATTGTCGAAATTACCGATCCATACCACCAATACGTACGGGCCAAAAATGCCGGCAGTCCACGCATCATGGAAACCCCACGAGGTGCCGGTCTTCCAGTAAATCGGCAGACGTGCGGATTCATGCGCGAGCAGATCGTCCGGCCGCGGATTCTGCCGCAGCATGTCCAGCGTCATGAAACTTGCCTCGTCGCTGAGCAAACGCACACCGGCATTTTGCGGCGCATCGGCGGTCAGCCGAAGCGCGCGCATCTGGCCGCGATTGGCCAGCATCGCGTACAAGCGCGCAAGTTCCTGCATGCTGACTTCGCCGCCGCCAAGCACGAGACCCAGCCCGTAGTGCTGCTCGCTGGCCATCCGGCTGATGCCGGCGTTGCGTAGAAACTCATATAAATTTGGGCGTGTGAGTCGCGCCGAAATCGCCACCGCGGGGATATTGCGACTGCGGATCAGCGCATCGGTGGCGGTGATCGGACCGAGAAAACGGCCATCGAAATTCTCCGGCGTGAACGGGCCGAACGCGGTCGGCACGTCACGCAGCACGGTCATCGGATGCAGCAAACCTTCGTCCATCGCAAGCGCGTACAACAGCGGTTTCAAGGTCGATCCGGGCGAACGTTTTGCGAGCGTGCCGTTGACCTGGCCGGCGATACCCGAATCGAAATAATCGACCGAGCCGACCAGCGCCTTGATGCCCAAGTCACGCGTATCGAGTAACAGCGCCGAGGCATTGCGCACACCACGCGCCTGCTGGCGCTGGATGTATTGCCGCAGCTGCAGCTCGATAGTTTTCTGCAGGTTCAGATCGAGTGTGGTCGCGATACGCGAATCGACATGCCCCGCTGCGCGTTGTTCGGCCAGCACCTGCTCGACGAAATGTGGCGCCTCGAACGGTAGCTTTTGCGGCGGTCGCAACTTCAACGGTAACTGCATCAGCGCCGAATCTGCCGCATCTTCGGGATGGTGCGCGATCCAGCGCTGGAACAAACGCGCGCGCGATGCACTGAGCCGTATGTTGATGGTATCCGCCGCGCCCGACGTGGCTGGCGTGGCGAATGCATCGTCGCGCAGGCGACGCGTGGGATCTTGCGGAATTACCGCGAGTGCGAGCGCTTCGGGCAAGGTCGCAGTCGCCACCGGCTTGTCGAAATACACCACGCTGGCCGCGCCCGCGCCTTCGATATTGCGCCCGTACGGCGCGTAGTTGAGGTAGGCCTCGAGAATATCGTTCTTCGAATAACACAGCTCGAGTTCGATCGCGCGCAACACCTGGCGCAGCTTGCCGCTGGGCGTGCGTGTGTTGAGGCGATACATCAGCCGCGCGAGTTGCATAGTGATGGTCGAGCCGCCCTGGCGATTGCCGCCGCGCACGTAAGTCACCCAGCCGCCGCGCAGCAGGCTCAGCGGATTGAATCCGGCGTGATAACGAAACCACTGATCTTCCTGCAGCAACACGCCGTCGATCAGCGCGTGCGGCATTTGTGCGAGCGGCACCCAGATGCGGTATTTGTCGTCGCTGGTCAATGTCAGGCGCAGCAACTTGCCGTGCGAGTCGTAGACGGCGGTCGATGACGACGCATGTTGCGATAGCGGTATATGTGGCCAAACACGCGCACCAACCAACACGATCGACAGCAACAGCAGCGCCATCAATTTGTTTTGATGGCGCCGCACGCCGCGCAATACCGCGCCGGGAGCACGCGTCAGGATCGACATTATGTGCATCGCGTAACGAACCAACGTGCCCGCCGCACGTTCGCCTATTTGCGCTCCACGCTGAGTTTGCTACCGAGCGAGCGCGCCTGCACGGTGCGGTCGTACATCGATTCGCCGTAGGCCGGCGGCACGATGTAGGTGCCGGCGTTGGTCGCCTTGATGCGATAGACGAACTCGCGCACGTCGCTGCTCGCGCTCGCATAAACCACGACACGATCATCGCGCACATCGACGTATTCGGGATTCAAGGTCGAACTCGCCAGTCCGACCGGCGCACGCCACGCGGGCTGTTTGCTCGCATCCTCGCTGTCGCTGTGCGCCGTATCGGCGGCGGCCGCTTCGTCCGCCGTTGGCGGCAGGCTCAGCACGGGTTCGAAACCACCGGGCAACAGATCGACGATCGCAAGATTGCTGACATCCTCGCCGAGCGTACGGCGGATTTTCAGGTGCACGTCGATTTCCTGGCCGAGCGTGACCTTGTCCAGCGCCTTGCCATCGGTCGTGGTGTACTCGCGCACGATCTCGAAACCGTCCTTGATTTCCTTGTCCGGTGGCGCCTGGTCGAAGCCGGATTGCGCGACGCTGTACCACGCCGTGAGATCAGCATCGTTGACGATACGCAACGCGTTTGCCGCAGCGCTGAACGTGCCGGAAAGCACAATGCCTTTCGGCGTGCCGATGTTTGGACTTGTGCCGTCCTGGTGTACTTCGAGTAATGCGAGCTTGCCGTCACCCGCGATCGCGAGCGTCGCATACGCATCGAGCGCGGCAATCGTCATCGCTGATGTCAAGGTGTTGTAATACCCTTTCTGCAGCGGTCGCACGATGTTCTGGATCGCCGCTGCCGGCAATTTTTTCGCACGCTCGGGGAAATGTTTCGCGAGCAGATACAAGGTCGATGCATCGGCGATCAGCGGATCGTAGTAGTACGCGAATTGATATTTCGCATCAACCGCGCGATGTTCGAATTGCTGCTGCGGACCACCGATCAGTGCCGCGGCTTCCTTGTCCTGCTTGAGCAGCTGGAACGATGCCGCAAGATACGCCGCAGCAAGATCGTCATGCCAGGCGCGGCCGTACGCACGTTCCAGATGCTGCTGCACCGCGGCGAGATAGTTGGTCGTGACATTGCCCTGTCGCGTCAGCAGATAAATCGCGTGTGTGCGGTCGCGCAGATCCCACAGATTGTTCGCGCTTTCATCGGCCGCGACCTGGCTGAGATAGGTGTTGCCAGCAGCCAGCATGTCGGCCGGCACGAGTTGCCCGCGCTCCTTGGCCTCGATCAGGTAATGCATCGCATAGATCGACGCATAACGATGCGATACCGGCGTGGCGGTCCACAATCCGAAACCGCCCTCGCTGTTCTGGCGCGAACGCAGCACCGCGAGCAATGCGCGGAACGGATCAGTGCCCTTGCTCTTGTTGTCGGTTTTCACCACGGTGCCGAACTCGGGATGCTTGTCGAACACCAGCGCCGGCATCGCACGGCTGACCAGTTGCTCGGTGCACAGGTACGGAAAGCTGTCGAGGTATGCCGCGAGACCGCGCGCAAGCACCAGCGGTACATACGACGCCGAAATATCGCGCTTGGCGTAGTCGTCGAACATGCTGCGCAGATGATCGATATCGGCGCGACCGCGATCAAGCTGGCCGACCTGGATTTCGGTGCGATACGGCGCCGCCGGTCGCAATGAAAGTCCGAGGCCGAGCTTCGCCGATTTGCCTTGCGCCGATGCGCTCACGCTGAATTCGAGCGCGCCGGGCTTGTTTTTCGCGCGCAGGCGGAACACCACCACGCCTTCTTTCATTTCGCCGAGTTTGACCTCTTGTATTGCCGCACCGACCGCTTCGAGTTGCGCGGGCAGATTCAGCGCGACCGAAATCGGCAGCTCCTTGCCGGCGAGTCCGGTGAGATTGTTTGCGACGCCGATGCTGATCTCGAACTCGTCGCCAGGTGCCACGATTGCCGGCACATTCGGCGACAGCACGAAGTCGCCGCGCACCGTGGTCGACGTCTCAAATGTGCCGATCTTGTCCGGCGCGACCGATACCGCCATCACGCGCAGGCGACCATTGAAATCGTCGGGCACTTGATAGGTCAGCGTCTTCTCGCCTTTCACATCGACGATGCCAGACCAGTACGCGACCGGCTGCTGGTGCTTGCGCTTGAACGGATTCAGATGCCGTCCAAGCATATTGTCGCCATCGCCGCCCGGTGCTGCGGCCATGCCGACCAGTTTGTTGAAATCGGGCAGGATCAGATCGAGGATTTGCGCCGTCTGCACTTCGAGCATGCGCTTGCGGAAGAAGAATTCGAGCGGATCGCCGAGCTTGTAGCGCGCCACCTGCAGGATGCCTTCGTCAATCGCAAACACGACCACGCGCGCGGGCTGCGCCGAGGTCAGCTTGATGTTCAGCGGCTCGCCCGGCTTGACCAGGTTCGGTGTGCTGATCGTGATCGCGTTGCGGCGTGCGTCGCGATTGACCGAGAACGGCACGACGCCGTAACTCAGCGGACTCATGAACACTTCGTCCGAGGTCGGATCGCGGATGAACTGCACGTTGATGTAGCCGTTGCCTTCAAAATTCGCCGGCACGCGGATTTTCTGCACCGAACTGCTGGTACCAGCCTTGAACCACGCGCTGGCGTAGACATGATCGCGTTCGATCGTGATCAGGCCGCTACCGGCGTAAGGTGCGCGCACGGCGATCTCGATGTCTTCGCCTGGCGCGTAATCGGTCTTTGACAAGGTCAGTTGCAGCTCGGCATTGCGCTCCAGCGAGCGTGTGAGATTGGCTTCGCCGGCGACCGCGTAGTCGATGCGATTCATCTCGTCGCCGTGCGCATTTTTTATCAGCAGCGAATAATTGCCGGGCTTGTCGGTGGCGAGTGTGTAGTCGAGTCCCGCCGCCGGAATCGCCAGCGGTTGATCCGACACCGGCACTTCCTTCATGCGCGATTCGTATTTGAATACGCCGGAATCCTGCTTGGTCAGGATCGACACGTAACGTCGTTCGACCAGCACCGTCTTGAGTCCATCGACCGCGATCTTTTTTGCATGCGGATCGATCCCGATCAGGTTGGTATCGACTTTCGCGCCACGCGCGATGAATTCGAGATTGCCGTCGGCCTTGCTGCCGATCAGGTAATCCTGCGACGACACCAGCGACACCGCCTCCGCCGCGACACTGCGGCCGCCTTCGGCCTCGAACGCCTTGGCGAGGAAGTACAATTGATAGGACGCCGTTCCATACTTGCCGAGATCGAGTGGAAATTCCGCCTCACCTTTTTCATTCGTCGTCGCCGTGCCAAGCGGCTCGGTATAGCCTTCCTTGGCGCGCTGCGGATCGAAGAAATGGTATTGGCGATAACTGCGGAACGCCGGGAACGCGGGCGTCAGGGTCAGGCTTGCCTCGACGCGTCGATCCTGTGCCGGCGTGCCGAACAAATTCTGCACCGATACCAGCGCCTTCAGATCATCCGGCTTGACCCAGCCCTCGACCACTTGTTGCGACAGATGCGCATCGACCTTCATGCGATCCGGCATGAATTCCTTCACCTGCACCGCGACCGAACCGAGTTGCTTCTGCGTCTGGTTGCCGTCTTTTTCCTTGGTGATGTAGAGGTTCACCGTCCACGCGCCGGTCGGTGCGTTTTCCTGCGTGGTGTAACTCAATTCCTCGAAACCGGCCGCACCCAAACGTAGCTTGTGGCGCTCGACCGTGACACCGCGCGGATCGACGATTTCGGCTTCGAGCGGAATGCCGTCGAGCGTGGTTTTCCAGTCCGCCGCGCGCGCGATCATGCCGATGTGGAAGCTGTCGCCCGGACGATAGATGCCGCGATCCGAAAACAGATACGCGGTGAGTTCACCGCCGTCCTTTGCGCTACGCAGGCCGCCGATGTCGAAGCGCGAATAATCGAGCTTGCGATCGCGCGATCCGACCGGCAGAAACGAAAGATCCTCGCCCTTGCGCACGAGATACATCGCCGCTGCTTTTTCGCGCGTGTACGCATCGAGCGTAGTGAAATGTACGTGGCCATCGTGATCGGTGGTTTCGCTCAGAATCGTCTGGCCATTCTTGCCGACGACATCAACATGCGCATCCGCGACTGGCTCGCCGCTGCGGATCGATTGCACATAGATATCCTGCGTGCCGTCGATGGATTTCTTGACCAGTACGCCGAGGTCGGTGACCACAATCAGGCGCTTGTCGCCGACCTTGTCGCCGTCGGCGCCGCTGCGGTCGTCGCCTTCGTTCTCGGCATCGGCGTGCACGTTGTTTTCTTCGCTCGCATCGCCATCGTTCGCATCTGCATCGGGCGCTGGCACGGGTTTGTCGTCGGCCTTCGAATACGATTTCAGACTCAATAAAAACACGCCACGCTTGCCCTGCATCGCGCTGCCGAGATACTTGCCGAGATCGACGCCCTCGTAATGTGCCTTGCGTGGCTCCTGCTGGCCGAATTCGAGTTTCTGCACAAATCGCTCGGTAATACGATCGCTGCCGAAACTGCCGAGATCGGGATGATCGTAACGATCCGATTGATTGAGACTCACCAGATGCTGCAGCTGATCCGGCAGCACGCGCGCGATCTCGACCTGCATGCCCGGCACGTTGCGCGCGACCACCGCAACACGACGTTCGCCGCTGAACGACAGCAACGCGCCATCGGCCATGAACTTCAGCACGCGCGGATAATCCGGCACATCGACGATCTCGGTCACGCGATTGGCAAGCAGATAACCGCCGAACGACTTGATGCCTTTCTCGACCTGGACAAACACGCGGTCGCCCGGATCGGCGTGATATTTGAAACTGTGCAGCTCGGCGAATTCGCGTTCGGTCGGCACCGACTCCAGCGTGAGCTTCTGCGACTTTTTCAGCATTTTTTCGCTGACCGTGTCGGTGCTCCAACTGCACGGCACATCAGGTGCGGGTTGCTGCGTGGCCGGGCACATCACCGGCAGAACATACGCGCTGATACTCTTGCTCGCATCGGCCTCGTTGATCGCCTGCGAGGTTTCCATCACCAGCACCTGCTCGGGCTCGTAATGCGTATTGTCGACCAAGGTGGCGCTGATGCCGCTGACACTGAGGCTGTACAACGTCGGCAGCGTGACATCGGCGAGGATTTCCGCAGTCGTCGCATTGCCACCTTTCTGCGCGTGCACGCCTGCGGCGATATGCATGTCCAGCGCACCGCCGATGATCGGAATCGCAAGCGGCTCGGAATGGATGAACGCATTGAGTTTGCGTTCGTCGTAATTGATGACGAATTTTTTCGGCTGGGATTTTTCCTCGATCTTGTCCTTGCTGATCTGCACCCGGTCGCGCAGATTCAGCGCGATGCGTTTTTCGAGATCGACCGTGTTCACCGGATGACTGAAATGCAGATTGATCACGGCTTTTTTCAGCGCGGCATCCTGCGGATCCTGATAAAACTCGCTGCTCGCCAGCTTCGCTTCAAACGGCGCGCTGGCGAAATCAAAACGTCGCTGCTCGATCCGCACATGTTCGGCAAAGACCCGCGCCGGATCGAGATTAACCACGTATTTCTGATCGATCGGCCAGTCTTCCTTCGGCTGGAAAGTCAGCAACTTATCGCTATCCCAGGTCCACGTTCCGGCGATTTCCGGATCGATGACGATGCCCGAACCAGCGGATTTTCCGACCATCGCGATCGGCGCGGCAGAGCCGGAAAAACGCATTGACAAGGCATGCACGACGATCGGGCTGGCATCGTATTCGGTCAAGGTCGGTGCGGTAACTCGATACGTGGTCAGCGGCGGCAATTGCGGCTGCGCCGGTCGCGGGCGATTTTCGTACCAGTGCCAGCCGAACCAGCCAGCGCCGAACACGATGCCGAGCGCCAGCACGCCGGCCACATAACGCAGCCGATGCCGCGCCATGCTCGCACCGAGATTCAGCGCCGCGGCATCCGTTACGCGCAGCCATGTCGGCGCCTGCCACGAGAAGTCGCCAAACAGGCGTCGTACCAGCCATGCCAGCACCCTCCACAGAAAATCGAACAGCAGCACCGGCAAGCGCACGATAAATCGCAACAGATCCATATCCCCAAATCCTTAGATGAAAGATGAAACGGGCAGTCGACGCCGGCTACTCATCCGGGCGTGAGTATTGCAGCAGCATTTTATGGCGAAGCGCGGGCAGATTTGCGCCTGCTTGATGATTAATTAAAAACGCCGAGCATCGGCCTGACCGAACAACATCCATACCTCATTCCTCCAAAGACGCTCGGCCTAACCACAATTACAGCCTGGCCAGCGCCTGATCGAGATCGGCGATTAGTACATCGGCCCCCTCCAGCCCGATCGATAGTCGCACGACGCTCAACGGCAAACCGCCGGGCGGATGCAAAGGCGCGCCGGGTGGGAAGACACAAGCCACCGGAAAGATCAGCGATTCGTAACCGCCCCACGATACCGTCATCAGAAAACGCGTTAAGGCATCACAGAATCGTTCGACTGCGTCGACCGAATCCGCGCGCAGTTGAACGCTCAGCAAACCGCTGGCGCCGCGCAGTTGTTTCTGCGTCAATGCAAATTGTGGATTTGTGGATAAATTCGGGTAGTACACTTTTTCGATGTTCGGGTGGGCTTCGAGAAACGCCACTACTTTTGCGGCGGTTTCCGCGATGCGTTGCATGCGGATCGGCAACGTGCGCAGGCCGCGTATCAACAGCCAAGCATCCTGCGGCGAGAGCATCGCACCGAAGGTCATGTACGGGCCTCTGAACACTTCGCGAATAATCACCTGACTCGCGCAAAGCGCACCCGCCACCACGTCGCTGTGGCCCCCGAGATATTTCGTGGCGGAGTGCGCCACCATGTCGATACCGAGCGAAATCGGCGATTGGTTCAGCGGACTCGCGTAACTGTTGTCGCACAGCGTGCGGATGCCACGCGCTTTTGCCAGCGCGGCAACAGCGACGAGATCCTGCTGTTCGTAGGTCATCGAATTGGGACTTTCAAGCACGATCAGGCGCGTGCTCGCGTTTAGCGCCGTCTCGAAATTTGCACTGTCGGTACCATCGACAAAAATCGTCTTGACACCAAAACGCGGCAACAGATCGCGCAGCAAGGTGCGCGTCCAGCTGTAGGGTTTTTGCACGCAGACGACTTCATCGCCGCCACGCACACTTGCGACCACGGCGGCCGCGATCGCCGCCGCACCGCTGCCGAACATCAGGCAATCTTCGGCGCCTTCGAGTGCGGCAACTTTCTTGCGCAGGATTTCCACCGTCGGATTGTTGCCGCGCGTGTAGAAATTATTGTTCAGCTCATCCTGGATTCCAACCCGCATCGCCGCGACAGTACCGTGTGCGAAGATCGACGACTGGAAGATCGGCGGCGCAACCGCGTTGCGATAGGTTTCGCGATCTTCGCCGAGCTGATTCAGGATGTAGCTGAGATCCATGCGCGTTATTGTTGCGCGATGAAGGCACGTGTCGCGGCGGCGAGTTTCGGATCGTCCAGCGCAAAACGGATCGTCGCCTGCACCAGACCGATCTTGCTGCCGCAGTCGTAGCGCGTGCCGGCAAATCGATACGCCAGCACTTTCTGCTCGTGCAACAGCGCCTCGATGCCGTCGGTGAGCTGGATCTCGCCGCCCGCGCCGGGTTTGGTTTTTTCCAGCAACGAAAAAATGCGTCCCGGCAAGACATAACGACCGACCACGGCGAGGTTCGACGGTGCGACCTCGGGCTTGGGTTTTTCGACCATGAACTTGATCTGCGCGCTGCGCTCGGTCAGCGGTATGGCATCAACGATGCCGTATTTGTGGGTCTCGTCGTGCGGTACTTCTTCCACGGCGATCACGCCGGCATTTTCAGCGAACGCGAGATCGGCCATCTGCTTCAGGCAACCGTCGCCGCCCGCATTCGAGATCAGATCGTCGGCCAGAATCACGCCGAACATTTCATCGCCAACCACAGGTTTCGCACACAGCACGGCGTGGCCGAGGCCCAACGCTTCGGGCTGAGTGACGAACACACAGCGCACATGTTTCGGCAGCACGTTCTGCACGATATCGAGCAGCGCCTTCTTGCCGGCCTGTTCGAGTTTGGCTTCGAGTTCGTAGGCCTTGTCGAAATAATCCGCGATCGCGTGCTTGTAGCGATTGGTGACGAAGATCAGCGTATCCGCACCGGCCTGGACTGCCTCATCGACCGCATACTGGATCAGCGGCCGATCGAGTACCGGCAGCATTTCCTTAGCTACGGTCTTGGTCGCGGGCAGGAAACGTGTGCCAAGACCGGCGACGGGAAAAACGACCTTGCGCAATGGTTGGCTCATGAATACTCCTGCGGGCTGATGTTGTTTATTGGTGTTTGCGCGAGCGCACGATCGGCACGATCTCGGCGTCGAGCACGGGCTGCGTGCGCCAGTCGAACTCCGGCAGCAATCGTGTCAGGCACGCATGCAATGCGGTCTCGTCGTAATCACGCACATCTTGCGCCGCCTGCTTGAGCTGCATGTCGAGTAACTCCCACGACATGCTGCGCGGCTGCGCGAGAAAGATTTTCGCGTGCGTGGTGTCCTGGTAATTTTCGTGCGGATGAAACAGTTCCTCGAACAGTTTTTCACCCGGACGCAGGCCGGTATAGAGGATCGCGATATCGCGTCCCGGAATCTTGTTGGTAAGACGGATCATCTGTTCGGCGAGGTAGCTGATCTTGATCGGCTCGCCCATGTCGAGCGCAAAAATTTCACCGCCACGGCCGAGCACGGCCGCCTGCAAGATCAGCTGGCAGGCTTCGGGAATGGTCATGAAATACCGCGTGATTTCGGGATGCGTGACCGTGACCGGGCCGCCGCTGCGAATCTGCTCGCGGAACAACGGCACGACGCTGCCAGCGGAATCGAGCACGTTGCCAAAACGCACGGTAATAAAACGCGTTTTAGAACGGCTCGCGAAGTTCTGGCAAAAAATTTCCGCAACTCTTTTGCACGCACCCATCACGCTGGTCGGGTTGACCGCCTTGTCGCTGGAGATCAGCACAAAACTTTCGGCACCGTGGCGATCCGCCGCCTGCGCCATCATCTGCGTACCGATCACGTTGTTGCGAAACGCCTCGCGCACCTGTTGCTGCAGCAGCGGCACATGTTTGTACGCGGCCGCATGAAACACGATCTGCGCATGCGCTTGCGTGAACGCGCGCTCGCACGTGGCCGGATCACCGCAATCGCCGAGCAGCGCGTTGAAGATCAGTTCGGGATATTCGCGGCTCAGTTCCTGCTCGATGCGATAGAGATTGTATTCGGACAGTTCGAGCACGGTCAGCGATTGCGCACCGAGGCGCGCGACCTGGCGACACAGCTCCGCGCCGATCGAACCGCCGCCGCCGGTAACAAGCACGCGTTTGCCGGACAAGCCCGTGCGGATCGCCGTCCAGTCGAGCGTGACCGGATCGCGTCCGAGCAGATCCTCGATCGCGACTTCCTTGAGTTCGTTGAAGCTGGAGCGCCCGGCCACGACGTCGTGCAACCGCGGTACGGTGCGGAACGGCAGGTTGGTCGCTTCGCACATCTCGACCACACGGCGCATCTGCGCGCTGCTGGCCGACGGCATTGCGATCAGCAGCATTTCGGCCGCGACTTCACTCGACAACTGCGGCAACTGATCAAGCGTACCGAGCACCGGCACGCCGTGCAGCTTGGCGCCGCGCAGGGCCAGGTTGTCGTCAAGAAACCCGACCGGGCGATAGCGATTCTCGCGCAACAAATCACGAATCAACGCCTCGGCCGCGCGCCCCGCGCCCATCACCAACACGCGTTGACTCGGCCGGCGCTGATAAAAATCCAGGCGACTGTCTTTCCAATAACGATAAGCGAGCCGCGGCGTACCGAGACAGACTACGAGCAACGCCGGATACATCACGAGTACCGAACGCGGCACCGTGGCGAGACGGTTGTAGAAGAACAGCGACACCGCAATCGCGAGTGCACCGAGCACCCCGGCGCGCACGATATTCCACAGATCCGGCAGGCTGGCGAAACGCCACAGGCCCTTGTACAAACCGATCCACCACAGCACCAAGCCTTGCGCCGCCAGCACGATGCCGACTTCCCACGAAAACCAGCCGGTGATCATCGGATCGGGCGCGAGGCTGTAACGCAGGCCGTTGGTCACCACCCACGCGAGCCAGACCATCGCGAGGTCGTGCACGACCACGGCGAGACGCGGATGGATGCTGGCGATCAGTTTACGCGGCTGCATGGCGATGTTGGCTCGACTTCATTTTGTGCAGACACCAGCGTTTTCCAAAAATCCACAATGCGATTGCGAGTGCGTAGACGATAGTCGCTTCTATGTGACCGGGATCATTCAGCCGACTCAGAATTACCGCATCATTCGAGGTTCCCAAACCTGCAGGCACGTCGGCGTAGACGTTCGACACCACCGGCATACGATTGATCCACCACAAAACCGGTGCCACCACGCACAGATTCCATGCCATGTACCAAGCGACCACGCGCGCATGCGACATGCCGGAACGTGTCATCCACTGATACAGATGCTCACGATGCGCACTATACCAGCGCCGGCCGCGCAGCATGCGTGAGAGCAAGGTGCATGTGGCGTCGGTGATAAAGCCGGAGCATGCGATGATCCCGGTAAGAAGTGCGGGACGAAGTGAGCCAGATGCGAGTCCGACGGCAAGCGCTATCAGCAATCCGAGAGCGCCGCTGCCGACATCCCCCATGAAAATCCGCGCGCGCGGAAAATTGAATGGAAGAAATCCCAGCGTCGCCGCAGCGAGCACAAAAAGTTGCCACGTGGCAGCGGAGTTTCCGGCATTTCCACAGGCCAGCGCCAAGACGACAAAGACAAAAATTGCCTGACACGCCAGCAACCCGTTGATGCCATCCATGAAATTGTGCAGGTTAATCGACCAGACGATCAGCGTTGCGACGACAGCCAAGAAACATATAACTATCAAAATCTCCGACCAAGTCGGAGTGCCGCCTGCCAGCGCGGTTTTTGGCATGAACAATATCGGTAGCGCCAGCAAAATTATCGCAGCCAAAAAATGTACGACGATACGAACACGCGCCGACAGCGGACGATGATCGTCGATCCAGCCAACTGCAGCGACCATGACTAGCGCGATGGCAACAGAGACTCCGAATATCCGAATGCTCTCTTGCGTTGAAAAAAACATCGGCGCGCAGAAACAAAGCAGCACTGCGATCACGATGCCAATGCCGCCGCCACGCGGCGTGGGTGATGTATGCGAACGCCGTTGGCCGGGCTGATCGATCAATCGACGCGCATGCGCATAACGAATGCTGAGCCAAACCACGACGGTGGAAATGACCCACGCGAGAATCGGCAAGGCGATCGCTGCGCGAAGAAAACTGAAATCGGAAATTTCCGTCGGCATGCGCCGTGTCGCCTACTCGCCGACCACGCCGTGGATCGGGCGGATCGTGTTCCAGTTTTTGCAGGTCGGGCATTGCCAGTGATGCGCCTTCGCGCCGAAACCACAACTGGTACACCGATACAGCGCCTGGCCTTCGAGCAGCTTGCGCGTGACATCGCTGAGGATCAGATAGTTCTCGCGCGCCTCGCCGCTGGATTTTCCCATGCTCGCCTGGATCAATTCGACCAGGCCGCGCACCGACGGACGCTGGCGCAACTGGCCGGCCAGAAACTGGATCGCTTCGCCCTCGCTGCGCGTAGTCGCATACAACCGCGTGAGAGCAAGCACCGGCGAAATGCCCTGGTGTTTGTCCATTACCCCGAGCAGGAATTTTTCCGCGCGCTGCATTTGCTGCGCACGTGCGTAACAGTCGAGTAGCGGCGAGAGGATTTCCTGGACGAAATCGACGTCGTAATCGGCGACATCCTCGAACGCATGCATTGCGGGTTCGAGCCGACCTTCGGCACGCTCGATCTGACCGAGCAGGATACTCGCGCGGACACAACACGCTTCGCTGAAAAACGCATGCGATATCTGTTCGCGCGCCGCATCGATTTCGCCGCGCGTGCGCATCTGCTCAGCGAGTTCGCAATGAAATTGCGCGATCAGTGCGCCTTGCGATTCGCCATCGATTTCCTCAAGTCGATGCGCATGCACGATCGCCTTGCTCCAGTCACGCTCGTGCTGAAAAATTCCGATCAGATGGCGCAACGCCGAGGGCACTTGTGCTTCCATCGCAACCAGATCGATAAACAGCGCTTCGGCGCGATCGAGCAGACCCGCACGCATGTAATCCTCGCCAAGCTCGAGCAAGGCGATGGTTTTTTCTTCGGCACTAAGATTGGGGCGTGCGATCAAATGCTGATGCACGCGAATCGCGCGATCGACCTCGCCGCGGCGGCGGAACAGATTGCCGAGTGCAAGATGGGTTTCGACGGTATCTCGGTTGAATTCGGCAAGCTTGAGAAAAACCTCGATCGCCTTGTCGGGCTGCTCGTTGAGCAGATAATTCAACCCCCGAAAATAACTCGAGGAGAGCTCGTTGACGCGTACGCCACTGCTGCGCTCGCTACCGCGTCGAGCGATGATCCAGCCGGACCATGCCGCCAACGGCAATAACAGCACCATCAGCGCCGGCAAATACGATGCAAACTGACTCATGGCTTGGCGAGGGCACGCAATGCCGATTCGGTTTCTGCGGTTTCTTCTGCACTCGGTTTTTGCAGATTCAACTCGCAACTTTTACGTGCGAGCTGTCGACGCAACTTCAGCACAAGCCCGAAATACACCAGCAATCCGCCGATCAGCCAGCCGAGCAATAGCGCGCACAACAAGGCTGCACCCTTCGGCAGCGTGAGCAAGAAAAAATACAAATCGAAGCCGACGCTTTCGCTATTCAGCGCACCAAACAGCACGCCAAAAACGGCAAACAGCAGAATCAGGACTATCAAACCGAAGCGCATGACGCGTTTGCCTCACTACCATCCACACTGCGTAATCTCGCTACACGCGATCTCGCGCAAGACATGGCGGAAAGTTATACGGGATCGGATTTAAGACCAGGTTTTCGTGACGGTGCAATACTTTCGTTGACACGCTCACGCAATTCCTTGCCAGGTTTGAAGTGTGGCACATGCTTGCCGGGCAACGCGACTGCATCGCCGGTTTTGGGATTGCGGCCCATGCGCGGTGGGCGAAAGTGCAGCGAAAAACTGCCGAATCCGCGAATTTCGATGCGTTCGCCATGGGCGAGCGCCTGGCTCATCTGTTCCAGTACGTTCTTGACCGCCATTTCGACATCTTCGAATTTCAAATGTCCTTGGCCAGCGGCGAGCGCGTCGATCAGTTCCGACTTGGTCATGTGAGCGGCAATCCGTAATCCAGTTCCTGGACATCAATCGGGAGAGGCAGAAGTTATACGACTTGCCCCACCGAGGTTTCAGCGAAACCGCGCTGCATGCCGTTAGCGGCACGCAGCGCGGAGTGGATTACTCAGACTTGTTGAACTGTTCTTTCAGCAACGCGCCGAGCTTGGTGGTACCGCCGGAAGCCGACTGGTATTCCTCAAGCACCGACTGCATTTCTTCGTCGTCCTTGGCGCGGATCGAAAGCTGCAGCAAACGACCCTTGCGATCCATGCCGATGAACTTGGCTTCGACCGCATCGCCGACCGTCAATGCCGTGGTGGCATCTTCGAGGCGATCCTTGGAGATATCGGAAACGCGCACGTAACCTTCCACACCGTCGCCGAGGTCGATGGTTGCGCCTTTGGCGTCCACTTCCTTGACGGTGCCCTTGAGCACGCTACCGCGCGGATTGCTGGCCATGTACTGGCCGAACGGGTCCTGCTCGAGCTGCTTGATGCCAAGCGAGATGCGCTCGCGCTCCGGATCGACGGCCAACACGACGGCTTCCAGCGTGTCGCCCTTTTTGTAGTTGCGCACGAGGTCTTCGCCCGTTGCCTGCCAAGAGATATCGGACAGATGCACAAGACCGTCGATACCGCCGTCCAGGCCGATGAAGATACCAAAATCGGTGATCGACTTGATCTGGCCGGAAACCCGATCGTTCTTTTTGTAGATCGCGGCGAAGGTTTCCCACGGATTCGACTGAGTCTGCTTCATGCCGAGCGAGATACGACGACGCTCTTCATCGACGTCAAGCACCATGACTTCGGCTTCATCGCCGACCTGAACCATCTTGCCCGGGTTGACGTTCTTGTTCGTCCAATCCATTTCCGAAACGTGCACAAGACCTTCGACGCCCGGCTCCAGCTCGACGAAGCAGCCGTAATCGGTGACGTTGCTGACCTTGCCGAACAGGCGGGTGCCAGTCGGGTAACGGCGCGCGATGTTGACCCACGGATCTTCACCGAGCTGCTTGAGACCGAGCGAAACGCGGTTGCGCTCGCGATCGTAACGCAGCACGCGGACGTCGAGCTCGTCGCCGACGTTGACCACTTCGGACGGATGACGCACACGCTTCCACGCCATGTCGGTGATGTGCAGCAGGCCATCGATGCCGCCGAGATCGACGAATGCGCCGTAATCGGTGAGATTCTTGACCACGCCTTTGACCACGGCGCCTTCCTGCAGGCGCTCGAGCAGCTGCTCACGCTCCTCGGAGTGCTCGCTTTCAACCACGGCGCGGCGCGAAACCACGACGTTGTTGCGCTTGCGATCGAGCTTGATGATCTTGAACTCGAGTTCCTTGCCTTCCAGATAAACCGGGTCGCGCACAGGGCGCACATCGACCAGCGAACCAGGCAGGAACGCGCGGACATCCTTGATATCCACAGTGAAACCACCCTTGACCTTGCCGCTGATGCGGCCGACCACGGTGGCGTTGGCTTGTTGCGCGGTTTCCAGCTCGTCCCAGACCAGGGAACGCTTCGCTTTTTCACGCGACAGGCGGGTTTCGCCGAAGCCGTCTTCGAGTGCGTCGAGGGCAACTTTGACCTCGTCGCCGAGCTTCACTTCCAGCTCGCCCTTTTCGTTGTAGAACTGCTCGATCGGGACGATGCCTTCGCTCTTCAGCCCGGCATTGATCACCACGACATCCGAGCGGATTTCGACGACGATACCGGAGACGATGGAACCAGGTTTCAGGTTGATGTTTACCTGGCTCTGTTCAAATAATTCGGCGAAACTTTCAGTCATGTTGGGTTCCAAATGGGAGAGAGGCCGTCATTGCCGTGCGTTTCAATGGTGCGCGCAAGAATGGGTTGGGCCCGCTGTCAGGGGTGAAGCGCAAGCGACACCAGAGATAAATACCCGCCGTGAGGCAGGACCGTTTCCTTTTGCGGAAATCAGTGTGTGCGGCTCAGTGTGCTGGCAGCAACGCCAGCACTTTCGCCACCACGAACTCGATACCAAGGCCGGTAGAGTCGATCAATACCGCGTCGCTGGCGGGTTTGAGCGGAGCCACCGCGCGTTCGGCATCGCGAGTGTCGCGTGCCTGTATTTCGCGCAAAAGGGCGTGGAGTGTAACGCTTAAGCCCTTGTCCTTCAACTGTTTATAGCGTCGCCGTGCACGTTCGTCGGCGCTCGCGGTCAGAAACACCTTGAGCCCGGCATCCGGAAAGATCACCGTGCCCATGTCGCGGCCATCGGCGACCAGGCCGGGTGCCTTGCGGAACGAACGCTGTTTTTCCAGCAATGCGGTGCGCACGTTCGGGATCGCGGCAAGAGCCGAGGCCGCCGCACCGCAGGTTTCGGTACGGATATCGTCGCTCGCATCGTGGCCGTTGACGATCACACGAGTTTCGCCGTTTTCGTCGCGAAAGCGGATCTTCGTGCTTTCGGCGCAGCGCGTCACGGCCTCCGCATCAGAAAGATCGATCCCTTCCATGCTGGCCGCATAACCGACTGCACGATACAGCGCGCCCGAATCGAGCAGGTGCCAGCCGAGTTTTTCCGCAACCAGGCGACTAATCGTACCCTTGCCCGAGCCGCTCGGCCCATCGATGGTCAATACGGCGCTGGGCGGTCTTGGTGCAGAAAGCAGATTCGCAGGCATGGTCTTTACTCTCCGCCAAGGCGGGATGATTTCGGGCGAGTCGGATGGATCAGGCGTATTCGAGTTGCAACGCAAATCCGCAACCGTTCGCCAGATTAACAAAGCCCGGAAACGAAGTCGCGACATTCGCGCAATCGCGTACTAGCACCGTGTCGTTCGCGATCAGACCGGCCACCGCAAAACTCATCGCGCAACGATGATCGCCGACCGCATCGGTGGCACCGCCCCGCAAAATGCCACCTTCGATGATCGCACCATCCGGCGTTTCTTCGATGGCGATACCAAGGTCACGCAAACCTTTCGCCATGACCGCAATGCGATCCGATTCCTTGACGCGCAATTCGGCGGCGCCACGGATCAACGTGCGACCTTTTGCAGCGGCCGCGGCGACGAACAGGATCGGAAATTCATCGATCATGTCGGGCACCACCGCGATCGGCACGTCGATGCCTTGCAGCGGCGCGGATCGAACACGCAAATCGGCAACCGATTCGCCACCAAGCTCGCGCGGATTTTCTTCCACGATATCCGCGCCCATCAGACGCAACGCGGCCAGCAGTCCGGTGCGGCGCGGATTCATGCCGACTTCGCGCAGCAGCAGCTCGGAGCCCGGCACCAAGGTCGCCGCGACGAGGAAAAACGCGGCCGATGAAAAATCCGTCGGCACACGAATATCGCCGGCATGCAATCGATGACCGCCGGTGATGCGCGCGTATCCGGCGCTGAATTCGATTGGCCAGCCGAGCGCGGCGAGCATGCGTTCGGTGTAGTCGCGGGTCGGATGCGGCTCATGCACGATCGTCGCGCCGTGCGCATACAAACCTGCCAGCAAAATCGCCGACTTGACCTGCGCACTGGCGACCGGCAAACGATAATCGATGCCCTGCAAATTAGCGCCGCCATCAATCTGCAGCGGCGGCAAACCGCCGGCTTGCGATGCGATGCGCGCGCCCATTTGCGACAGCGGCTCGATCACGCGCCGCATCGGCCGTTTCGACAAGGAAACATCGCCCACCAGCGTGGATGAAAATTTCTGTCCGGCAAGCAAACCGGTCAACAACCGCATGCCGGTGCCGGCGTTGCCGCAATCGATAGTCTGCGATGGCGCGCGCAAGCCGTGCAAACCGACGCCGTGGACGATGCGTTCGCTCGCGCTCGGGGTTTCGATTTTCACGCCCATCGCAGCGAACGCGGCCGCGGTGGCGAGGGTATCTTCACCCGCAAGAAAACCGCTGATGTGCGAGCGCCCTTCGACGAGGCTCGCGAGCATGATCGCGCGATGCGACACAGACTTGTCACCGGGAACGCGAATCTCGCCATGCAACGGGCTACTCGGCGAGCTTCGGTAATTCACGGGCGCACCGCTATCCATTACATTGATCTCGCCGCAAGCGCCGCAGTCAAAGCATCGAGAAATGCCTGATTCTCCGCGCGCGTGCCGATGCTGATACGCAGGCAGTGCGGCAAACCGTAGCCACCCATCGGACGCACCACCACGGCGCGCTCGAACAAGGCTTTTTCGATGATGGCGGCATCGCGCGAAAAATCGACGAGCACGAAGTTGGTCTGCGATCGAAATACGAACAGATCGAGTCCGCGCAGTTGCTGCGTGAGCCAATCGCGCTCACTCGCAATCGCCGTGCGCACCTTCGCGACATGCACCTGATCGGCCAGCGCGGCGTGCGCCGCCGCCAACGCAAACACGTTGACGTTGAACGACTCACGCAGGCATTCGAGCACGCCCGCAACGGCGGCGGAACTACGCGCATAACCGATCCGCAAACCCGCCAGCGCATACGCTTTGGAGAACGTGCGCGTGACGATCAGATTCGGAAACTGCGGCACGAAACGCAACGCGCTGGACAGTTCCGGCACAGTCACGAATTCGTGATACGCCTCATCGACCACGACCAATGCATGTGCCGGAACGCGCTGCAAAAACGCGAGCAGTTCGGCATCGCCAAACCACGTGCCGGTCGGATTGTTCGGATTGGCCAGATAGATCAGGCGCGTATTTTCGCTGAGTTTCTCGGTCATCGCGACGAGATCGTGACCTAACGGCATCGTCGCATGCACACGCGGTAGCGCCGGCACCGCCACGGCACGCGCACCAGCCGTTTGCGTCGCAATCGGAAACACCGCAAATCCGAATTGCGAAAATACGACTTCATGCTCGGCATCGGCAAAACATTGTGCGATCAGCATCAGCAATTCGTGCGAGCCGTTGCCGAGCGTGATTTCGTTTTCGGCGCAACCAAGATGCGCCGCGAGCGCGGTCTTCAACGCCGCGCCTTTCGGATCGGGATAGCGAAAAATATCCGGCAGTACCGACTCGATAGCAGCTAGCGCCGCCGGGCTTGGGCCGTGACTGTTTTCGTTCGATCCGAGCTCGCACAAACCGGCGCCGAAACGCGTGCGCAATGTCGGCAGATCGTGGCCCGGATCATAAGCGCGCAGACCGCGCGTCGCCGCATTTGCCAATACTCGCGCGTCGAAACTCATGGCACCGCGACGGGGTAAGAACCAAGCACCTTGACCTGGGTCGTGAACGGCTCGAGTTCGGCCAGCGCCTGCCGCACCGCATCTTCTTCTACATGCCCACCGATATCGATGAAGAACGCGTATTGCCAGTGGCCCTGGTGCGACGGCCGCGACTCGATACGGTTCATGCTGATGCCATGCTTGGCGAACGGGCTAAGCACGTGGAACAGCGCGCCAGGCTGATCCTTGATAAACACCAGCACCGAGGTACGATCGTGTCCGGACGGCGGGAAAATTTCGCGACCGATCACGAGGAAACGTGTGGTGTTGTCCGGACGATCTTCGATGTGGTCGATGACAACGTGCTTGAGGCCGTAAACATGCCCGGCGGAAGCGCCGGCGATCGCTGCGGCATCGTCGGCATTACGTGCGCGACGCGCGGCTTCGGCATTGCTCGACACCGCGATTTTTTCCGCGTTCGGCAAATTCGCGCGCAGCCAGGTCTTGCATTGCGCAAGCGATTGCGGATGCGAATACACCCGCTCGATGTCTTCGAGTTTGCCGGTGCGCGACAGCAGGTATTGATGCACGCGCAGTTCGGTTTCGCCGCAGATTTTCAGCGACGAAGTGAGGAACATGTCGAGCGTGGTCTGAATCGTGCCCTGCCCCGAATTCTCCACTGGTACCACGCCGAAATCGGCATTGCCGGCTTCGACTTCCTGGAACACTTCCTCAATGCTGGCGAGCGGCAAACCATGTGCGGAATGACCGAAATGCTTGAATACCGCTTGCTGGCTGAATGTGCCTTCGGGGCCGAGAAAGCCGATCTTGAGCGGTTCCTGTTGCGCGAGGCACGCCGACATGATTTCACGAAACAGCCGCACCAGCACATCGTCGCCGAGCGGACCGTCGTTGCGATCAACCACCATGCGCAACACCTGAGCCTCACGCTCCGGGCGGTAGTAGTCGATCGCAGCAGCGAGCGGGCCTTTTGCCTTGCCGACCTGATGCGCCCAGCGCGCGCGTTCGGCAATCAATTCCTGAATCGTGCGGTCGATACCGTCGATGCGCGTGCGCGCTTCGGCCAAGGTGAACTGCGGTTGCGGCGTTTCGTTGTCGGTTTCGGTCGTCATTTCAAATCACTCGCACACAGAGAATGCCGTCGATCGCGGCGATGATCGTAATCAGCGATTCGGGCACGCTCGAGTCGACGTCGAGCAGACTGTAGGCGAGATCGCCCTTCGATGCATTGTGCATCTGCGAAATATTCAAACCGGCCGCACCAATCACCTGTGAGAGTTGCCCGATCATGTTCGGCCGATTCAGGTTGGCGATCGAAATGCGCGCCGCACCAACACGCGCCATGCGCGTATTCGGAAAATTCACTGCGTTCTGGATATTGCCGTTCTCGAGATAATCGCGCAGTTGATCGACTACCATTAGCGCGCAGTTTTCCTCGGCTTCGGCGGTCGATGCGCCGAGATGCGGCAGCGCGATCACACGCGCATGGCCGACCAGTTCCGTCGACGGAAAATCGCAGACATATCGACCGATGCGGCCGTCGTCCAGCCCCTGACGCAACGCAATCGCGTCGATGATGCCTTCCCGTGCGAAGTTCATCAGCACCGCGCCGGCACGCAGATGCTCCAGCGACTCGACCGCAAAAATTCCGCGCGTCGCGTCGTTTAATGGCACATGAAACGTGATGTAGTCGCACGCCGCATAAAGTTCGTTGAGCGAACCAGCCTTGACCACTTCGGCGGACAATTGCCACGCGCCATCGACCGTCATATGCGGATCGAAACCGAATACGCGCATGCCAAGCGCGCGCGCTGCGTTCGCGACCTTGACGCCGATCGCGCCGAGGCCGATCACGCCAAGCGTCTTGCCGGCGAGTTCGGAACCAACGAAGCGTTTTTTCTCGGCCTCAACCTTGTGGTGCAGATCTTCTTTGGCATCGAGCGAACCAACAAAACTCAGCGCCTCACCCAGATTGCGCGCGGCGATCAGCATGCCAGCCAGCACCAGTTCCTTGACCGCGTTCGCGTTCGCGCCCGGTGCGTTGAACACCGGCACACCGCGCCTGGAAAGTTCCGCCACCGGAATATTGTTGACGCCTGCACCGGCGCGTCCGATCGCCTTCACCGATGCCGGAATGGTGATCTTGTGCATGTCGGCGGAGCGCAGCAGCACGGCATCGGGTTCGACAAATTCGTTGGCGACGCTGTATTGACCGGTCGGCAAGCGGCTCAGGCCGTTCTTCGAAATATTGTTCAAGGTTTGAATTTTGTACATGGGATGCTCCGCTTCCGCTCTCGGAAGCTGTCGTGATCGATGGTGAACGCGGCGCGTTCGGATGTTGCTAGCAAGTTCAAAAATCTGCCGTCATTCCAGCGCAGGCTGGAATCCACTTTGACTTTCGGTCGCACCATCAAAATGGATCCCAGTCTGCGCTGGGATAACGAGCAAAAGCCTGTGCGAACAATTCTTTCGGCGTCGCTTATCCGTTCCTGCGCGCAAAATCCTGCATGAAATCGACCAGCGCCTGCACGCCTTGCAGCGGCAACGCGTTGTAGATACTGGCGCGCATGCCGCCAACCGCACGATGACCTTTCAGCGCGAGCAGACCTGCCGCTTCAGACTCTTTCAGGAAAGCCGCATCGAGCGCCTCGTTCGGCAAGGTAAACGGCACATTCATCCACGAACGCGCGGATTTTTCGACCGGATTGCGATAGAAACCCGAACCGTCGATGTAACCGTACAGCAACTCCTGCTTCTGCCGGTTGACCTCGCCGAGTGCCTTGAGCCCGCCCTGCGCCTTGGCCCACTTGAACACCAGGCCGGCGAGATACCACGAAAAGGTCGGCGGCGTATTCAGCATCGAACCGTTTGCGGCGTGCTCGGCGTAGTTGAGAATTTTCGGAATACTTTTCGGGCAACGTTCGAGCAGATCTTCGCGCACGATCACGACGACCAGACCCGACGGCCCGATATTTTTCTGCGCGCCCGCATAGATCATGCCGAAACGCGAGACCTCGATCGGCTGCGACAGAATCGTCGACGACAAATCGGAAATCAGCGGCACCGATCCAACATCGGGAACCGTGTGGAATTCCACGCCGTGAATGGTTTCGTTGGCGACGGTGTGCACGTACGCGGCATTCGGGTCAAGATTCCAGGTCGAACGCGGCGGAATCGCCGTGAACTTGCCGGCTTCGTCGCTGGCGGCAATACGCACCTGGGTCAGCGGCTTGGCTTCTTTCACCGCCTTCTCGCTCCACGCGCCGGTGACGATGTAATCGGCGGTCTGATCAGGCCGCGCAAAGTTCATCGCGAGCTGCGCAAAATGCAGGTTCGCGCCGCCTTGCAGGAACAGGACTTTATAATTCGACGGTACGTCGAGAAGATCGCGCAGATCTTTTTCCGCTTCGGCCGCGAGCGCTTCGAAATCCTTGCCGCGATGACTGATTTCCATCACCGACGCGCGCGCCTTGCCCCACTCCAGCATTTCGGATTGCGCTTGCAACAGAACCGACTCTGGCAACGCAGCGGGACCAGCACTAAAGTTAAAGGCACGACTCACGAGGCAACTCCGTAGGCGGAAGATTTTTATGGTGCCGCACTGCAACAATAAATCCGCAGCTTGTCAAGCATCGCACCGGCGCTCTGCGCGCGATTGATTTGCCACGTCTTGCACAACGTGTGTAATCGAGCCACGCTCAGAACGGTCTATTACCACAACCACACCCTGGAACCCACGAGATCGCCATGCTTATCAAACGTCCGGATGATATCGCTGCTGCGGAAATTACCGACGAATCGATCTATCTCGGCCGCCGTCGCCTATTGCGTACGCTCGGCCTGGCCGGATCGGCGCTGCTGGTCGGCTGCAGCCAGAAGCAAGGCGATACCGATGCAAAAGCGGACGCGCAAGCCCAGACCGATTCTTTGCCGACCATTAATCTCGCGCGCAAGACCGATTACGCAAACAGCGAAGTACAGACCAGCTTCAAGGACGCGACGCACTACAACAATTATTACGAGTTCGGCACCGACAAGAGTGATCCGGCGCAAAATTCGGCGAAATTTCAGCCAAAGCCGTGGTCGGTGGAAATCGCCGGCCATGCCGAAGTCACCGGCAATTTCACATTGGAAGACATTCTCAAAAGCCAGAGCGTCGAGGAGCGCGTCTATCGCATGCGTTGTGTCGAGGGCTGGTCGATGGTGATTCCGTGGGCGGGGTTTTCGCTGGCCGATCTGCTGAAGCGTTTCAAGCCGACCGCCCAGGCAAAATATGTCGCCTTCACCACCGTCAACCGGCCGGCGCAAATGCCGGGCTTGAGTTATGCCGCGCTCGATTGGCCGTATCGCGAAGGCTTGCGCATTGATGAGGCGATGAACCCGCTCGCACTGCTCGCCACCGGCATGTACGGGCGCGAATTGCCGAATCAGAACGGCGCCCCGTTGCGTCTTGTACTGCCGTGGAAATACGGCTTCAAGGGCATCAAGTCGATCGTCAAGATCGAGTTTGTCGAACGCCAGCCGCGCACCTCGTGGAACGACGCGGCAGCCAATGAGTACGGCTTTTATTCCAACGTCAATCCCGAGGTCGATCATCCGCGCTGGAGCCAGAAAACCGAACGTCGGATCGGCGCTGGCGGCGGCCTGTTCGCACCGCGCATCGAAACCAAACCCTTCAACGGGTATGCCGAACAGGTCGCCAGCCTGTATGCCGGCATGGACCTGCACCAGAATTTCTGAAGATGTGGAAACCTCGCGATCGTGCAGCCGCACTCAAGCCGCTGGTTTTTCTTGTGTGCCTCGCGCCGATCGCGTGGATGTTGTGGCGTCTGCTGAACAGCGATCTCGGCGCCGATCCGGTCGCCGAACTCGAACATCGCAGCGGCGACTGGGCACTGCGGTTTTTGCTGATCACGTTGGCGATGACGCCATTGCGGCGCCTCACCGGCTGGGCGCAATGGATCCGTTTTCGGCGCATGCTCGGGCTGTTCGTGTTTTTTTACGCCAGTCTGCATTTGGCCGTCTATCTGAGCCTTGATCTGCAAGGGCAATGGACGCAGATTTTCGCCGAAATCATCAAGCGTCCATATATCACCGTCGGTTTCAGTGCGTGGCTGTTGTTGCTGCCCCTGACGATCACTTCGACCAAAGGCATGATGCGTCGCCTCGGTCGCAACTGGGGCCGCCTGCACAAGCTGGTATATCTGATCGGCGTACTCGCGGTGCTGCACTTTTACTGGCTGGTGAAAAAAGATGTACGCGAGCCGCTGATTTATGCAGTCGTGTTGACGGTTTTATTTGCATTGCGGCTGCCGTGGAAACGCTGGCTGACCACAGCAAAACCGGTCGCGTCGCCTAGAACTTGATCAACAACGCGGCAGCGATGGCAATACCGATCAACGCCGCCGCGCCGATCAGCCACCAGATTTCACCACGCGGGGCGGGTTTGACCGGCGTTGGCATAGTTTCGGGAATCACCGGCAAACGCCACGATGGCGTGAGCTGAGCGGCTTGCGATTCGGGTTCAGCGCCCGAGAGCAGGCGTTGCGGCAAACCCGGCGCTTCGATGACAAACCGGTTACGCTCAAACGCAATCTGATCGCCCGAATGCAATACCGCATCGCGTACCACCACGCCGTTGATACGCGTGGTCTGGGTCGAACCGAGGTCACGCAACTGGATGACATCATCGACGCATTCGATGACCGCGTGTTCGCGTGGCATTTGTGGCTCGTCCAGGCGCAGATCGCAATGCGCACCGCTGCCGATGGTCAGGCGCCTGCGCAAGGCGACAATGCGACCAAAATGACTGCCGGATATTCCGCGCAACGCCACCCGCGATGGTGTGCATCGCGGCGCATCCGCTGCTGGCTTAGCGCTCGCCGCCACGCGCTTTTCTGCCGGCTTGATCTCGGTCAGTTGGGTGCGGATATCGGCATCGCGATCAGGCTTGAGCAAAATCTGCAGGGTATCGATGCTGAGCACATCACCGAGACGCAGCAGCGCTTTTTCACGCACCGGTCGCGCGTTGACATGCACGCGCGCTGGCGGCGTGACGTTGAGCACGATGCCGCGCGCATCGACAAAAATATACGCATGCAATGGCTGCACGCCATCGCCGGACAACACGATGGTATTTTCCGCATTGGCGCCGAGACTGATGATGCCGGCATCGGTCACCACATCCTGTTGCTCGGCATTGGGAAATGTCAGTCGCATCAAAATCCGTTTGCTAAAATTTTTGGCGTTTTTTCTGCGCGGGAATGTAGCACAGACCCCATGCCGGCAAGACAACCCCGGATCGCCGGATGCCTTGATTAGCATATTCGGGCATCATACATGTACTTGAATCAACCGAGTTCCAGCGCATGCCAAGCATCGATATTCGTCGCCCGCATTCCAAGTCAATCAAGGATGCAAAAGCGGCCGTCAATCACACCGCCGCAGCGATGACCAAAAAACTGGACGTCAAAACCGAGTGGCAAGCCAATACCCTGCATTTCACACGCTCCGGGGTGAACGGCACGATCGCGATAAGCAAGGGCGAGATCCATGTTCACGCCGAACTGGGCTTTCTGTTCGGTGCGCTGAAACCGATGATCGAGGGCGAAATCAACCGGCGTCTCGACGAGGATTTCGGCAAGACAGTGTAATTTTTACGTCGCCGTAAATCCGCTAAAAATAAGCGGATTTTTTTGCATAGTGTGATTGTTCTAACACCTGTCGTTACAGTACCGGCTCCACGCACCGGCTTGACACCGGCCGCATCAAAATAAACAACACGGAGAATTCCATGAGCAAGCCCAAGCTGAAATCGAAAACCACCGCCAAGGTCGAAAAATCGAAAGAGTCGCTAGGCAAGTCGATCATGGAATCCGCGCAGCAGATCTGGCTGGCCGGCCTCGGTGCATTTTCCAAGGCGCAGGAAGAAGGTAACAAGCTGTTCGAGAACCTTGTCAAGGAAGGTACGGCGCTGGAACAGAAAACGCGCCACTTCACCAGCGGCAAGGTCGAGGAAATGCGCGGCGTGGTCGAGACCGGCGTCAGCCAGGTGAAAGAACGCACACAGGAAACCTGGGACAAGCTGGAAAAGGTGTTCGAGGATCGAGTATCCCGCTCGCTCGGTAGTCTTGGTGTGCCGAGTCGCAAGGAACTGCAAGACCTGATCAGTCGCGTCGACGCACTGAGCAAGCAGATCAACAAGACGCCGGCAAAAGCGCCCCCCGCTGCCAGCGCAAAACCGGCTGCAAAACCGGCAGCAAAACCGGCAGCCAAATCTGCCGCCAAGCCCGCCGCCAACAAGACCCCGCGGAAATCCCGTGACGATCTGGCCGATCTCGCCAAGGATCTCGAAGACGCACAGCTCGCCGCGAAAAAGACCGCAAAGTCCGCGCAGAAGTCGGCCAAACCTGCGCCGAAGAAATAAGTCCGCTATGGCGCAGCTTGGCTATTCACGATGATGATGATGCTGAGTTGTCGCACGCAGGGTAAAGATTCGCGCTGAGCGCAAGCGTTGCAAAGGCAACGCTTGCGCTGCCATCCCGACGCACAATTTCTGCAAGCGGAAAATTGAACGGTTGATTCGCCTCGACGCGCGCCGTTTTGCTTTGCATGCTTTCCAGCACTGCCGAGGATTTCCGTCGTGCCGCCCAGCATTTTCGTAGCTGTAATTACCTCAGCCTGCCGATCTCATCGGATATCTGATCACTGAGAACAGGCCAACCCGCCGACCGAGCACTCCCTTGCTCATTCATCACATGCAGCCGCCGCTGCGGCTTCGCGCAACTCCAGCTGCGCCTGGGTATGGGGGTTATAGAGGCCGATGCGACTTAGATATTCACGCGCAACCTTGTCACCGAGAGTTTCGTCATGTTTGTAGCTGCCGGACAATCTCGTGTGCTTGCAGCGCAGAAGATTGTGGCCGCGACGCAAAATTTCAGTTTTGACATCGACATTGCTATTCACATCGAGCATCAGGGGCTTCCCTAATTTCAACGATCCATCGATATTGAAGAGGTCCATTGGCAATCCTTTACTGCTCGGTGCACCGGTCGAAGTGGGCACGTCAACGGGCGGAAGACTGGCCGCAAGCTCGCTTCCCGAGACAGGGGTTGTCGTGGGTGATCTGAGGCTTTTCTGCACAGGAACTTTGATCGCACGATTTCGTTGCACGTCGAGTACATGCGGATCCGTTGCAACAACATGCATGACCATTCTGGGAGATTGATCAATCAGATGCACGACAAGTTGCGCGGAACTCGCGACGCGGAGTTCTGCACTGAATGGAATGGTGCCTCGAAACAACACCGCAATATGGAAAACGATTGCCACGATCCACGCAAAGACTCGCATCGCACTGAAGTCGTGTGTGCCTTTGGTCTTCACTTCCTTTTGCTCGAATATCAAGCCGCAAAAGCTTGAAGAGTAGGAGCAAGCTTTAGCAACTCAGGCATCGATGAACACCGAAGCCGGATATGGTCAGCCAGTACTCTCGCGTCTTTCAGAGTTTCAAGATCAAATGATGCCGCGCCTTGAACGTTTTTCCAGTACACCCAGTGCCAAGGCTCGTTCATTAACTGTCGTTCAAACCCGCTGAACAGTGCGCAGGTCATGTTGAAGATGTCGTCAGCGCGGTCGCCGGTCTTGTAATCCTCTGGAAGAATTGGATTTCCAAGCACGACTCGAATTCGCGCAGCACGATCGGGAACAACGTACACGGGTACGATTGGTGCACCCGACTGAAGAGCCAAGTATGCAGCGCCACCCATTGCTGGGTAGAGCCTTCCACAAAACGGCACCAACATGCTTTCGTCTGGACTCTGCACAATGTCGAACATGATCGCCAGAGCTTTGATCTTGCCCCTGTTTCCCGGACACATGGATAAGCGATTCACTTTCGTAATCCGAGGTGATACAGATGACGACGAAGACCAAAAGCAAGACAGTG
>JAYVLO010000027.1:0-2237 GCA_043759455.1 Pseudolysobacter sp.
CGGGCGACAGGTGGGACAATGGCGAAGAGGCGTGGCACCAATACCCAGCCACGCAAAGTCACCAAGGAAAGACGCTGATGGCACCGTATGTTCCTCTGCCTCTGCCGCTACAGAATCTGGATTATCGACGTCTGATCGGCAAGATCGGTCCGGCAAATGCTGCGCTGGCGCGATATGACGGATTGCTGCAAAGCGTGATCAATCCGGGTGTGCTGCTGTCGCCGCTGACCAATCGCGAGGCGGTGCTGTCATCGAAAATCGAAGGCACGCAAGCCACCGTGGATGAAGTGCTTGAGTTCGAAGCGGGCCTGGATTTCGATGGCGAGAAAGCCAAGGATATTCAGGAAGTCGTGAACTATCGCAAGACGCTGGTGCTTGCCTCAGAGCATTTGGCGGATCGCCCGATTACGTTGTCGCTGGTACGCGAGATGCATGCGGTGTTGATGGATAGCGTGCGTGGCGCGAGAAAAACGCCGGGCGAGTTTCGTCGCGATCAGAACTGGATCGGTGCGGCTGAGTGCACGATCGAACAAGCCACGTTCGTGCCACCGTCGCCGCTGCAATTGCTGGATCATTTGCAGGCGTGGGAGGCTTACATCGCTGCCAACGATTTCGACGTGCTGGTGCAGGTTGCGATCGTGCATGCGCAGTTCGAATTGATCCATCCGTTCAAGGACGGCAATGGGCGTATCGGTCGATTGTTTATCCCGCTGTTTCTTTACCAGAAACGTGCGCTGGGCAGCCCGATGTTTTATCTGAGCGAGTATCTGGAAGAACATCGCGATCTGTATTACTCGCGTCTGCAGGGCATCAGCCGGGATGGCGACTGGACAGGATGGATCGAATTTTTCCTCGATGCGATCACCGCGCAGGCGCATGCGAATACCACGCGGGTGCGCGAGATTCTGGCGCTGTATGAGCGCATGAAAAAGCAGATCATTGCGCTGACACGTTCGCAGCATGCCATTGTTGTTCTCGACACGTTGTTCGACAAGCCGATCTTTCAATCCAGCGATTTTGTCCAGCGTTCGGGCATATCGAAACAGACGGCCTTGCCGTTTCTACGCGGATTACGCGACAGCGGCATTTTGCACACGATGCGCGAGGCGAGTGGCCGTCGGCCGGCGATTTTCGCGTTTCGCGAATTGCTGAATTGCGCCGAAGGAAGAAAGATTCTTTGAGTACGGGCTGCCATACACAAATCTATTTGTGTCCGAAATTGCCTGTAATGTCATACATAAATGGATTTGTGTATGGCAGCGTTGACGCAAGTACGGCCTGGGCAACCGTCAAGGATTGCTTGACGGTTGGACTCACAAATCGATACGCATAGGCAGCTTGTAAATTTTGCTTGCAGGTTGCCGCACGGAACAAGAAACCATGAACAGCAGCACCCTGGTCCAGAAGCTCTGGAATTTCTGCCACACGTTGCGCGACGACGGCGTCGGTTATGGCGACTATCTGGAGCAGCTGACGTATCTGCTGTTTCTCAAGCTTGCGCACGAATACGCGCAGCCGCCGCATAGTCGCGATACGCACATCCCGCGCAGTTGCGACTGGAACAGTTTGCGGAGCAAAAACGGCGAGCCGCTGGAAGCGCATTACCTCACCGTGTTGCACAAGCTCGGCGATGAGCCGGGCATGCTCGGTGCGATTTTCTTCAAGGCGCAGAACAAGATTCAGGATCCGGCCAAACTCGCGCGACTGGTGCAGATGATCGATGCGGAAAACTGGCTGAGCCTCGAAACCGATGTCAAAGGCGATCTCTACGAAGGCCTGCTGCAGAAGAACGCCGAAGACACCAAGAGTGGTGCGGGCCAGTACTTCACGCCGCGCGCGTTGATCCAGGCGATGGTGGAATGTGTGCAGCCGGAGCCGAAAAAAACCGTGGCCGATCCAGCGTGTGGCACCGGTGGTTTTTTTCTTGGCGTCTATGGTTGGCTGACGCGCGAAGGCAGCCGACTGAATCAGGCGCAGGCAAAGTTTTTACGTAACGATACGTTTCACGGCAACGAGATTGTCGCGAGTACACGACGCATGTGCCTGATGAATTTGTTCCTGCACAATATCGGCGATATCGATGGCGTGCCATCGGTGGATCGCGCCGACGCGCTGATTTCCGAGCCGCAAAAAACCTACGACTACGTGCTGGCTAATCCGCCGTTCGGCAAAAAAAGCAGCATGACCATCACTAATGAGGATGGCGAGGAAGATCGCGATGCACTGACCTATGAGCG
>JAYVLO010000028.1:0-8495 GCA_043759455.1 Pseudolysobacter sp.
CCGATAGCTGGGGGTGCGGGTATCGTCGATGAGTTGCTCGATCGCGGCGAGCGCGTATTGCGTGAAACGATTCGCGCCAACGCGGCGGCGGGGCTCAAACTCGAATGGGGCTGGCTGGATAATCGTCCGGCGCTGCGCTTGCTCGGTGGGCGCATCGCCCGTGACCTGGAAAATGCGCCGACGCCAGAGAATCTTGAGCGCCACGAATGGTTGGTGCGCACGCTGAACCCGAGCGATAACCAGGGATTCCGCAGCGCATTGTTACGGCGGTATCTGGAACTGGATCGTCACGCTGACGCACTCGCGTTTGCGGATCTGCATCCCGACGATTTCGCCGCGATGCGCTATAGCCGTGCCCTCGCCTTGTTCGCGCTGGGTCGCGGCAGCGAAGCCGCGACCGCGCTGAGCGACGCCGCTCAGGAATACCCCAAGCTGCTGGTCTGGCTGCTCAAGCCGAATCCGAAAGCGCCGCGTATGAGCCCGCTGGGGATCCGCGTTGGCGGCGACGACGAAGCCTGGATCTATCGCGGCGAACATCTGGGTTTGTGGCAACGCCTCGGCGCGCTCGACTGGGCGCGTGCGGTTGCGGCAAGCCGTCGGCGCTGACGGGCGAAGCGCCAGCTCCGTTTGAAGGTCGGTATAAAAAAGCCCTGCAGCGATGCGGGATTTATGTCCGTCGCTTTTCAGGGTTGACTGACGAAAATCGGGACCAGACGTTGTATCGTCACGACAGACCATGAAGGTATCGAACTGCAGCGCGCGGAGAAACGCGACGAGATTGCGTTTCTCCGCGCGCTGAAACCGATGGTAAAGCGCGTATCGTGGAAATTCACCGCGGCGGCAAGGGATGCTGCCATGCCGTTGTGGAGGTGGAGTGGATACGCCGCCAGCCCGCACAGCACCGGGCCCTTGAATTTGCCGACGTCTGCCATTTGTCGCTGATCATCGGCGGGGCGTTTTTATGCTGCGAAAATCGCGCCGGCGCTGCTTCGAAGAAGTCGTGATTCGAGCGCAACGTGGAGAATCGCATTGCCACGACTCGGGCAGATCGTCTATCGTGATCCGCGCTGCGAGCGGCAGCGACCCCTCTCTATCGCTGCGATGATTTTGCTCGGATTGAGCGAATCGAGCGGCCATGAAATCTGGCGGAAACTCCTGATGAGAAAACTCGGTTCGATCCTGTTCTGCAAACGCATCTTCGCGGTGTGTCTGGCATTGTTGTCTCTGTCTGCCACGGCGCAGACGAATGGCACCAATGGCGAGACAAAAAAACTTGATATCGATCGCTTGTACAGCCTGCCATGGTTGATCGGCACGACGCCGAAAAATTTCGTCTGGGCCAGGGATAGCCAGCGTGTGGCGTTTTTGTGGAATGACGACGGCACAAATTTCTATGACGTCTGGATCACCGATGTCGGCAGCGGAAAACCGATTCGTGTCACCCGCATGCCGCGAACCGAAATGCCCACGAATCCGGGCACCGATGTCGCGAAACTCGAACAGGTCGCCGCGGCCGAAACCGATGCGGGTGTGTCGGCGATTACGTGGAGCGCGGATTCGAAGCAGATCGTTTTCACCTTCAAGGGCGAGTTGTACACGGTGATTCCGGGCGAGAAAGAAATGCGTCTCACCACGACGACCGGGGCCAAAAGTCAAGCCAGTGTCGCGACTCGCGGTAATCGCATCGCGTATTTGTCCGCCGGTGATTTGTGGATTGCGCCACTCGACGGAAGCACCGCCGGCGCTGCGACCCAGCTGACGACCGTGGCGAAAAAAGATGTCGCTATCGAGGAATTCCGTTGGTCGAGCGATGGTGAATCGCTGGCATTTGTCGAGAGCGACGAAACGCACATTCCGGTGCGCGGCATTCCGGATTATCTGAGCGACGAATCGCGCATCGTGCCGGTCAAGCGCGCGTTTCCGGGCGAGCCATCGGCGTATCGGCGGATCGGGTTTGTCGCGACGAAAGGTGGCGAGGTGCGCTGGGCCGATCTCGGTGGCAGCCCGATGGATCAGATCTTCGGTCTGGCGTGGGCACCCGACAATAAAACCGTGCTGGTCGACAGCAGCGATTTGTATGTCAAGGATCGACGTTTGCTGCTGGTCGATCCACGCAGCGGAAAATCCTCATTGCTGCTCGAAGAAAAAGATCCGAAGAACGTCACCACCGAATGGTGGTCGGAATGGGCGCCGGACGGTCGTGGCATCTATTTCATTTCGGATCGCGACAACGATTACCATGTCTACTACGAAGCGCGCTCGGGCGGTGAACCGAAGCGCATCACCAGCGGCGATTGGGCGGTGTTTTCGGCATCGATCGCACCGGCGGCGCATGCAATTTTTGTCACGGCCAACGAAGGAAAATCGGAACAACGCCAGTTGTTCAAGGTTCCGATGAGCGGCGGCAAGGCGCAACGATTGACCACGCAGGCTGGCACGCACAGCAGCGAAATTTCACCCAACGGAAAATTCTCTGCCGATGTCTTTTCGAACGACACGACACCGCCGGATTTTTATCTGACACAACTCGACGCATTGCCCACGCAAGAAAATTCGACACGCCAAGTCACCCATTCGCGATTGCCGGAATTTGACCAATACCATTGGGTCAGCGAGACGTATGTCACGTTCAAGAATGTACGCGATGGCACGACGCTGCATGGTCGTTTGACGCTACCGCCGAATTTCGATCCAGACAAAAAATATCCGGCAATTCTCGGCTCGGTATACAGTAATACGGTGCGCAACCAATGGGGCGGACGGATCGCGCATCCGACCTGGGGGCTCGATCAATATCTGGCGCAGCAAGGGTATGTATTGCTGAATGTGGATATCAGCGGCAGCGCCGGCCACGGCAAGATTTTCCGGCAACGCATCGGCCTCGATTACGGTGGTGTCGACGTCGAGGATTTGTTCAGCGGAGTGAAGTTTCTCGAAAGCCAGCACTACGTCGACATGCAGCGCATCGGCATGTGGGGCAGCAGTTATGGCGGGCTGCTGACGGCCACATCGTTGTTCACTTATCCGGGCGTGTACAAGGCCGGCATTGCGGGCGCGCCGGCGACGAGTTTGTTCCATGCGCTCACTGGCGAAATGCAAACGATGATGGCGCCGCAGGATCACATCGAGCAATACACTCGATCATCGGCGTTCCTGAAATCCGCTGGCTTGCAGGATCACCTCATGCTGCTGCATGGCATGCGCGACCAGATCGTCCTGTTCAAGGATTCGGTCACGTTGACCCAGCGTCTGATCCTGCAAGGCAAGGATATTCGTCTGACACCGTTGCCGAATGCGCCGCACGGCTGGGATACCGAAGGCATGGCGCAAACGCGTTATGCGTATCAGCAGATGATCGACTATTTCAGACAATATCTCGGGCAAGGGCCGACGCCTTGAATCAAACGCTCTGCGTTTGAAGCGGAGAGTTTCCGCTCATTGCAAAAGCGCGCTACACCGCATTGCCTTGCAACGATATGTGCACCTGTCGGGAACGGCTGACAGGTGGAGTCGCGCATGCCATCGATTGAATGCGCGCACGTGGAAACGTCACGGATGCCGCAATCGTGCGCGCACCGTTATCGCCTTCGCGGCAGCTCGCGCGACATTATGTGCATGCTGATCGCGACCTGAAAAATTCATGTAGTGAGACTTTCGGCACAGACCGCACTCCTTCGTTGACGCGAGTGGACGCGCTGACATCCAACGGTTCGGCGATGATGTGGTTACTCCGCGAGATCGCCTCCTCATGATTGAAACTGAAGACCTCGCAGCTGCCGATTGTATTGTGCGCAAACGTGCAGCTCCTGAAATTGGTCGCCCCGTCGCCCCACTTATCGATGGAGACCAGAAAATCCGAAACGGTGTTGTCCGTCACCAGGCAGCGCGTGACGATGGTACTCGCGTAAAACGAGCTGATCGCGTGCGCCCCGGTGTTGTGCTGGATGCGGAAACGCGCGCCGACCAGCTTGCCGGTGTCGTAATACAGGATCGATCCGACCGAGTGCGTTCGTGGCTGATTGTTGCCGTCGGCCGAATTTTTGCTGAACTCGTTGCAATGGGCCGGGTAAAGCCAATCCCTGACGCTGCCCAGATCCGTCACGGGTTCGGGCCCACAATCCGCACCCAGGCGATCGGGAAAGCGATTGATGTAGATGCAGCCGCCTTGCTGGTAGATCGCCGTGCCGTCGATGGCGTCGTTGTTGTTTACGCGTGCGCCGAACAGGCACACATCGGCGTTGCCTTGAAACGTTGGCGGTGTTGAGCAGGATCACGGAATTGCGCTCGCTGTGCAGTTCGGCGTAGCCGTTGCTGCCCTTGAAATTGATACCGCCGCCGTATTCCGCAGGATGGTCCGCAATTGAAGACGTGTCGATCGTCAGCGTACCCGTGCCGTCGTAGTCGATGCCCCCGCCGGAACCGGCGCAGCCGCTGATCGTCTCCAGCGGGTATGTTGGACATGGGAAGATCATTCCACAGACGACGCTCAGAGCGCCGCAATGCGCGTTCGGCGCGCTTCCGATCAGCGCAATATTTTTGTTGGAAATGCCCACGGGTTAAGCGCTGTAGCTGAGCTCGCGATGTCGTAGATTTTCGTGGCGGTCGGGCAGGTCGCGGCATTGATCGCAGCTTGAATCGTGTTGTAGTTGCAGGCTGAAGCGCTGGCCGTATTGCCCACGAACAAGACATCCTGCGTGGTCGCGGGGCAAGCGTGCGCGGTGATCGTGGCAAAGGCCAGCGAGCAGACCAGAAATAAAAACGATGCGCGCAGGCAGCGGATCAGGGTCATGCCAGACGCTCCTTTAGGTATGCGCAAAAAATGCTTTCCCGTGCAACTCCGTTATGCGAGCAGCCGCGTCATGCGCGGATTCGGTCGATGGCGGGATTCCCGGCTCGACATCGGTGCAACACGCTTGGAATGCGCAACCTCAGGTGAGTGCGCGCTGCAAGATTTCCGCGAGCCACTCGGCATACACATGCGCCATTTCCAGCGTGGTGGCACGCGCACCGCGCTGCGCAATATTCAACGCGTGCTGCAGCTCTTTTTTCTGCGCTTCGGTTTGCGCCTCGTCGCGCAACGCGCCGCCATCGCGGCCCATGCCGTCGCACGGGTTGTCGGAATGCACGTCGAACAACTTGCTGTCGCGATCGACCAGGCAATTGATGACGTGATGGAAATGCGACTTCGCGATCGGCAACGTATCCGCCGCCATCGCCATGCCGGTATGAATCGATGCGGTGGTGGTTTCGAGATGTTGCGGACCGACCGTGGTGGCCATCGTGCTCAACGGCAACAACACCAGCAGTGCGAGGCAGAATAATTTTGCAAACATGTGATAACTCCCCGGTCGATGAAACGAGCCGCCAATATACCCAGACTGCGGCGCACCGCGCCATCGCTCTTTGGTGGAATGCGCTAGTTGCGATCGATTTTCCGCTGCCGCGTGCTGCAACGCGGCGTGGCTTGGCGCGCACTTTGACCAACAATGCGTCCAATACCCGCCTTCGGGCTGGTAGGGGAGGGAGGGCCCGCCGCGATTCTGTCGCGGCGGGTTTTTTCATTTCACAGTTGCAGAAAATACATCGCATCCGCGCATAATCCGACGATGCCGATATCCTCCGCCGTAATCCATCCTTCTGCACTTGTTTTGACCGAGTTCGTCGACGAACGACTTTCGCGTCTCGTGCAGCGCTGCCGCGAATCGGGCGTCGCGTTCTACGATGATGCCGGCGTTGCCGATCAGCTCAAACGCGTCCTGCTCGCCAGCGATTTCGCCTACGACAGTTTTTTGCGCGAGCCGACGTTGCTCGGCCCGACGCTGATCGGCTTGATCAGCAATCCGCGCACGGCAGATGCGCGTGCGCATGAACTCGCGCACATCGCCACGGACGATGCCGCGCGCGGCAGGGCGCTGCGGCGTTTCCGGCGGCGCGAATCGCTGCGTCTGATCTGGCGCGATGTCAACGGACTTGACAGTGTCGCGGCCACGCTCGCCGGGTCGAGCACGCTCGCGGAAGTCTGCCTCGAAACTGCGTTGCGCTGGAGCGAATCCGCACTCAGTGCGCGTTATGGTCTGCCGCGAGACAGCGCCGGGAATGCGCAGCGCATGGTGGTTTTGGGACTCGGCAAACTCGGTGGCAGCGAGCTGAATTTCTCATCGGATATCGACCTGATTCTGGCGTATGCCGAAAACGGCCAGACCGATGGCGAGCGTATGCTCGACAACGAAACGTTTTTCG
The DNA here is from genome assembly GCA_043759455.1 of Pseudolysobacter sp. Classification (GTDB taxonomy): domain Bacteria; phylum Pseudomonadota; class Gammaproteobacteria; order Xanthomonadales; family Rhodanobacteraceae; genus Pseudolysobacter. The sequence goes on from JAYVLO010000028.1 coordinate 6,241, forward strand.
CGCGCGTCGCACAACAAGTGGTGCGCCTGCTCGCCGAAGTGACCGCGGACGGATTCGCTTATCGCATCGACCTGCGCCTGCGGCCGTTCGGCAGCGCCGGACGTATCGCGTTGTCGTTTGCCGCAATGGAGCAGTATTACCAGCGTGATGGCCGCGACTGGGAACGTTACGCTTGGATCAAGGCGCGCCCGGTGGCCGGTGACATCCACGCCGGCGAGCGCCTGATCGAAAGCCTGCGGCCGTTTGTCTATCGCCGTTATTTTGATTACACCGCATTCGCTGGCCTGCGCGAAATGAAGGCGCTGATCGATGCCGAAGTCGTGCGCAAGGATCTCGCCCAGCATCTCAAACTCGGCCCCGGCGGTATCCGCGAAATCGAATTTATCGTGCAGCTGCAGCAGCTGATCCGTGGCGGTCGTGAGCCGAGTTTGCGTGCGCGCGGACTGTTGCCGGCGCTCACCGTTTGCGAACAGCTCGGCATGCTCACGAGCGCACGCGCGAAACGCCTGCGCGATGGCTACAATTTTCTGCGCCGGCTCGAAAACCGCGTGCAGATGATGCGCGACGAACAGACCCACGAACTGCCTGATGATGCGATGTTGCGTCAACGTCTTGCACGCGCGCTTGACTACGCCGACTGGTCCGCGCTGATGCTGCAGGTGGATGTGGTCCGCAGCGCGGTCAGCGAAGAATTTTCCGCGTTGATGGATACACCTCGCGACACCATGCCGGCGGGCCAAGTGACGCCGCTCGCGATGTATTGGCAGCAGCTCGTCAACGGGCAAGCGGAAGTCGGCAGCCTCGCCGCAGCCGGTTATCGCGATGCCGCGGATCTGCATGCCGCGCTCGAAGGATTGTTGCTAAGCCCGGCCGTACGCAGCATGTCGCCGCGCGCGCGCGCGCGACTGGATCGGCTCATGCCGAGTCTGCTCGAAGCCGCAGTAGCGAGTCAGGCGCCCGATGTGTGTCTGGCGCGACTGCTGAAATTGCTGCACGCGATCGCGCGGCGATCCGCTTATCTCGCCTTGCTCGACGAGCAGCCGGTCGCGCGCCAGCGCTTGGTCGATGTGTTCGCCAGCAGCGCGTTGCTGGCCGATCGCGTGATCGCGCATCCTTTGTTGCTCGATGAATTGTTTGACTCGCGCAACGATGCCGACATCGCCGACAGCCATGGCGTGCGCGTGGAATTGGCGCGACGTCTCGCAATATTGCCGGAGCACGATACCGAAGTCGAAATCGAGGTCGTGCAGGAAGAAAAACACAGCGCCGCGTTCCGTCTCGGCCTGGCCTGCCTGAAACAGCAACAGGATGCGCGCAGCACCGCACGCGGTTTGAGCGATCTTGCCGAAACCGTGGTCGCGGTCGTGCTCGATCTGGCCGAGCGCGACGCGATCCACCAGCATGGACGTCTAAACGGCTATACCGGATCCGGCGCCGGCATGGCCGTGCTGGGGTATGGCAGCCTGGGTGGCGCGGAATTGGGATTTGCGTCCGATCTCGATCTGGTTTTCCTCTACGACGGCGCGCTGGTAAACAGCGAAAGCGACGGTGCCAAGCCGCTCGATGGCATGCGTTATTACGCGCGCCTCGCACAACGCGTGGTGCATCTGCTGACGACGCTGACACGCGCCGGACGCCTGTACGAAATCGACGTGCGCTTGCGCCCCGATGGCGGCAAGGGTTTGCTGGTCACGAGCTTGCAGGCGTTCACCGAATACCAGCGCGAACGCGCATGGACCTGGGAACATCAGGCCCTGGTACGGGCGCGGCATGTGGCTGGCGATACTGCACTGTGCAAACGTTTTGCCGAGGTGCGCGCGGACATCCTGCAACAGCCGCGCGATTCCGTTCGGCTGCATGCCGAAATCAACAGCATGCGCGTGCGCTGGCGAACCGAGCGCGATCGTTCGACGCCAACCCAGCTCGATCTGAAGCAGGGAGTTGGCGCGTTGCTCGATATCGAATTCCTGCTGCAGGCGCTGGTGCTCGAACATGCGACGCGGCAACCGGCGCTACTCGCGCACAGCAACAGCGCGGCGTTGATCGCGGCGATGGCGGCGTGCGGTGTATTGCCGAGCGAATCGGCTGCTGCGTTGAGCGAGGCGCATGCGCGACTGCTCGCTACCGCGCTCGCATGTACGCTGGACGCCCGCCCACGCCTCGCGCCGCGCAGTGCGGAACTCGCGACCAGCGCGCGGGCGGTGATTGATGTCGTGCAATCGGTCGGGCTGGATTTCGTCTCGCCAGTGGTCCCG
>JAYVLO010000029.1:0-98307 GCA_043759455.1 Pseudolysobacter sp.
ATTGCCATGTCTCAACTCCACGGGAGGACGTTGAGCTATCTTGCTCGCTACCTATCTCAAATCACGCGACGCGCGGCTGAGCGTCGGGGCTAATCAGGAATTCTCTTGATGTTCGCTACTCGGCGAGCCTTGCCGCTCGTTCAGCGCAGTAACGATAACTCGCGGCTATGTTCGCAAGCGCACACTATCGTCGCTCGCGTTTTGCTAGAGTCCCGCGAGCAACGCCGTCCGCCGAGTGCCATTCAGAGGAGATCGAATTGAACACGAGCAAACTATTTGGAACACTCATCAATGCCGTCCTGTTGTGCGCGATTTCCGGCGCAGCAATCGCCGCCGAAAACTCGCTCGTGACCGCACCGCAGGGCGGTGTCGCGCGCTGGGCGGGAATGTCAGCGAAGGAATGCGGCATCTACGGCCAGCGTTACGCCGCGGTCGATTCGGTGTGTTATTACCCGATCGATATCCAGACCAGCGTTGGCAGCCATGAGATCGCGCTGTGGGACAAACAAGGCAAACAGCACCTCGGTCACGTCACGGTCGAGAAGCATGATTTCCCCGAAGTGCCGATCGATCTGCCGCCGAACTTGCTCGGATTTATCGACCTTTCTGCCGCGGATCTCGCGCGTGCGACGAAGGAAACCGCCGAGGTCGCGAAGGTACTGCGCGGCTCCGAACACGCGCCGCAATTTTCGCTGCCGCTCGGCAAACCGGCCAGCGCGCTACCAAAAAGCGCGAACGATTTCGGTAGCCTGCGCACGTTCAACGGCAAGGTAAAAAGCCTGCACAGCGGGCTGGATTTTCCGGTCAATGAAGGCAGCCCGGTCAAGGCCGTCGCCGCCGGCACCGTAGTGCTTGCGGCAGATCATTTTTTCACCGGCAACGCGGTCTACATCGATCACGGCGACGGACTCGTGAGCATGTATTTCCACATGAATTCGCTCGCGGTAAAAACCGGTGCGGTGGTCAAGCGTGGCCAGACGCTCGGCACGGTCGGCAGAACCGGTCGTGGCACCGGGCCGCACCTGCACATTGGCCTGCGCTGGCTCGGCAAACGCATCGATCCGGAACGCTTGCTCGAAGCGCCGGCCAAGCTGCCGAGCGTCAGCGATTCGAAATCTGCAGCGGAGCAAAAAATTCGCAAGGCCGATCACGAAGCACCAAAAGAAGGCGAGACGCCGCTGACCGACGAAGGCTGAAACAACGACGATTATTGCCGTCAATCGGCATCGGTGGTCTTGATCACCGGTGTCGATTTTTGTCGGAGTAATCGCCTGACGATGCGGAAGATTGTGTCGCGCTAATCAGAAATTTCCCGATGCACCGCCGCCGCCGAAACTGCCGCCGCCTCCCTTGAAATCACTGCCAGCGGAATCGCCGCTCGCCGCGTTGCTCACTGCGGCTTCCAGCAAACCTTCGGCGGCAACGCCGACCGCAGTCGCGGCGACCGACACCAGCAGATCTTTCGCGATCGCCAGCTTCGATTTGCGTTGCGCGACGCCGAGAAATACCGGGTCGAGAAAAAGCTTCAGCAGGCCCACGATCAAGCCCGTGAACACGCCGCTGACCGCGAGGTTGGCAAGCGAGCCGGCTTCGCGCCACGCATCGAGGCTTGCATATTGATCTGGAATCACGCCGCCGATTTTAAAAAAGATTACGCAGAAAATAACGCCGCCCGCACCGAAATAGATCAGCCAGCGCCAATACGGCAACGCTACTTCGGGGACTCGTGCATGCGCGCCATTTTTCGGGACCGATGATTTTCTGGAGCGGCGCGGGCTGGCCATTATGATTTTCTCGTGGGGTGGAATTACGGATTTTGTCTGGCGTTCAATTCAACGCCGATGCAGCATGATTGCGAACATCGCGCAGACGCTAGCAGCCCTCATTCTTCGACGTCGTGCAGTTCGTCGAAATGTTCGTCTGCATCGTGATCCTCCGTATCAGAGCGTACTTGCCTGCGCCAGCGAAAGCCCGGAATCCACCAGCCGAACAGGAAAAATTGGAGCGCGATTCGCAACGGATCCAATCCCTGCGGACGCATCACGCTCGCTTGTCCCTCGGCGGTTTTCTGTAACACCGACAAGGTGTCGAGCGCATCTTCAACATAAATCGCCGGCACCATAACGCGCCGGTTATTGAGCATGTTGATTTGCGGCCCAGGTTTAAGTCCGCCGAAACCATTGTTGTGCACGTAGGCAGGGATGTCGTTTGCTTCGAGCAGGCACAGCATCACCGCGAGATCGAATTCGTTTTGCGGGCTGGCTATGGCGATTAGGTTCATTGGGTATCAGTTCTAATTGGCGCTGAACTCGACATCGGCAATCCAGTTGCGCTGACGCCGCGCGAGGCGTGAGTCGGTGCCTTCGCCATCGAAGTTGGTCGCTGCACGACGCAATAGCGATGTATCAAAATCCTCGAACGTATTGACATTGACCACCGCATAAACCCGCCCGTCGATTCGGCTTGTTACCAGTGGCACGATGCCCCACTGCATGCAGACGTGGAACTCTGCCGTGCGCGTGCCGAACGCATAGCGCAAGATACGTGTGGAATCCTTTATCGTGACCTTCAATGCAGCGCGCGGATTGGCCGTCGAGACACCGCCGCGCTTGATGCAGAACGAACAACCGCATGCGTTCGCCGGAATATAGGCAGGGTCGGGTTGCCATGTGAGGCAAAAAGAAATATTCCCGCAGTGGCACCGACCGTGGATCAACATGCGTGCGATCTCCGTTTTTATGGTCCGTGAAGTCTAATAAAAGCAGCTGACGGAGGTTGTTGGATCCAGTGCGGGCCCTTGCAATGCCGCAGTCAGCCTTCGGGAAAATTCCAATCGGATAGCTTCATCGCGTATAACCATGGATTTCGGTTATCACCAACCGTAAGTTGTATTTTTTGACAATAGCATCCGCGCTCGAATGCAAAGGTCTATCTCACTTTGACCAGTTGCCGCCGTTGTCGAACGCCTGCTGAAAGCGCGCACATATCGCCAGCCAGTGGGCTTTACGCACTGCACCGTTTTGAGGCCAGTCAAGAATCACGCCTTTGTTCTGAATGGACAACCCGGTAGCGGCGCCCCAGCTTGTGGCTGCTGCGCGCCGGATATCTTCTCTGGCGCTAGACGCCGGTTGGTGCTCCATAAATGACGATTCTGGAAAATCCTGAAGTTAGAAGCACTCTTCCGAAATCGCGATAGCATCCTCCGATGAGATGGAGACACTAGCGAAGGTGAGACACGTCGCCATGCCAAGCATGCAAGAAACGCTCATGGTCAATTTCCACAATTGTTGGCGCGGCGCATCTTGTTGCGTTCGTAGGAATCATCACCGGCGGTGCTTTTTCCTTGCCCCATTCGCGGTGCATTTTTCAAATGCGCGCACAACTGATCTTTTGTCATCGCCGTTTGCTCAACTGCGTCGGTTTGTGAGCGCGATCGACTCGCCACGCCTGAGATTGTTTGGCCCGTCCCGTCTATCGTACCAGTGACGAAGGATGTGTCGGAAACCCGACGTGTCACTGTCGAAGGGCACGGTGTGGATTGCACCCACGTTTTACTTGGTGATCGGCACTGGTAGCCAGCGGCGGCTGTCTGGCGCGGAATACTGTTGTTTTCCGGAAGCCGCGGAACTTGGCTAACGCCAGCACCAGTAGGGGTTTCGGATACCAGCGGCGGATCATCTGAATACTCAGGATGATCCTCATCTGGCACCGCCGCGTAATTGCCTGTAGCAACCTGCGGCGTATTGGCCGCGCACGGAATGTTCTGGTAAATGAACTCGCCCTGCGTGCCTTTGCATTTGTACACCTGCGCGGCATGGGCGGGCAGGGCGAGTAGTAGCGGCACGATCAAACAAATACGCATAACGCCTCCTTGGAAATCGCCGATATCCCCTAGATACCGGCAGTTGCAAATCCGTCTATCGCGCGTAGCAAAACGAGCCACATAGTCGTATTACCTAGCTTCCTAAAAACATCCGATAGGCCAGATTCTCAGTCTCATCCACAAATGGATAACCTAGCTCCGCGAGAAACCGCTTGAACTGATTTTTATCCGACGGCGGCACCTGGATGCCGACGAGTACGCGGCCGGTGTCGGCGCCGTGGTTGCGGTAGTGGAACAGGCTGATGTTCCAGCCGGCGCTCATGTGGCTGAGGAATTTCAGCAACGCGCCGGGGCGTTCGGGAAATTCGAAGCTGTAGACGATTTCGTCCTTGATCGCGGGCGCGTGGCCGCCGACCAGATGGCGCACATGCAGCTTGGCCATTTCGTTGTCGGACAAATCCTGCGCGGCGATGCCGGCCTTTTTCAGTGTGACCAGCAGCTTGCCGATTTCATCGCGACTCTTGACCTGCACGCCAACAAAAATGTGCGCATCCTTTGCATCGGCGTAACGGTAGTTGAATTCGGTGACCGAGCGGTTGCCGATCAGTTCGCAGAACGCGCGGAAACTGCCGGGTCTTTCGGGTATGGTCGCGGCGAAAATTGCTTCGCGCGCTTCGCCGAGCTCGGCGCGTTCGGCGACAAAACGCAGCCGGTCGAAATTCATGTTGGCGCCGCAGGCTATCGCGACCAGGGTTTTGTCGTGCCACTTTTCGCGCGCGACATAGGCCTTGAGTCCGGCGATCGCGAGCGCACCGGCGGGTTCGAGAATCGCGCGTGTATCCTCGAACACATCCTTGAGTGCCGCGCAGATCGCATCGGTATCGACGGTGATGATTTCATCGACCAGCTCGCGCGTGAGGCGAAACGTTTCGCGGCCGACTTGTTTGACCGCGACGCCATCGGCGAACAAGCCGACCTGCGCGAGTTTCACGCGCCGACCAAGCCGCACCGATTGCGCCATCGCATCCGAATCGTTCGGTTGCACGCCGATGATTTTCACCTCGGGCCGTACGCGTTTTACATATGCCGCGATGCCGGAAATCAGACCGCCGCCGCCGATCGCGACGAAGATTGCATCAAGCGGGCCTTGTTGCTGGCGCAGGATTTCCATGCCGATCGTGCCTTGCCCGGCGATCACATCGGGATCGTCGTACGGATGCACGAACACCGCGCCGGATTTTTCGGCGAGCGCGAGTGCGTGTTCGTACGCATCCGAATAACTGTCGCCGGCCAGCACCACTTCGGCACCGCGGCGCAGCACCGCATCGATCTTGATTTGCGGCGTGGTGGTCGGCATCACGATGGTGGCGTGGCAGCCGAGTTTCTGTGCCGACAGCGCCACACCTTGCGCATGATTGCCGGCGCTCGCCGCGATCACGCCACGCTTGAGCTGGACCGCGCTGAGCCGCGCCATCTTGTTGTAGGCACCGCGCAATTTGAACGAGAACACCGGCTGCTGATCCTCGCGTTTCAGCAGCACGCGATTGCCGGTGCGGCGGCTCAGTTCGGGCGCGTGTTCGAGCGCGGTTTCCTGCGCGACGTCGTAAACGCGCGCGGTGAGGATCTGGGTGAGGTAGTCGTAGGCCATGTGCCGAGTATGCCGTTTGCGATTGCTGAGGAATAGCCAAGCGAATCGGTCTGATCGTTATCGTGCGCCGGCCACGAAAGCTGCGTTAGACTTCGACGCTAGACCGTCGGGGATGCGGGTGAACGATTTTCTGGATCGACTCAAGCAGCGCAAGCTGGTGCAGTGGGCACTTGCTTATATTGCAGAGTTCTTTGCCGATGGTCTGTCCGAGGAAATCCTCAACTCACTCGCGCGCATCGATGGCATGCAGGTGGTGGGCCGCACATCTTCGTTCCAGTTCAAGGGCAACAACGATGATCTGCGCACGATCGGCGACACGCTTGGCGTCGCCAGTGTGCTGGAAGGCAGTGTGCGTCGCGATGGCCATCGCAAGCCTGAACTCGACTTGATCGACACGCTGCGCCTTGCCAACGTCGAATTCGACAAGGCCATTGCGCGCGAGCCGGATTTTTCATTCGCCTATTTCGCCGAAGCGGACTACTACGAACACACCCTGATGGCCGATGGTCGCAGTCAGGCCGAGCGGCTCGACGCGCAAAAATCCGCTCTGCGCACGCTGGAACTGGCCGCAGAACACAGCGCGGACGCGCAACAACACGACCTCGCGCTCGCGGAGCGACAAATACTGAGCGACGACTGGCATGCTCGACGCCACGCCGAACTTCAAGGCGAGACTCGCCGAATCCGGTTTTCCCTGGCCGCGGGCCACAACGATACAGTCTCCGCCACGCGCGCAGGCTGCTGATCCATGAGCCTGCTCGCCGAACTCAAACGTCGCAACGTGCTGCGCGCGGCAGCGCTGCAAATCGGTGCGGCATGGGCGCTGGCGCAGGGCGTGGCGCAGATCCTGCCGGTATTCGATACTCCGAACTGGGTGGCGCGTTGGTTCCTCGTTGCCGCCGGCATCGGCTTTCCGTTCGCGATGCTGTTCTCGTGGTTTTACGAATGGACGCCGCACGGTATCGTGCGCGAAAGCGAGAACCCGAGGGGACGGGAAGAGCGGCTGCGTTTTTCGTCTTCTCGTCTCTCCAGCGCTTATCGCCCTACCAAATTTTCACCTGCGTATCCGCACCACGCACCATCGTATCGCCCGCCTTGCACTGAAAGGCCTGCGCAAATGCGGGCATGTTCGATGGTGCGGCGATCGCACGAAATTGCGCGGGCGCGTGCATGTCCGTGTTCAAACGCAGTTTGAGTTCTTCGGGGCGGAAGTTGCGTGCCCAGACGTGGGCGAAGTTGATGAAAAAACGTTGCTCGGGACTGAAGCCGTCGATCGGCCCCTGCGGTTTCTTTTTCAACGCGGTGTGCAATGCATCGAGCGAGACGTTGAGTCCACCGAGGTCGGCGATATTTTCACCGAGTGTGAGCGCGCCCTTGACGTGCAGGTTGTCGATCGCGACGTAGTCGTCGAACTGCTGTACGAGTTTGTCGGTGCGCGCTTTGAAATCCTTCTTGTCGGCGTCACTCCACCAGTTTTTGTAGTTGCCTTGCGCATCGAACTGGCTACCCTGGTCGTCATAACCGTGCGTCATCTCGTGACCGATAACGGCGCCGATCGCGCCGTAGTTCAGCGCATCGTCGGCCTTCGCATCGAAGAACGGCGGCTGCAAAATCGCGGCGGGGAAGGTGATGTCGTTATTGGTCGGGTTGTATTGCGCGTTGACGGTTTGCGGCGTCATACCCCATTCGCGACGATCGACCGGCTTGCCGACCTTGGCCGCGCGGCACGCCAGATTGAATTTGTCGAGCGCGCGCACGTTGTCGAAATAATTGTCGCGCTTGATCGTCACACCCGAGTAGTCGCGCCAGTGATCGGGGTAGCCGATTTTTGGCACGAAACTCGCCCACTTTTCCAGCGCCTGTTTTTTCGTGGCATCGCTCATCCAGTCGAGTTTCTCGATGCGGATTTTCAGCGCATCGCGCAGGTTGTTGACGAGTTCGAGCGCGCGCGCTTTTGATTCCGGTGGGAAATTTTTCGCGACGTACAACTGGCCGAGCGGCTCGCCGAGCTTGCGGTCGATATCTTCAAGCAGGCGTTTCCAGCGCGGCTTGATTTCCTTCTGGCCGTGCAGCACGGTGCCGTTGAACACGAAGTTTTCATCGACGAAGGCCTTGCTCAAATACGGCGCGGCGGAGTCGGCGGCATGGAAACGGAAATACGCCTGCCATTGCGCTACGGGCACGTCGTTGAACATACTTTCGAGTTCGGCAAAAAATTTGGTCGGCGACAACGAGAACGTGCTGACGCCATCGACTTTCAGGGCGCTGAAAAATTTGTGCCATGAAAAATGCGGCGTGATTTTTTCCGCATCCGCAATCGCGACCGGGTGATATTGGTTGTCTGGATTGCGTTGTTCTAGCCGTGTCAGCGAGGCCTTGGCCAGTCGCGTTTCGAGCGCGAGGATTTGTTCCGATTGCGCGGTTGCATCGGCCTTCGGTAGCCCGATCAGGACCAGCGTATTGGCGATATGCACGAGATACGCATCGCGGATTTTTTTACTGTCGGCATCGTCTTTCAGATAATAATCGCGTTCTGGCAGGCCAAGCCCGCTCTGGCTGGCGTAGGCCATCACCGTGCTCGAATTTTTGTAGTCGGGGCGTGCGCTGAAAAAGAACAGGCTACGTTGCGCATCCGCTGCGTTGTCGCGGGCGAGCGCGGCGATATCGCCCGGTGTTTTCAGTTTATCGATGCGTTTTAGCGCAGGTTTGATCGGATCGAAACCGAGTTTTTCGATCTTCGCTTCATCCAGGCCGCTAGCGAAAAAGTCGCCGACCTGTTGCTCCGGGGTACCGCTGGCCGCGTTGCTTTTCGCCGCCGCTTCGACGAGCGCGTGTTGTGTGAACAACGAGCGTTCATCGAGTTGCTCGAACGTACCCCAGCTCGTGCGATCCGCCGGAATTTCCTCGCTCGCTAGCGGAATGCGATTGACGTAGCCGAACAAATCCTGGCACGGGTTGATCGTGCTATCGAGCGTGGATTTGTCGATCGCGCTGCGTGTTGGATCGGCGCTGGCGGCGAACGACAGAGCGATCGCGCTGACGAAAGCGAGAGGTTTCAGCAAACGTGTTGACATGATCGTATCCTGTTGTCGAATGTGGCGAACAATAAGAGCGCCGACTGCAAAAAAAACGGCAGCGCACACGAGGCACGCTGCCGAAGGGAAAATCGCAGCCGTGGTCGCGGCTCAGTCGCTTACCAGATTTTCACCCGGCTATCGGGGCCACGCACCATCGTATCGCCGGCTTTGCACTGGAAACTCTGGGCGAACGCGGGCATGTTCGATGGCGAGGCGATGGCGCGGAATTGCGCCGGCGCATGCACGTCGGTGTTCAGGCGCAGCTTGGCTTCCTCGGGGCGGAACTGGCGCGCCCAGACATGTGCGAACGCGACGAAAAAACGCTGATCCTGCGTGAGACCGTCGATCGGACTTTGCGGCTTTTTCGCGAGCGCCACTTGCAGCGCATCGAACGCGGTATTTATGCCGCCAAGATCGGCGATATTTTCGCCGAGCGTGAGCGCGCCCTTGACGTGTAGATTGTCGATCGCGACGTAATCGTCGAACTGCTTCACGAGCTTGTCGGTGCGCGACTTGAAATCTTTCTGGTCGGCGTCGGTCCACCAATTCTTGAAGTTGCCCTTGGCATCGAACTGCGCGCCCTGGTCGTCGTAACCGTGCGTCATTTCATGACCGATCACTGCGCCGATCGCACCGTAGTTCAGCGCGTCGTCGGCCTTTGCATCGAAGAACGGCGGCTGCAAAATCGCGGCCGGGAAAGTGATGTCGTTGCTCAGCGGATTGTATTGCGCGTTCACCGTCTGCGGCGTCATGCCCCATTCGCTGCGATCGACCGGCTTGCCGATCTTGGCGACGTTGAAGGCCTGATTGAACTTGTTCACCGCGGTGACGTTGGCGAAATAATTGCCACGCGTGATCGTCACGCCGGAATAATCGCGCCAATGATCCGGGTAACCGATCTTGGCGACGAACGTGCCCCATTTTTCCAGCGCTTTTTTCTTCGTCTCGGCGCTCATCCAGTCGAGTTTCTCGATGCGAATCTTGAGCGCTTCACGCAGATTGTTGACGAGTTCCAAAGCGCGTACTTTCGATTCCGGCGGGAAATTTTTCGCCACGTACAACTGGCCCAGCGGCTCGCCGAGATCGTTGCTGGTTTCGTCCAGCACGCGTTTCCAGCGTGGCTTGATTTCCTTCTGCCCGCGCATCGTTGTGCTGAAGAAGGCGAAGTTGTCGTTGACAAACGCCTTGCTCAGATACGGCGCGGCGGCATCGGCGGTGTGGTAGCGGAAATACGCCTGCCACTGCGCGATCGGCACCTCGCTCAGCATCGCATCAAGCTCGCCGAAAAACTTGGTCGGGCTCATCGAAAAACTGTTAATGCCGCTGGTGTTCATCGTCGCGAAAAATTTCTCCCACGAAATATGCGGCGTGAGTTTGTCGGCATCGGCAAAGCTGATCGGATGGTACTGATTGGCCGGGTCGCGTTGTTCCAAAGCCGACAACTGCACCTTCGCCAGGCGCGTTTCGAGCGCAAGAATCTGCTGCGATTGCGTGGTTGCATCCGCCGCCGGGGTGCCGATCAACTGCAGCATGCGCGCGATATGTGCGACATACGCATCGCGCAGCTTTTTCGATTCCGCACTTTCGTTAAGGTAATAATCACGCTCCGGCAGATTGGTGCCGGCTTGGCCCGTGTAGGCGATCACCATGTCCGAATTCTTGAAGTCGGGGAACGCGCCGAAGAAGAACAAATTGTCGTTGCCGCCGCGCACTGCGGTGTCGCGAATCAGCGCGACGATATCGTCCGGCGTCTTCAAGCCGTCGATGCGTTTCAGGTCATCCTTGATCGGCGTAAAGCCGGCCTTTTCAATCGCTGCTTCATCGCTGCCGCTGGCGTAGAAGTCGCCAACTTTCTGCTCGATGCTGCCGGGCGTGACCTTGCTGTTCATCGCGGCTTCGACCAGCGTGCGCTGTTGCGCCTGCGAGCGTTCGTCGAGTTGCTCGAACGTGCCCCAGCTCGTGCGGTCGGCGGGAATCGGCGTTTTCTTGATTGTGATGCCGTTGACGTAACCGAAGAAATCCTGGCACGGATTGATCTTGCTATCGAGCGTGGCCTTGTCGATGCTGCTGCGTGGCGCGGTCTCGGCGAACGCGCCGAATGACAATACGATCGCGGCGACGAGGGTCAGCGGTTTGAGTATCTGCGTGGTCATAATGACGTCCTGTAGATTTTTTTTGAAGTGCGATGTGATGCGTTGGGGAGACGCGCAGACGGGGGAACGAGCAGACGGTGGGGCAAACAGCGCGCCCCACGTTACCGTCTTTTCGTCTTCCGGTTTCTTCGTCTATCCGTGCTTCACCTACCAGATTTTTACTTGCGTAGCGGCGCCGCGCACCATCGCATCACCAGGCTTGCACCGGAAACTCTGCGCGAATGCCGGCATGTTTGACGGCGCCGCGATCGCACGGAAACGCACCGGCGAATGCGGATCGGTATTCACCAGCAGCTTCAACGTTTCGTCGCGATACTGGCCGCTCCAGACATTGCCGAACGAAATGAAGAATCGCTGCTCCGGAGTGAGACCATCGATCGCCGCCTGCGGACGTTTTTTCAGCGCCGCATGCAGCGCATCGAACGCGACGTTGATGCCGCCGAGATCGGCGATGTTTTCGCCGAGCGTGAGTTTGCCGTTGACATGGAGATTGCCGATCGCAATATAGTCGTCGAACTGTTTCACGAGCTTGGCGGTACGCGATTCGAAATCCTTCTTGTCAGCCGCGGTCCACCAGTCGTGCTGGTTGCCCTTGGCATCGAACTGACTGCCTTCGTCATCGAAACCGTGCGTCATTTCATGGCCGATCACCGCACCGATTGCGCCGTAGTTCAGTGCATCGTCGGCCTTTGCATCGAAGAACGGCGGTTGCAGGATTGCGGCCGGGAACACGATTTCATTCAGCAACGGGTTGTAATACGCGTTGATCGTTTGCGGCGTCATGCCCCATTCGCGGCGGTCCACCGGCTTGCCAATCTTGGCCATTTCCCAGGCCTGGTTGAACTTGTCGGCGGTGCGGATGTTCGCGACATAACCATCGCGTTTAATGTTCAACCCGCTCCAGTCGCGCCATTCGTCGGGGTAGCCGATCTTCGGCATGAACGTCGCCCACTTTTCGAGCGCCTGCTTTTTTGTTTCGGCGCTCATCCAGTCGAGATTTTCGATGCGTATCTTGAGCGCGTCGTGCAGGTCGTTGACCATGTCCTGCGCACGCTGTTTGGCTTCGGGCGGGAAGGTCTTGGCGACGTACAACTCGCCGAGCGCCATACCCATTTCGGCGTTGGTAGCGCCGAGCACGCGTTTCCAGCGCGGTTTGTTTTCCTTCTGTCCCTGCAGGGTCTTGCCGACAAACGCGAAACGCTCGTCGACGAACGCCTTGCTTAATGCCGGCGCGGCCGAGGCGACGATATGGAAACGGAAATACGCCTGCCACTGCGCGATCGGTGCTTCGGCGATAAGCTTATCCATCGCAGCGAAAAATTCCGGCTGCGCGAGCGAGAAACCGGTCTGGCCGTTCACGCCCTGCGCGGCAAAATATTTCAGCCACGAAAAATGCGGTGTGGCCTTGTCGCCCTCGGCCATGCTGACGAGGTGATACTGGTTGTTCGGGTCGCGCAACGCGACGCGCGTGAGCGATGCGTTCGCGAGTTTGGTTTCGAGATCGACCACGGCTTGCGCCTGCGTGTTGGCATCGTCTTTTTTCACGCCGACCAGCACCAACAGATTGGCGATATGCGCCTGATATGCCGCGAGCAGTTTCTTCGATTCGGCATCGGTCTTGAGGTAATAATCGCGATCGGGCAAACCGAGTCCGCCCTGGCTGGCGAAGCCGATCGTCATCGTCGAATTCTTGAAATCCGCACCGCGATCGAAGTCGAACAGCAGCTTGTCGCCTTGCGCCGCGTAGTCGCGTACGAGCTCGGCGATATCGTCGGGATTGCGCAAACCATCGACGCGTTTGAGGTCGTCCTTGATTGGTGTGAAACCAGCTTTCTCGATCGCTGCCTCGTCCATGCCACTCGCATAAAAATCGCCGATCTTTTGCTGGATCGTGCCCGCTGTGGCCTTGTTCAAAGCCATCGCATCGAGGATGTCATGCTGCGTGGCGAGCGAACGTTCGCGCAACTTGTTGAACGTGCCCCAGCTGGTCTGGTCGGCGGGAATTGGATCGTTCTTGATCGCGATATTGTTGACGTAGCCGAAGAAGTCGCTACATGCGCCGGCCTTGCTGTCGAGCTTGGCCGGATCGATGCTGCTGCGCGGCGCATCGGCCGCCGCCGCGCCGAGGGTGAGCGCGATGCCGGCGGTCAACGCAAAAGGTTTGAATAAGCGAATGATCATTGAGTTTCCTGTGGAGTTGTAATTTCGGGGAGACGCGGGCGCGGAAAGCCGAGGAAACGAGAAGACGGAAAAGAGGCGCAGGTTTTTCCGCCCCCTCGTTAAAAGCCCTACCAAATATCAACCTTGCTATCGGCCCTGCGCACCATTGCATCGCCGGCCTGGCACGCGAACGCGTTGGCGAAAGCCGGCACGTTGCTGATCGGGCCGACCACGCGGAATTTGGCTGGCGCATGTTCGTTGGATTGCACCTGCAGCTTGAGCTGTTCCGGGCGCTGGCTGGTGCGCCAGGTTTGCGCATATGAAAGGAAAAAACGTTGATCCGGATTCAGGTTTTCAATCTTCTCGTTGCCCTTGCCTTGCGGCGTGAGTTTAAACGCATCGTAGGCCACCAGCAGGCCGCCGAGATCGGCGATATTTTCGCCGAGGGTAAGCTTGCCGTTGATATGCAGCTGATCGATCGGCACATACGCGGCAAACTGATTCACGAGTTTGGCGGTGCGGCTCTCGAACTGTTTTTTGTCTTGTGCAGACCACCAGTTCTTGAGATTGCCGGCAGCGTCAAACTGGCTGCCTTCGTCGTCGAACGCGTGTGTCATTTCATGCCCGATCACTGCACCGATACCGCCGTAGTTCAACGCATCGTCGGCATTCGCATCGAAGTACGGCGGTTGCAACTGCGCCGCGGGAAAAACGATTTCGTTACGCGTCGGGTTGTAGTACGCATTCACCGTTTGCGGCGTCATGCCCCATTCGGTCTTGTCGACCGGCTTGTCGATCTTGGCAAAATTACGACGTGCCTCGAATGCGATCGCCGCGCGCATGTTGTCGAGATACGAATCGCGCTTGATCGTCAGCGCAGAATAATCGCGCCAGTGATCGGGATAACCGATTTTCGGATCGAGCGTATCGAGTTTGGCGTACGCCGATTTTTTCGTTGCCTGCGACATCCATACGAGTTTGTCGATGCGTTCGTGCATCGCCACCTTGAGGTTGTTGACGAGCACCAGCGCGCGCGCTTTCGCCTCGGGCGGGAAGGTGCGTTCGACATACGCCTGGCCCAGCACTTCGCCGAGCGCGTGGTCGGCCGAATCGATCACGCGTTTCCAGCGCGGTTTCAATTCCTGCGTGCCGCGCAACACCTTGCCGCGGAAATCGAATTTGGCATTGACGAAATCGTCGCCGAGAAAATCTGCTGAAGACGCGATCAGGTTCCAGCGCAGATAGGCTTGCCAATGCGAGATCGGCACATCGCTGAGCGCCTTGTCGGCGGTCGCGAAAAACAGTGGATGCGGCAGCGAAAAGCGCTTTACATCGTCGCGATGAATCGCCTTGAAAAATTCCGTCCATGAGAAATGCGGCGTTTGTGTATCCACCTGTTTCACCGTGACGATCTGGTAGGACTTGATCGGATCACGCAAGCTCACGCGGTCCAGCGATGCCTTGGCCAAACGCGTTTCGAGTGCAAGCACCCAGTCGGATTGTTCTTTCGCGTTTTTCTCGCCGAGCAGACTCAGCATTTTCTCGACATGCGCATGGTATTTTTCGAGCAGTACTTTCGATTCGGCATCCTGGCGTATGTAGTAGTCGCGATCCGGCAAACCGAGTCCGCCTTGGCTGGCGTAGGCGATAGCATTGGCCGAATCTTTCAGGTCGGCATCGGCGCCGAATTCGAACAACACACCAAAACCGAGCGACTGCCAGTCGCGGATCACGGCAACGACGTCAGCGGCGGATTTGATCGCATCGATGGCCGCGAGATCTTTCCTGATCGGCGCGATGCCGGCCTGGTTGATGGCGGTCTGATCCATCGCGGTGGCGTAAAAATCGCCGACCTTCTGTGTGGTGCTACCGGGTGTGCCGGGATTTTTCGCGGCGTTTTCGAGAATTTCCTTGAGCACGGCGAGATTGCGTTCCTGCAATTCGTTATCAAGGCTCCAGGTGCTGTATTCCGCCGGAATCGGATTGCTCTTGAGCCAGCCACCATCGGCATACTGCCAGAAATCCTGACATGCACCGACGCTGGTATCGTAATTGCGCGCATCCAGGCCGCGCTGGTTGGTCGATGCGCCAGCGCCCAGGCTCAGGCTGCTGGCTACCGCAAACACCAGCGCGCGCTGGATCGAAACTGATGGCATTTATAACTCCAGAATGGGATTAAGTGGTGCGATCGCAGCACTGCATATAATAGCAAAGCGTAGTCGCCAAGCCGCGTTGCTTACAGTGTCGAAGGTCACAAGCCTAACCTGCGAGGCTGTGTACGGAACGCCAAGAAGCGCCATTTTGCACACTTTTGCTGCACGGCTCGAAACGGCGCCGGCAGTTGCCGCAATGACGATTACCGAGCAAAAAACAGCGCGCTATTGCGCGCAACGAAAGCTAGTCTGGTCCGACGATCAATCACGGCGGTGGTTTTGTGCACACTCTCAAACTTCACGATGATTTGCCCTCGCAGAACGCGTGGAAAATCCGCGTGCTATTGGCGCAGCTTGGCTTGCTGTATCAGCAAGTGCTGGTGAGCATCTTCGCAGGGCAGGGCCAAGCTCCCGAGTTTCTTGCGATGAAAGCCAGCGGCGGTGTGCCGGTGCTGGAAACGCACTGGGCGAATATCTGGCCGAATCGACTGCGATCCGCGCTATTCGATCGACCCGCATTCGCTCAAGGAGCTGCGCTGAGCGGATTTTTATCGACAATGGCGGTCTGCTCGGGTGCGATCGAAAACGGCAGCATATCCGGCCCGATCGCACCGCCCGAGAGCAGAAACGCCATCGCTTGATCGACGCTCCAGTCGACTGCGATGAGTTTGTCCAGCGGCACGATTTCGAGATAACCACCGGTCGGGTTCGGCGTGGTCGGCACGTACACAGCGGCCACATCGCGGCCGGTATTGTCTTGGAAAACGCGCGTGACGAAACCAATACTCTTGAGTTCTGGCGACGGGAAATTGATCAACACCACGCGCTGCGTGCCGGTCGGTTTGTTCTGCATCAGCGACATCAGTTTTTTGGTACCGCCGTAAATCGAGTGCACGAGCGGAATGCGCGACATCAATCGATCCAGTGCGCTGATCAAGCGCTGCCCGATCACGCGATTGCTGGCGAAACCGATCACGTACAACGCGACGATCGTGCTGATGAACGCGAGGATCGATTGCAGCCACATCTGGTTGAGCCAGCCCGCTGCACCGGGGAACGCGCTGCTGAGTCCGGCGAACAATGCCGCGACCCACGGCGCGCTTACCTCGGATAAAAACGAGAAGATGAACTTGAACACCAGCCAGGTTAGCCAGAGCGGAATGAACGTGAGCAGGCCGGTAATCAGATAACGTTGAACGTAGAGATTGCGCATCGATTCGAGGCTCACAGACAAGGGCACATCATAGTATGACGCGTGGCAGAGGTTTGGTCGCGGGGGCACGCTTTCAATGGCGCGACTCGGAATGAGACTGCGCTCGATGTGCGCGGCTCGGCGTGAGTGTGCAGAGGAAAATACTACGGCACGCTAGACTATATCTTCACCCCTATTTTTTACGGAGAGAACAATCATGATTCAAGGTTTGCGCACCGTGATTTATGCAGCGCCCGATCTCGCGGCAGCAAAACTTTGGTACACCGAGGTCCTCGGCCACGCGCCGTATTTCGACGAGCCGTATTACGTCGGTTACGCGGTCGGCGGATTCGAGCTCGGACTGATTCCCGATGGTCAGCCGGGCACCGGTGGGGCGGTCGTGTATTGGGGCGTCAACGAAATCGTCACCGAGTTCGCGAGACTGGAAAAACTCGGCGCGCAGGTGCATGAAGCGATCAAGGATGTCGGCGGCGGGATCAAGGTCGCGACCGTCAAGGATCCGTTCGGCAACGTGTTCGGCATTATCGAAAATCCGAATTTCCGCGTGCAGGATGTGCGCTAGATCATGGCGAGTAGAAACATAAAAAGCCTTTGTGTTTATTGCGGTTCCAGCATCGGCCGCACGCCGGCTTATGCGGACCATGCGCGCGCGCTAGGTCGCGCATTTGCGCAGCGTGGAATACGCCTTGTATACGGCGGCGCGAGTGTCGGCATCATGGGCGTCGTTGCGGATGCGGTGCTCGCCGCAGGCGGCGAGGTGGTCGGCGTGATTCCTGCGGCGCTCGCCGACAAGGAAATTGCGCATCACGGTCTCACCCAATTGCATGTCACCAAATCCATGCACGAACGCAAGGCGTTGATGGCCGATCTGTCTGATGGCTTCATCGCATTGCCTGGCGGCATCGGCACGCTGGAAGAAATCTTTGAAATTCTCACGTGGGCGCAACTCGGATTCCACGAGAAACCCTGCGCACTATTGAACGTTGATGGCTACTACGATGCTCTCACCACGTTTCTCGATCACACTGTCGCCGAAGCATTCGTGCAGCCCTTGCATCGTTCGATGCTAATCGTCGAAAGCGATGCGGACGTATTGCTCGATCGCTTTGCGAATTACGTCGCGCCGGCGGTAAAAAAATGGGTCAGTCGCGAGCAGACATAAAACGCGACGCTGCCGCTTGGTGCGCTGCAAATCGAACGTGCGCGAGTATTCGCATTGGCGGATAAAATCAGAACAACAGCGACGCCATCTTGCGCCGATAGCTGCCGATCAGTTCTTCGTCATCAAGCGTCGCGAACGCAGCGAGCAGGCGTTTTTTTGCGATGCCGTCGACGAAGTCGCGCTTCATACGCAGGATGTGCAGGAACTGATCGAGGCCACTCGCGGCATCGCCACTCAGCAGCAGGCGCACGCCGAGCAGATCGCGCGCGGCCAGGTCGTCGGGATTTTTTTCGACACGCGCCTGCAAGGTCGCGAGATTCGGCGCATCTTTGAGTGCTTGCGCCAAATCGAGCTGGCTGCGCAGACGTTTTGCCTTGCTGTCGGTGGAAAGATTGGCCGGCAACGCATCGAGTTCGGCCTCGGCGCTTTCCGTATTGCCGGCCTGCATCAATGCGACGGCGAGATCGAGTTTGAGTTCGGACTTTTCCGGTTGCGCGGCGATCTCCTGTTGCAGGCGCGCGATCGTTTCCTCGACCGTTTCGGCGGGAGCTGCGTCGGCGGGTTGTGCATCAGAATCGTTCACCGAGCTCGCATCGGCTTCGGCCGCGACAATGTTATGGCGCGCGAGAAACTCGCGGATCTGACCCTCGGGTAATGCGCCCATGAATCCGTCGACCATCTGCCCGTCCTTGACCAGCACGACGGTCGGCAAACTGCGGATACCGAACGCGCCGGCGAGTTGCGCTTCAGCATCGGTATCAACCTTGGCGAGTTTTATTGCGCCGTTGAAATCCGCGACGATTTTTTCGAGCATCGGGCCGAGCGTGCGGCACGGTGCGCACCACGGCGCCCAGAAATCCACGAGCACTGGATGCTGCAGCGATGCCTGCAGCACATCGGCTTCAAAATTGGCTTGGGTGGCGTCGAATACAAGATCGAGTGGTGACATGACGGAATCCGGCAATGGGATGTGGCCAAGGATGTAGGCGATTGCCGGTACGTTCAAGAGTTGTGTTGCTGCGAAGGATAAATCGCCATTCCCGTGCGCACGGGAATGGCGAGAAAAACGCGAATCAGTAGCCCAGCAATTCCTCGCCTTGCGCAATGGACGGCGCCGTCACTTGCACTTGCGCCTCGGGCGTGACCGCATTGCCGTTATCCTTGTAGATCTTGCCGTCCTTCATCACGAAGCTGACCTTTTGCATCAGCTTGATATCGTCGAGCGGATTGCCTTTTACCGCGATCACGTCGGCCAGATAACCTGCCTTGATACGACCGAGCTTGTCACTCTTGTGCAACAGTTCGGCGGCATGCGTGGTGGCGGCCTGCAGCACGTACAACGGCGGCATGCCGGCATCGACCATGTAGACGAATTCGCGTGCGTTTTCGCCGTGCGGATACACCGCGGCATCGGTGCCGAACGCGATCTTGACGCCGGCCTTGTAAGCGCGCCCGGCGGTGAGCTGGATCAACGGGCCGACCTGCGCCGCTTTCGCTGCGACCTGTGCCGGATAGTAGCCCGGAATCTTGGCTTTTTCCTCGACGTATTTGCCAGCGATGATGGTCGGCACATACCACGTGCCATGTTCCTTCATGAGCTTCATGTCGGCATCGTCCATGAAGGTGCCATGCTCGATCGAATCGACGCCGCCGATCACGGCGCGGCGGATTGCTTCGGCACCGTGCGCGTGCGCCGCCACGGTGAATCCGTAGTCGTGCGCGGCCGCGACCACGGCCTTGATTTCCTCGATCGTCATCTGCGCATTGTCGACGCTCGCGCTTTCATCGAGCACGCCACCGGATGGCATGATCTTGATCAGGTCGGCACCATCCTTATAGTGCTGGCGTACCGCTTTCCACGCTTCGTCGGCGCCGTTGATGATGCCGTCTTTCGCATGCGGGTCGCCCTGCAGGTCGGCGCGATAACCGTCGGTGCCGTCGGCGTGGCCGCCGGTCGAGCCGATCGCGCCGCCGGCGGTGAAAATGCGCGGGCCCGGCACGATGCCGGCGTTGATCGCATTGCGCAGCGAGATTGATGCGTTGTCGCCGTCGCCGAGATTGCGCACGCTCGTGAAGCCGGCTTGCAGCGTGCGCTGCGCGTAGACGGTCGAGCGGATGGCGTAGTCGGCGATGTTCCAGCGGAACTGGTCGGTGTAGCCGGTCGGGCTGGTTTCGCCGGTGAGGTGGGTGTGGCTATCGATCAGGCCGGGCAGGCAGGTGACGTCTTTCAGCTCAACATCTTTCGCGCCATCGACTGCGACATGACCGGATTTGATTTCACGTATGGTTTTGCCATCAATAACGATGGTGCTTTCACCGAGCATTTTTCCGCCTTCGGTATCGAGCACGCGCGGACAGTGCAGGGCGGTGACATCTACCGCGCTCGCAGCGGCGGAAGCAAACACGGCGGCAAGCGATACGGACAACAGCAAGGGGCGCAGCAACATGATCAATCCTCCGGCAAAAGGTTCGGACATCATAACCGTGACGGCGCGATACGCTACTGGACAAAAGTCATGGCCGCCGCAGCTGAGCCGGCATGTTGCAGTGCTTTGGACAAGCTGGTTCGCGCTGTTACACAATGTCGCTGAATCGCGCGAGCGATAACCACGTCGGAGACTCACGTGCACGTAATGGCAAGTCCGGCCGAAATACATCAACCGCGCGGCGCGCGACTAGAAACCCCCGACGATCCGCGCTACACCGCCGCGGTGATTCCCACCAACGCGCTCGACTGCCTGATGCAGATCGCCGAGGAGCGCGGCGCCAATTTTAGTGCGTGGTTCAACGGTCTTGCGCTGACCCGCGCGGAACTCAACGACGCGACCGTGCGCGTTTCGTATCGCGAAGCCAGCCTGCTGATCAAACGCGCGATGCGCGGACTGGCGCAGAACTCGCTCGGCCTCGATGTCGGACGGCGCCAGAGTGTTGGCACGTTCGGCGTGCTCGGTCTGGCGATGATGACAGCGCGCACGTTCGGCGAAGCGATGCAGATCGGCATCGAAAATCACCAGGTGGCGGGATCGATGATGGAAGTCGGTTTTGATGTCGTCGATGCCAACGCCGTGGCGATGGTCGCCGAGCCGCGTTTCATCGATGGCGAAATCCTGCCGTTCCTCTGCGAGGAACTGTTCATCAGTTCACTGATGGTCTGTCGCGCATTGGTCGGTGCGAATTTTCATCCGCGTTATGCCGAATTCACTTATCCGGAACCGGCCTGGGCGGATGGTTATCGCGATGTGTTCCAGTGCGAAATACGTTTTGGCATGCCGCAGAATCGCGCCGTGCTCGATGCGGCGTGGATGAGTTATGAGCTGCCGACGCACCATCCGGTCAGCGCGCAACAAGCGCTCGGCTTATGTCGCCAGATGCGCGCGAACGTCGCTGGGCCGCAACCCGAAATCGTGGTCGCCGTGGAGCGTTTACTGCGCAGCCGGTTGCACGAAAATCCTACCGTCACCGAAGTCGCGCAACGCCTGCACCTGACCGAACGTTCGTTGCGCCGCCACCTCGCCGCCGGTGGCCAGATTTTCCGCGCCATGCACGATCGCATCCGCACTGAGCGTGCGCTCGAACTGCTGCGCGCCGGGCAACATACCGTCAGCGAAATCGGCAGCGTGATCGGCTTCAGCGATGCGCGCGAGTTTCGCCGCGCGTTCAAACGCTGGACCGGATCCTCGCCTTGCGCGATGCGGGAAATGCGCTAGATGAAAAATTTCCGCACTGCCAAGCAGCGAGTTGAGTTAACCGTTGGCGAATCGGTTCGCATTATTCGCGAACTTCAGGAGCTCAGCCAGAATCAACTTGCGCAACTTACGGGCATCCCGCAAGCAACGATCTCCAGTATCGAAAACGGCCGTGTCAACCTTGGAGTAGAGCGCGCAAAAGTGCTTGCCCAGGCGTTGCAATGTCACCCGGCAGTCCTCGTTTTTCCGGGCTGGCAAGTGCCGATTGGCGCAGCGGCATAGGTATGTGCTGACGCGGATGTCAGATTATCAGGGGAAGTCATGGTAAAGATCATTCGATTCGTGGTGACCACTGCGTTTGTGTCAGCCATTGCCGCCTGCAGTCGTTCCACGAATCCAGGTTCATTGGCAGGCAAGTGGCAAATGTCCGGAGCCATGTCCATGACAATTACCTTCCGCAGCGGTGAAACCGAATCACTTGGCATCATCGAAAAGGTTTCATATAAGACCGAGGGTCTTGATGTCCTTGTCACTTACACTGATGGTATGGCCAAGGGGATGACCATGCGATACACAATGACTGGCGCCGATTCCGCACGCACGGAAATGGGTTCGCTTCAAAGAGTCAGCAGATAGTACGTAGGTCAGAAAAGCACGTAAGGCGGAAAAGCGACGCGCCTTCCGACGATGGGCTGCGATCTCAATTCAGGACCTCGTGAGTTTCGCGCCATTGTCGGATAACGCGGTTGCGCCGCTCATTTGACCTACGCTCGGCCAACGATTGCAATGAAACTTCCGTCCACCATACGCCCCCGCATCTTGTCCGCTTTGCCCACCTCGATGCCGCGTTGCCACCCTTTACGATAGTGAAAGTTTTGTTGAGACTGGCGCTGCGTCGTCAGGTGGTTCGATCGACATGGCCTGCTCCAGGTGCGTGGCGTGTCGGGTTTGTTCGACGCAATCCATCCGCTATGGAGTCGCAACATGCGCAAGCTCGTTATCGCCGCACTGGTCGTCACGCTCGCCGGCTGCGGTCGCGGTGCTGAAGAAATCAAGGCCCTTACCGCCGAAGACACCGCGTATCAAAAGCACCTGCAGGAACAATTGCTCGATGCCAAGGCCGGCAGCGTGATCGAGATTCCCGCCGGCAAACATCGTTTTGATCGCGGCTTGACCCTGCGGGTGAACGGCGTGACGATCCGCGGCGCAGGTCAGGACAAGTCCATTCTTTCGTTCAAGGGGCAGGTTGCTGGCCCGGAAGGCATGCTCGTGAATGCGAGTGACTTCACGATCGAAAACCTCGCGATCGAAGACAGTAAAGGCGATGGCCTCAAGATCAACGATGGCGAGAACATCACGATCCGTGGCGTGCGTGTGGAATGGACCGGCGGATCGCAGACCACCAACGGCGCCTATGGCATTTATCCGGTCAAAACGCGCAATGTGCTGATCGAGGATTCGATTGCGATCGGTGCATCCGACGCTGGCATCTACGTCGGCCAGTCGAACACTGTGATCGTGCGTCGCAATCGTGCCGAGCTAAACGTCGCCGGTATCGAAATCGAAAACACCATCAACGCCGACGTCTACGAAAATACCGCGACCAAAAACACCGGCGGCATCCTGGTATTCAACATGCCGAACTTGTCGCAGCCGGGACATTCGACGCGCGTCTACAAGAACCACGCCGTCGCCAACAACACCGGCAATTTCGCGGCGAAAGGTGCGGCGGTGGCGAGTGTGCCGGCGGGTTCCGGCATCGTCATCAACTCCAATCCGCTGGTCGAGATTTTCGATAACGACATCGCCGATAACAAGACCGCGAACCTGATCATTTCGAGTTATTTCTCGACCGGTTACATGAACAAATACGGCGTCGCGGAAAATTACGATCCGTATCCAAAGGGAATTTTCATCTACGACAATCGTTTCTCGGGCGGTGGCGATTCGCCTGACGGACTCGATCTGAAAACGCTGAAGACCGCGATGTTCGGCATCACCGGACACTTCCCGAATATCCTGTGGGATGGTTACGTCGACACCAAGACTTTGGTCAACGGACTGCCGCCGGCCGAGCAACGCATTTGCATCCGCAACGGCGATACCGGCATCGTGAATGTCGATGGCCCGAACAAATACGACAAGCCGAGCACCGACATGGCGCCGTTCCAGTGTGAACTCGCCAAGCTGCCGGCGGTCGTGTTGCCGGCCAAGGCGTGAGCGCAGAAAAAATGCAGTACGCGGTAGGTTTTTGCGCAAATCTGGCGGTGGCATTCGTGCTCGCCACGATGCTGGGTGCGTGCTCGCATGCACCTGCCGCAGTGGCGCCGGTGACGTTCCATGCCAGCAGCAATCCGGCGCACCTGAGCGACTGGCATGTCGCCAGCGCATACGACGGAAAACTGCAGCTCAATGCCGATGTTGTGCCGTACGATCTGAACACGCCGTTGTTCAGCGACTACGCGCACAAGTTGCGCACGATCTGGATGCCGAAAGGCGTCGCGGCAAAATACGATACGGCGCAGACTTTCGATTTTCCGGTCGGCACGATCATCACCAAGACGTTTTATTACCCGCTGCCAAAAGGTGCTGCGCGTGACACAAAATCGGTGGCGCGTACGTACGATCAGTCGCGAGATTTTTCCGGATCGGGCCTCGATCTCACGCAAGTCCATCTGATCGAAACGCGCGTGCTGGTGCGCCGAGAAGGCGGCTGGACGGCGTTGCCTTACGTGTGGAATGCGGATCAGACCGACGCCGAACTCGCACGCACCGGCGATACGCAAGCGCTGGAACTCGTCGCCGACGACGGATCGCGCGAACCGTTCACCTATGTCGTGCCGAATGAAAACCAGTGCGCCGGTTGTCATGGCACCGACATGAAAAATCCGTCGCTGATCGCGCCGATCGGGCCAAAGGCGCGGCATCTCAATCGCGACTACGCGTATGCCGATGGTCGCGAAAACCAGCTCGCGCATTTGACGCGGCTCGGTTATCTCATGGGTCTGCCGGAAGCGGGCGCCGTGCCGCGCAATGCCGACTGGCACGATGCCACGCAGGATCTCACAGCACGCGCGCGCGCTTATCTCGACATCAATTGCGGTCACTGCCACAACCCGAAAGGCCCGGCCAATACCACCGGCCTTTCACTGGATATTTTCACTGCACCGGATCGGCATCTCGGCTTATGCAAACCGCCGGTGGCGGCGGGTCGCGGCACGGGCGATCACAAAGTCGATATCGTGCCCGGCAAACCCGACGATTCTATTCTGCCGTATCGCATGAACTCCAGCGAGCCGAGCGTGATGATGCCGGAGCAGGGTCGCAGCACGATCCATCGCGAAGGAGTAGAACTGATCCGCGCATGGATTGCGGCATGGCAGGGCAACTGCGATCTGGCGTCGTGATCGAAAAAATCGCTGGCAACAAGCATGATCTGTGGGTGATGCGAAATTGCATTTGTTTGTACTTGGTACTAGCACGTGGGGAGATGCGCAGATGGCCATACTCAGAAAAAAATTGACGCTATGTCTTCGTGAAATCCTGTTCGGCGGGGTAACGCTGGTCTGTCTTGCGCCGAATCTCGCGGCGGCGACAGAATCGCCCGATACAGCAGTGGCAGATACACCTGCCGCTGCGACTACCGGTACGAATGGCGCCACGACCGAACTCGAAAATGTCACCGTCACCGCGCAGAGCCGCACCCAGCAGGTACAGGACGTGCCGATTCCACTGCAGATCGTCACTGCCAAGGATATCGACAAACTCGCGGTGACCGACCTCAGCAAGATGAATGGCTACATTCCCGGCTTGGTAGTTGGCGGCGAACAACCAACGCAACCTTCATACGCGATGCGTGGCATCGGCACCGGAGACTTTGGCGTGGGCTCGGATTCGCCGATCGGTGTGTATGTGGATGGCATCTACACCGGCAAGACCGGCGGCGCGCTGATGAACTTCAACGACGTGCAGCGCATCGAGGTTTTGAAAGGGCCGCAAGGCACCTTGTTCGGCCGCAATAGCGCGGGTGGTGCGATCTCGATCATCACCAATGAACCTTCTGACAAGTGGGAAGAACAAGCGCGTGTGCGCCTCGGCGATTACGGCCTGCGTTATATCGATGGCGTGCTGAATGCGCCCATCAATCCGGATATGGCGCTGCGTTTCAGCTTCGTCAACAACCAGAGCGACGGCTGGCTCAAGGATGCCGCAAGCGGCCAGCGTTACGAAGGTCAACACGATTGGGGTACACGCGCCGCATTCCGCTGGAATGCGCCGGGCAATACTCAAATCCTGCTGACCTGGGAACATGAAAAACTTGATCAGCCGGCACGCCCGGCGATTGGTCTGGTGACGATGCCGCCGGCGCCCGGCGTGCCTGCGCTCGGTGCCGATCCGAATACGTATCTCGATCCGCTCAAGGCACCGGTCTTCAACACCGTGATTGATGACGGCGAGCGGCGGCGTTTCGATGGCGTGACCTTGCGCATCGAACATCCATTCGGCTGGGCCGATTTCACCTCGACCACCGCGTGGCGCAATTTCGATAGCTACAATCGGGAGAGCGACAGCGGCACGAATCGCATCCAGACCTATTTCGACACGACCAATGTCGAGAGCAATACGACCTGGTCACAGGAGTTCAAACTGTCTGGCGAAACCTCACGCGCGAACTGGGTCGCGGGGGCGAGTTTCTTCAAGGAAAAAGCCGAACAATCGAGCCAGCTGAATTTCTTTACCGACACGATCGATACGCTGCTCAGCAATCCCAATGTCCTCGGTTTTCCGCTTTTCGGCACTGTCACGCAGGTCTACGATTCGGTTGGATTGCCGGGCTTGCTGGGCGCTCCGTGGCAGGAATCAATATTCAATCACGGCGACTACAAGGCGCAGGCCCTTTACGGCGACGTGATCTGGCATCTCACCGATCGCCTGAACCTGACCACCGGCGTGCGTTTCACGCATGACGAAAAAGAATTCAGCTGGTACAACCCGTTGCGCAAGGCACCCGGACTCGATGCGGCGATTGCCGCGGCCACGGCGGCTGGCCTCGATCCGGCGAGTGCGCTGGTCGCGACCGGATTTTTCACGCCGGACCAAGCGGCGCAACTCGCGCCGATCCTTAGCAACAATATCGAGTTCAACACGCTTGCATCGAGCGCCAAACCGCTTGCGCTCAAGAACAGCTGGAACGATACCAGTCCGCGACTCGTGCTCGATTACAAGCTGACGCCGGAGCTGATGATCTACGCGTCGGCAACCAAGGGTTACCAAGCCGGCGGTTTCAACAGCGTGCAAGTGAGCTCAACCTATCAGCCGGAAAACGTCAAGAACTACGAGGCCGGCATCAAGAGTTATTTCCCCGACTACCACTTGCTGCTTAACGCGTCGATTTATTACTACAAATTCTCGAACCTGCAATCGCTGACCCTGGTCCAGGACGTCAACAACGGCTTGCCGCTGTATCTCGTCACCAGTAGCGACCAGGACGCAAAAGGTCTCGAACTCGAAGCGCATTGGCAGGCGACTGAAGGCTTGCGGCTAAACTTTACCTCGGCGTATATCGATGCGCGCTACAAGAATTTTGTCGATAGCAATCAGATCGACCTGAGCGGCCAGCCGACCGGTGAACCCTCGTTCTCGGCCGCTGCGGGCCTGGACTATCTCTGGCGCAATGTCGCCGGTGGCAATATCGATTTCACTCTGCAGCATGCCCATCGCGGCAAGACGCGCTGCAATTCGGCATCGCCGCTGCAGGGCAATTGCCTGGTCACGCCGTCATTCAAACTCGGCACAGCGCAGGAGCGCACCGACATGCGGATTGCGTGGAATTCCGAGAACAATATCTGGGGCGCCGCGCTGTTCGCCAACAATTTGTTCGACAAACGCTACGTCAATGGCATCAGCAATATTTCCACCAGCACGCTCGGCACGCCGTTCGCGAGTATTAGTCCGCCCCGCATGTATGGCGTCGAGTTAAGCGCAAAATTCTAGAAAAAAAGTCAGCCTTTTTTGGCACCCAACATGGGCCAGCAGTTTGTTGGCCCGCTTTTTTGTGTCGCAGACGTAGCGCTGGACAATTTCCTGATACGGATGGCGCGAAGCAGCACGGCTTTCCTCGCGGCGCAGCCTGGGTTACGCTGGGAGGCTGACCTTGACACGTTGACGACTCATGCAGGAACAATACGATCCGCAAGCGGTGGAAACCGCCGCGCAAAAACACTGGAACGATACCCGCGCCTTCGAGGTTAGCGAGGACACGTCGAAGCCCAAATTCTATTGCCTGAGCATGCTGCCGTATCCGAGCGGAGCACTGCACATGGGCCACGTGCGCAACTACACCATCGGCGATGTCATCAGCCGTTACCAGCGCATGCTCGGCAAAAACGTGCTGCAGCCGATGGGTTGGGATGCGTTTGGATTGCCCGCGGAAAACGCTGCGATCAAGAACAATACCGCACCGGCGAAATGGACCTACGCCAACATCGAACACATGCGCACGCAATTGCAGCGCCTCGGTTTTGCGTATGACTGGACGCGCGAATTCGCCACCTGCCAGCCCGAGTATTACCGCTGGGAACAGCAGATGTTCACGCGGCTGTACAAAAAAGGCTTGGTCTATCGCAAGAATTCGGTGGTGAACTGGGACCCGATCGATCAGACCGTGCTCGCCAACGAGCAGGTGATTGATGGTCGCGGCTGGCGCTCGGGCGCGTTGGTCGAGCGTCGCGAAATTCCGCAATGGTTCTTGAAAATTACCGCGTACGCGCAGGAATTGCTGGATGAGCTCGATCGTCTGCCAGGCTGGCCCGATGCGGTCAAGACGATGCAGCGCAACTGGATCGGTCGATCGGAAGGTTTGGAAATCCAGTTCGCGGTCGAAGGCGCCGCTGAGCCGCTAACCGTGTTCACGACACGCCCCGATACGCTGATGGGCGTGACGTTTGTCTCGGTCGCAGCGCAACATCCGCTCGCGTTACAAGCCGCAAAAACCAATTCCGAGATCGCCGCGTTCATCGAGGAATGTCGTCGCGGCGGCACTGCCGAGGCAGATCTCGACACGCAGGAAAAGAAGGGCATCTACACCGGCATCGATGCGATCCATCCGCTGAGCGGCGAAAAGATTCCGGTCTGGATCGCGAATTTCGTGCTGATGAATTACGGCACCGGTGCCGTCATGGCCGTGCCCGCGCACGATCAGCGCGATTGGGAATTCGCCACCAAATACGACCTGTTCATCAAGATGGTGATCGTCAGCGATGGTGTGCGCGACGCGATCTGCGGCCTCGGCAACGATGCGCGCAACAATAACGATCCGATGAGCGTGGCGCTCGGCGAAAGTGCCGCGATCGGCGTGGTCGAGGCCGGCGGTGAGATCGGTATTCTCGGTCAGTTCGAAAACGGCATCATCAGCGAAGGCGCGTTTCTCGACTACGGTACGCTGGTCAATTCTGGCGAATACGACGGATTGGATTTCCGCAGCGCATTCGATGCGATCGCGGCCCGCTTCGAGCGCGAAGGCAAAGGCCAGCGCCGCGTAAATTTCCGTCTGCGCGACTGGGGCGTGAGCCGCCAGCGATATTGGGGTTGCCCGATTCCGATCATCTACTGTGGCAACTGCGACGCAGTGCCGGTGCCGGAAGATCAACTACCGGTGGTGCTGCCCGAAGACGTCGCTGACGCGTTTGCAAAAGTCGGCGGCGTGCAATCGCCGATCAAGGCCGATCCCGAATGGCGCAAGACCACGTGCCCGCAATGCGGCGGTCCGGCCGAACGCGAAACCGATACCTTCGATACGTTCATGGAATCGAGCTGGTATTACGCGCGCTACACCGGCCCCGGCGCGCAGGCGCAAGTCGATGAGCGCGCCAATTACTGGCTGCCGGTCGATCAATACGTCGGCGGTATCGAGCACGCGATTTTGCATCTGCTGTATTTCCGTTTTTATCACAAGCTGCTGCGTGATGCGGGCCTCGTGAACAGCAACGAACCGGCGACCAACCTGCTGTGCCAGGGCATGGTGATAGCCGAGACCTTTTATCGCGAAGAAGCCAACGGCGCGAAGCACTGGTTCAATCCGGGCGAAGTCGAAATCGCGCGCGACGAAAAAGGTCGTGTTGTCGGTGCGACCTTGATCAGCGATGGACAACCGGTGCAGATCGGTGGCATCGAGAAAATGTCGAAGTCGAAAAACAACGGCATCGATCCGGGCACGATGGTCGAGAAATTCGGTGCCGACACGGTGCGATTGTTCTCGATGTTCGCCGCACCGCCCGAACACTCGCTGGACTGGCGCGAGGCCGGCGTCGAAGGCATGTCGCGATTCCTGCGACGCCTATGGCGCGACCTGCATGCACATGTGGCGCAGCCTGATCATCCCGAAGTCGATCCGGCGATTTTGAATACCGCACAGAAAACCTTGCGCCGGCACGTGCACGAAACCATCGCCAAGGTATCGGATGATTTTGGTCGGCGTTTGTCGTTCAATACCGCGATCGCGGCGCTCATGGAGTTGCTCAATGCACTCGCCAAGTTCGACGACATGAGTGACCAAGGCCGCGCCGTGCGTCATGAGGCGTTCGAGGCGATCGTGCTGCTGCTTAATCCGATCACGCCGCACATCTGTCACGCGTTGTGGCAACACCTTGGTCATGCCGAGGCCATCATCACGCGTGCGTGGCCGACCTTCGATGCCGAGGCGCTGAAAAAAGATGCGATCACGCTCGCGGTGCAGATCAATGGCAAGTTGCGCGGGCAGATCGAAGTGGCGGTAAACACGACGCGCGAGGAGATCGAGCAGGCGGCGTTGACGCAAGCCGACGTCGTTCGTTTTCTTGCCGAGGCAACGCCGAAAAAGATCATCGTGGTGCCGGGCAAAATCGTCAATATTGTGGTTTAGGAACTGAGCGGAACAAGAGCGGGAAATCGCCGGCGCTTGTTTTTTCTCGTCATCCCTGGCTGCGCTGGGATGACGGCTCAAACTCCGGCGATTCCCTCGCGAATCGGCCGCCAGTAAACTCTTGCCACCATCCGGATGGGGAGTTATGACATGGTCTCGCTCGCACAACTTTGGTTGCCGATTCTGCTTTCCGCCGTATTCGTTTTTTTCGTCAGCAGCCTGATAAACATGCTGCTGAAATTCTGGCATGTGCTGGATTACCACGGCTTCTCCAACGAAGACGACGCCGCTGCCGCGATCCGCAAAGGCAACGCTGCCGCCGGCATCTACATGATCCCTTATTGCAGCTCCGGGTCGCTGAAAAATCCCGAGACGCAGGAAAAGTTCAAGTAGGGTCCGGTCGGCACGATTTTCCTGCGCCAGCCCGGCCCGATGAAGATGGGCGGATCGTTGGCGCAATGGTTCTTTTTCTGCCTTTTTGTGTCGTTCTCGTGCGCTTGTATTGCTTGCCCCGTACTAGCTGCGGGGGCGCCGTATCGCTTTGTGTTCCACACCATCGCCGTGGCTGCGTTCATGGCGCATGCGCTCGGCTCGTTGCCGAACGGCATCTGGTGGGGCCACCCGTGGCGCAGCGTGTTCAAGTACGTGATCGACGGCCTGATCTATGCGCTGATCGTCGGCGCCACATTCGCCTGGCTGTGGCCGCAATAAACGATAGCGTTAGTCTTTTTTCGGATTCGGCGCGGCCTGAAATGCACTGGCGTCTGGCGCGGTCACACAGAAGACCCGCCAGACGTTATCATTCGCCAACCCCGTCGATTCGGAAAACCCATGTTGAAAAGATTGTCGCTGTTATCCCTGTTCGCATTGGCGCTGGTCGGCTGCGGATTCCAGTTGCGCGGCGAGGCTCAGTTGCCGCCGGGCATGCAGCGCGTCATCGTGGTATCGGCGGATCCGTTCAGTCCGCTCAAGCGTAATCTCGAAGATGCGTTGCGCCGCTCGGGCGCCACGGTCGAAGAAAAGCCCGGCGACGGCATCGCCGAACTCAAGCTGCCGGTGGTCACGATCAGTCCGGAAGTTTCATCGGTCGGCATCGCCCAGCATGTGCGCGAATTCATCATGCTTTATCACGTCGAGCTCGAAGTGGTGAATTCCGAAGGCAAGATCATCGTGGCGAAGCAGATTGTCGAACTCACGCGCGATTTCACTTTCAACGACACCCAGGCGCTCGGCATCGGCGTCGAACAGGATGAACTCAAACGGCAGATGCAGCGCGACATGGTGCAGTCGGTGATGCGTCGCATCGAAGCCGTCGGCAAGGCCGCTGCCGCGCATTGATGCGATAGCTCCGGCATCGTAGTCACCGCTTCCGCCGCATGTCGATCACGCTCGCGCAACTGCATAAACACCTCGCCGGCGACACATTGCGCCCGGTTTATCTGCTTGCCGGCGAAGAGCACCTGCTGTTGCTCGAAGCCGCCGATGCGATTCGCTTACGCGCCCGCGCGCTCGGATTCACCGAGCGCGAGGTGATCGATCTCGAAGCCAATGGCGACTGGAACGAGCTCAGCATGGCGGCCTCGGCGATGTCATTGTTCGCCACACGCAAGGTCATTGATTTGCGTCTGCCCAGCGGCAAGCCCGGCAAGGATGGCGCCGCCGCGATCATCGAATATTGCGAAAATCCGCCGCCCGATACTGTATTGCTGATCACCAGCACGCAGTGGAGCAAGGCGCATGAAACGGCGTGGGTGGCGGCGCTCGAAAAGGTCGGATTATTTGTACCGTGCTGGCCGATCAAGCTCGGTGAATTGCCGGCGTGGATCGAGCAGCGTTTGGCTGCGCGTGGCCTCAAGGCGAATCGCGATGCAGCGGCGTTATTGGCCGAGCGCGTGGAAGGCAATCTGCTCGCGGCGGCACAGGAAATCGACAAGCTCGTCCTGCTGCGCGGGCCGGGCACGATCGATGTCGCGGCGATGGAAGATCTCGTCGCCGACAGCGCGCGTTTCGATGCGTTCAAGCTCACCGATGCGGCGTGCAGCGGCGATGGCGAACGTTGCCTGCGCATTCTCGCCGGCCTGCGTGCCGAAGGCGAACAAGTACCGCCGTTGCTCGGCTGGATCCTGAATCAACTGCAATTGCTCGCGCGCTTGTCGGCGCAATCGGCCAATCTCGCCGCGGCGTTGCGCAGCGAGCGTGTCTGGCCCGCGCGCGAGGCTATGTATCGCCGCGCGCTCGGTCGCAGCGATCGCAGTCATTGGGAACGTTGCCTGCGTCAGGCCACGCGCATCGACCGCATCAGCAAGGGCCGCGGCGCGGGTGATGCGTGGCTCGAACTCGAACGTCTGCTCGTGGCGATGGCGCAGCCACGTGCCGCACGCCTGCTTGCGAGCTGAGGAATCTCGTGAGCGCGCAGCGGCCTCTCGCCTTGCTCGGCGGCACCTTCGATCCGATCCATCTCGGTCACTTGCGCGTGGCGTGGGAAGCCGCCGAGGCGCTCGATGCCGACGTGCATCTGCTGCTCGCCAATCAGCCGCCACATCGTCCCGCGCCCGTGGCGAATGTTGCGCAGCGCGTCGCCGTGTTGCGCGCCGCGCTGGCCGGACAACAACGCTTGCACCTCGACCTGCGTGAGCTAACTCGTACCGGGCCGTCTTATAGCGTCGATACGCTGATCGAAGTGCGCGCCGAGATCGGCCCGCAACGGTCGTTGATCTTGTTGCTCGGCGCCGATGCGTTTGCCGGATTGCCGGGTTGGCATCGCTGGCAGGAATTATTCGATCTTGCGCATATCGTCGTGCTCACGCGTCCGGGTTTGGTCGCAGCGCTCGGCGCAGAGTTGCAAGCGCAGGTAAGGGCGCGCGAGGTGGCTGAGGTGGAAATCCTCGCGACGCGAGCGGCCGGTGGGGTGTTCCATCTGCCAGTCACACCGCTGGATATTTCCGCGACGCAGATCCGCCAACTGCTGCGCGATGGCCGTGAACCGCGTTATTTGCTGCCCGATGCCGTGCTTGCCGATCCGGGCTTGCTCGATGCCTATCGACTCGGCACTGGCAATTGACTGGTATCGACAGACCGCGCCAAACACGCGTGATTTTGCTGAACCGCACGCGAAAATCCGTTCATTCACGCAGGTCGTAACAGCCGGATTTAAGCCGTCGTCACTTCCGCCACCGCCAAATCAGCGTATATTGGTGCCGCCCGGCCAGCCGAGTTCTGCGGCCGGTTTATCAAAACACAGAGGTAATACCCGCTTGGCAACTGCAGCGAAAGCCAGTCCGAAAACAAAAGCCCGCCCCCGAATCAAAGCGCCTGTCGATCAGGCCGAGCATCTGCGCTTGCAGGTCATCAAGGCGGTGGAAGATCTCAAAGCAAAAGACGTGCGCGAGATCGATGTGCGCGGCAAGACATCCGTCACCGATCTGATGGTGATCGCGAGCGGCACATCCTCACGTCACGTCAGATCCATCGCCGATGAAGTCCTCAAGCTCGCCAAGCAGATTGGCGTGGTACCGATCGGTGTCGAAGGCCAGCGCGAAGCCGAGTGGGTGCTCGTCGATCTCGGTGACATCGTGGTGCATGTGATGCTGCCGCGCGTGCGCGAGTTCTATGCGCTCGAACGCCTGTGGACTGTTGGCGACGATATGCCGGAATCTGCTGCGCTGAATTGAGCGCCTTCAACAGGATGTTAGATGGCCGAGCATGTTACCCGTCAAATCTCCCCTGATCTTTTGCTTGCAGAGTTTTCGGTTGTATGTGAGGCACTAATCGCTTCCGGAAGCTCTTGCGTGACGCTTATGTTTGGTTGGGGAAGTGAGCTTGATATTGACGAAATGTGGAAAAAGCAGTTTGTCGCTATGAGCGATGTTAGGGGTGTGGTTGCCGAAGCAGTGAGCCAAGGGATTTTGACAATTGGTCAAGCTGATATACACATTCAAGTTCCGGACTTCGAATTTAAGCTTTGCCATGAGAGCGACATGCACATTAGCGGTAGCTTACCGCTAGTCGAGCAGCTGTCGCGACGGTGGGCTTCGCTAGGTTACTCCCGAAACTAGTTCGTAATATGTGTGGCGTTTTTCTGAGCCATAGGGATCGCTGCTACTTCGCTGGCTTATATTGTAAAAATGCGCGCCCGCCTGATCTCCATCGGTGAACGCATGCCCGCGTGGGTTTCCGCGGGCGTTGCCGAATACAGCAAACGCCTCAGCCATGACTTGCCGCTCGATGTGGTCGAGATTGCACTCGGTGCGCGTGGCAAGGGTCGCGACCTCGCACGCGCGATCAGTGACGAAGGTACGGCGATGCTTGCAGCGATTCCCAAAGGCGCGCACGTCGTCGCGCTCGATGGTCGCGGCAGCGTATGGAGCAGCGAGCAGCTCGCCGAACAACTCGCGCGCTGGCGCATGCTAGGCCAGGATCTCGCATTTTTGATCGGCGGCCCGGATGGCCTTGCGCCCGATGCGCTCGCGCGTGCGAATCAGCGCTGGTCGCTCGGTCCGCTGACCTTGCCGCATCCGACCGTGCGCATCGTGCTCGCCGAGCAGCTCTATCGCGCCGTGAGCCAGCTCGGTAATCATCCGTACCATCGCGGCGGCTGAGCACGCCGCGTTCGCCTTGCACGCATACAATAGCGATTAGACCAGCGGATCTTCCTTGATCTTCAGCGCGATGCCGTCCTTGCCGCGATTCGTCGCGACTTCGCGATAACCGAGATCCTTGAACGGCTGTGCCGCATCCCATGGAATCGCGGCTTTTTTCGGCACCGATCCTGCGACCGGCAGCGGCCACATCAACGACTCGGCAGCATAGTGCTTGATGTGCCCCGTCGTGTGTTCGTGCAGCTGATGGATGTGACCGTAGAACACGGTGACGTTGGCGAACGGCATGAGCATGTCGATCACTTTGTCGCCGTTGCGCGTGGCCCAATCCCACGATGGCATGAGGTCAAACAGCGGGCGGTGCGTGAGCACGACGAGCGGCGTATTTTTCGGATGTTTGGCAAGATCGGCTGCCAGCCATTCGAGCTGCGCCGGAGCGATGCCGAGCGCCGCATTGGTAACGTTGTCGATCACGACAAAATGGATGCCCTTGTGATCGAAACTGTAATGCAGCTCGCCGAAAAATTCCTGGTAGGCCTCGCCCTTGTCGGCGGTTGCATCGTGCTCACCTGGCAGGTAGCGCACGCCCTTGCACTTCAGCGTGCGCGCGATCTCGCGGAACTCGCGCATGCGTCGCCGTCGCTCGACCGGATCCTCGGTCGTCTGCGTCAGATCGCCGGTGAATACGACAAAATCCGGTCCGGGCTTGAGTTTATTCACCGCGGCGATCGAGCGCTGCAGGCTGATCGCGAATTCGGGATTGATCTTCGCATCGGTAAAACCCCAATGCACATCCGACAACTGCACGAACTAAAAATCCTGCGACGCGGCGCACGCGATGCCGGTCAGGCCGGACGCGAATACCACAACGCCGAGTGCGGCGATTTCGAGAAACTGGCGACGATTGATCGGGTGATTCATGGTGCTGCTTCGTTGTACTGCCGCATTTCGATGCGGCGTACAACCTCGCGCGCTGGTTGACCGAAAATGTGAGCGATGCGCAGGACGTGGCGCAGGAAGCGTTGTTGCGCGCGTTTCGTTTCGTCGACGGTTTTCATGGCAGCCGCGCGCGCGTGGTTGCGCACGATCGTGGGGCATGCGGCATATAGCTGGCTCGAACGGCATCGTCCGCAACAACTTGCGGCAGTGCCGGAAACCGCGCTAGATGCTGCCGAGCAGAGTGGCGCGATTGAACCTGCGCCGAGTCCGGAAAAAGTGCTCAACGATCAGCATACGCATGCGCTGCTGCTCGCGTTGATGAATGAATTGCCGTTGCCGTTTCGCGAGGTGCTGGTGTTGCGCGAGCTGGAAGAACTGAGTTATCGCGAGATCGCCGCGATCACTGATTTGCCGATCGGCACGGTGATGTCGCGGCTCGCACGCGCGCGCCTGCAACTGCGCGCAGCATGGGCGCAACGCGGACTCGAGGCGACAAACCATGGACTGTGAAACGCTGGCGCCATTGCTGGATCTGTATGTCGATGGCGAAACCGACCTCACGCAGACGTTGTCGATCGAGCAGCATCTCGCCAGTCCTGAAATGGTATCTGCGTAAGCCGAGTGCCGAAACTCGCCTCGCCACCGAACGGGTCGCCGCGCATGTACGCTCGCAGCTCGCGGCGCATCTGACGGATGTCGTGTCGTCGGATCAGCACACGGTGCGACCGTGGTTCAACGGTCGCATCGATTGGGTTCCGTGCCGGCCGATGCCAAGCCGCAGGCGTCGTCATTGCAGGGTTTTCACCTGTTGCGCTGGATGCAATCCGGGCGGGTGTTGTGGGTGATTTCGGATGCGAGCGAAGGCACCTTGCAGGGTTTTGCCGAGGCGTTCAAACAAACCACGTCCTGAGTCTTGCGCTTGATCCGCGGATGATTTCCGCGTGTTATTTTATCGACCTTGATTCAGCCATGCGGATTCGGAAACCATGCTTTATCTCGCTTCGCAATCGCCGCGTCGGCGCCAGTTGCTGGAACAGCTCGGGATGTCGTTCAACGTGCTCGATGTCGACGTGCCGGAGGTTCGCGCAGAGGGCGAACCCACACACGACTACATCAGCCGCGTTGCGCGCGAGAAAGCCGGCGCGGGCCTGCTGCAGGTGATCGGCAATGCCGGCGCGCGCGTGCTTGGTGCAGATACCGAAGTCGTGCTCGTCGATCGTGTGTTCGGCAAACCCGAGGATGCGGCGCAGGCCAGCGCGATGTTGCGCGAACTGGCCGGGCGCATGCACTACGCCGTCACCGCAGTGTGGCTGGTCGATGGCGGCCACGAAGCCCGCGCGATCAGTGTCTCCGAAGTTACATTCGCCGATCTCGATGACGCCGAAATCGACGCCTACGTCGCCACGGGCGAGCCGTTCGGCCGGGCCGGCGGCTACGCAATCCAGGGTCATGCGGGCGCATTCGTGCGCCATCTGAGCGGCAGTTATTCGGGCGTGATGGGCCTGCCGCTATACGAGACGGCACGGTTGCTGCGCGAGTTTTAATCAGTATCCAGCTACACCGCTGAGTCCAGTAATTCCGCGGTATTCGACAAGTTCAGCCAGTCCCGGCTATAAACCATCCATTGAAGCTTTATTGATGGCGAATCGTGTCTGAGGAAATCCTGATCAACGTCACCCCGCGCGAAACGCGCGTCGCGGTGGTCGAAAACGGCATGCTGCAGGAAATGCATGTCGAACGTGCGCTGAAACGCGGTTATGTCGGCAATGTCTACAAAGGTCGGGTGTCGCGCGTAATGCCCGGCATGCAGGCGGCGTTTGTCGAAATCGGCCTCGGTCGCGCGGCGTTTTTGCATGCGTCGGATATTTTTCGCGCGCCGACGGCGTTGCCGGTCGATGGCGCCGAAAACGGTTCGGCGGCGACGCTGGTGCCGCCGATCAACGAGCTGCTGCACGAAGGCCAGGAAGTGGTCGTCCAAGTAGTGAAAGATCCGATCGGCAGCAAGGGCGCGCGGCTCACGACACACCTGTCGATTCCGTCGCGTTACCTGGTGCTATTGCCGTACAGCAAGGTGCTCGGCGTATCGGTGCGCATCGAGGACGAAACCGAACGCGCGCGGCTCAAGGAAATGCTCGTCGCGCTCGCGGCCGATGGCGGCATCGGTTACATCGTGCGCACCAATGCCGAGGGCCAGACCAGCGAAGCACTGGCTGAGGATATCGATTATCTGGGCAAGCTGTGGATCGCCTTGCGCGAGAATATCAAGCGCACCCAGGTCGGTCAGTGCATCTATGAGGATCTCGCATTGCCGCTGCGCGCGTTGCGCGACCTGATGCGCAAGGATGTAGAGAAAGTACGCGTCGATTCGCACGAAACCTACGACAAGACGATTCGTTTCGCGCAGCAGTTCATGCCCGAACTGGTCGATCGTATCGAGCATTATCCGGGCGAGCGCCCGATCTTCGATCTGTACGGCGTCGAGGACGAAATCCAGCGCGCGTTGAAGAAGGATGTGCCGTTGAAGTCCGGCGGTTATCTGATCATCGACCAGACCGAAGCGATGACCACGGTCGATGTCAATACCGGCGCGTTTCTCGGTCATCGCAATCTCGAGGAAACCGTCTACAAGACCAATCTCGAAGCGGCGCAATCGACCGCACGACAACTGCGACTGCGCAATCTCGGCGGCATCATCATCATCGATTTTATCGACATGATCGATGAGGAGCACAAGCGCCAGGTGTTGCGCATGCTCGAAAAATCGCTGCTGCGCGATCACGCCAAAACCACCGTGTATGACATCTCGCCGCTCGGCCTGGTCGAGATGACGCGCAAGCGCACCACCGAAAGTCTCGAGCGCCAATTATGCGAACCGTGCCCGACCTGCAACGGTCGCGGCAGTCTCAAGACTTCGGAAACCGTGACTTACGAAATCTTCCGCGAGATCACGCGCGCGGTGCGCCAGTTCGAAGCCGCCACGCTGCTTGTGCTGGCCTCGACCAAGGTGGTCAGCAAGATTCTCGAAGAGGAATCCGCTGCGGTCGCCGAGCTCGAGGAATTCATCGGCAAGACGATTCGTTTCCAGCCCGAAGAAAATTATTCGCAGGAGCAATACGATGTGGTGCTGCTGTAATTTTCGCGGCATCGCGTGTTGCGACAGGATGATCGTGCGAGGAGAACTTCGATGACGCCGTGGCGTCGCCACTTGCGCCGTCTGCGCCTGTGGCTGGTGCGCTTGTTGGCACTCGCGCTGATCGCGATGGCACTGGTGATGGGGCTCGGCCAGCTGGCGTTGCCGTGGGTGATCAGCCATCCGGAAAAAATTACCGCGTTTCTCAGCGACAAGCTGCATCGCCCGATCAGCATCGACAAGATCGACGGCACCTGGGAGCGCAGCGGGCCGGTGCTGTCCCTGCACGGTTTGCATCTCGGCGCCGCCGATGCGAGCCAGCAGGCGATGCTGATTCCGCAGGCCGAAATCGCGCTGAATTTTTTCGCGTGGCTGCACCAGAATCAACGCTGGAACGAGTTTCGCCTGAGCGGTCTGGATCTGGTTTTGAGCCATGATGCGCCGGATGGTTCGTGGCGCATCCACGGTTTTGTCGCCGACAACAACGATCAGCAGGACGATGGCGACAATCCATTGTTCCAGCTCGGTTCGCTGGTGCTGCGCGACCTGCATCTGCGCGTCGATGACACGCCGCATCAACGCCAGTTGCGGCTCGACATTTCGGAGCTGCGCCTGATCAATCAGGGCAGTGCGCATCGTTTGCTTGCACGTGCGCAATGCGTCGAAATGCAATCGCCGCCGATGGCGCTCGTGGCCGAATACGATACCTATTCGCGCAACGGCCGGCTTTATCTCGGCGCGACTCAGCTCGATCTCGCCGGATTGCTGCGGCTGTTTCCGTTGCGTGGTCTGGCGCTCGCGAGTGGCGGCGGCGATGCGCAATTCTGGGTCGACTGGCGTGCCGGTGCGCTCTACGCGGTGCGTGCCGAAATCGATCTTCGCAAATTGGTATTGCAGACCACCGCGCCGATCGATACCGGCAGCGTCGGCGACATCGTGCCCCGTATCGGTCTCGATCGTTTCGCGTTTGGCGCGCGGCTGCAGCGTAATGCTCAGGGTTGGCGTGCCGATGTCGCGGACCTGCGCATGGACCGCGACGGCCAGGCCGGCGTGCCCGGACGTTTCAGTATCGAGCAGCGTACTGCGCCAGCGCCGCCGATAACGCCGATGTTGCCGGAAGGTCTGCTGTTATCGCCGCTCGACGAAACCGCCGACAAGATGGTGCTGGCCGCGGCCGACGACAACGGCGCGAGCATGACTAATGCCACCGTCGAATATGTCGGTTCGGCCAGTGATCTCGATTTGAGCGCACTCGCCAGCTTGTCGATGCTCAGTGACGCGTTGCCGGCCGGTTTGCGGCAGTGGTTGTACAACGCGAGTCCGCACGGTGTCGCGCACAACGTGAGCCTGCGGTATCACGATGGCCACGATTACGACGTTGCCGCAAACATCGGCTCTGTCGCATGGATGCCGGTCGGCAAACTTCCGGGCGTGGAAGGTTTGAACTTCGAAGCGCTGGCCGACGCGCAAGCGCTCAGCATTAGTTTGCCGACGCGCACGCCGTTGCGCTTGCCGATGCCGCAGGTGTTCCGCTCGACCATCGAGCTCGCCGAATTCAGCGGCAAGGTCGCGGCGTATCGCACCGACAAGGCATGGCGCATCGAAATCCCCGGTATGCGGTTCGAAGGCCAGCCGGTGGCCGGGCTCGGCTACGGCGGCGAGTTGCGCGGTAGCATTGATCTGAATGTCGACGGCTCGCGGCCGTTCATCGACATGTACGCGGCGATCACGCACGCCGACATGCTGGCGACACATCCGTTCTGGCCGTACAACAACATGCCGAAGCAGGGCGTGGCGTGGCTTGATCGCGGCCTCGCCGGCGGTCGCTTGAGCGGGCGCGCGGCTTTTCGCGGCAACCTCGGCGACTGGCCGTTCCGCAATCAACTCGGCCAGTTCACTGCACACATCGATCTCGACGATGCGATCCTCGACTACAACCCGGAGTGGCCGCGTATCGAGCATCTGCGAGCGACCGCCGATTTCCTCAACACCAGTCTGCATGTCGTGACGAGCGCGGGCCAGACGCTCGGCAATAAACTGATTAGCGGCAGCGCAGACATTTCGGATTTTGCGCACGCCATCATCGAGATCCAGCTCGCGGGCGAAGGCAGCGGCAAGACCCTGCTGGATTTTCTGCATGCCAGCCCGATCGGCAAACGTTATGCCGAGCAATTGCGCGGCGTCGGTATTTCCGGCGTCGGCAAACTCGCGCTGCAATTGCATCTGCCGCTCGGCAACGACCAAGGCCCGCTGAAGCTCGACGGCAGCGTCAACATAAGCGATGCCGATCTGTCGGCTAGCGGACCGAACTTGCGCCTGAC
This sequence comes from Pseudolysobacter sp., assembly GCA_043759455.1. GTDB lineage: Bacteria > Pseudomonadota > Gammaproteobacteria > Xanthomonadales > Rhodanobacteraceae > Pseudolysobacter. Next base: position 40,963 of record JAYVLO010000029.1, read on the forward strand.
CCAGGCCAACGGCAAGGTGGTTTTCAGCGAGCGCGGTTTCGGCATCGACGACATGGCCGTGCGCTACGAAGATCAGCCTGCACGTTTTGCATTGCGCGTTGGCAGCGCCTACATGCGCGATCCGCAGCATCAGGCCGAAGCCAGTCTGCACAGCAACTTGCCGGCAGCGATCCTGCTCAAACGCGTGCCGGTATTGTTGCCGTATCAGAAATTCATCGCCGGCAGCGCCGACTGGACCGTCGACTACAGCGTCGATGACAACCAAGGCAAGGGCGATTCCGCACAGCGCCTGATCGTCGGCTCCGATTTGAAGGGCGTCGCGATCAGCTTGCCCGCGCCGATGCACAAGGACAGCAACGAAGTGCAGGCGCTACGTGTGATCGTGCCGCTGCCATTTGAAGGCGGCGATTTGCAGGCGCGGCTCGGCGATATTGCGCAGATGCGCGCACGGCTGGAGAAAGACACGACACCATTCGCCGGTCATCTCGCTTTTGGCGCCGGTATGCCAGATGCGTTGCCGAAGCGCGGCCTGCGCGTGAGCGGTGGTGTGGTCGAAGCGGATATCAGCGGCTGGATGGATTTTGTCGTCGGCAACAGTAGCAGCGGCAGCGGCAGTTTTATCGAGAGCGTCGATCTGCGCGTGGCGCAGCTGACGTTTTTCGGCCGCGCGTTTCCCGACACTTCGTTCAAGCTCAGTTTCAGTTCGGACGAAAGTACGATCAATCTCAGCGGAACGCAGGTCGAAGGCACCGTCCATATTCCCGCAGGCGAGCTGATCAAGCGCGGCGTCACCGCCGAACTCGCGCGTTTGTACATGCCGTCGGATAACGATGGTGCGCCGCTGTCCGCTGCGAACGGACCCGTCGCAGCGGACAGCGACACGCTGTCCGGTGTCAATCCGGCGGCCATTCCACCACTGCATATCTCGGTCGGCGATTTGCATCTCGGCCATGCCAGTTTCGGCGCGGCGCGCGTCGAAAGTTATCCGATCGAAGGCGGCATGCACCTGGAGCAGGTGCAGAGCGATTCGCCGAACATCGACATGAGCGCACGCGGCGACTGGCTCGGTACGGGCGGCAAGGATTATTCGACGTTTTCGATTCATTTCACCGCAAAAAACCTCGGCCACATGCTCGACGCGCTGGGTTACGCCGGCGTGATCGACGGCGGCGAAACCGTGGTCGGCATCGATGCGAGCTGGCCCGGTGCACCGTCGAGCTTTGCCCTCGCCAAGCTCGACGGCAGTTTGAATCTGTCGGTCGCGGACGGGCGCATTCTCGAAGTCGATCCGGGCGCCGGACGCATCATCGGCCTGGTTGGCATCACCGAAATTCCGCGCCGACTGACTTTGGATTTTAGCGACTTTTTCAAATCCGGCCTCGCGTTCAATTCGATCAAGGGCAAGTTCGCGCTGGGCAAGGGCAATGCCGCGACGGACGACCTGCAGATCAAAGGCCCCGCAGCCGATATCGCGATCAGCGGACACACCGACCTGCGCAAGCGCGAATACGACCAGGTCATGATCGTCGTGCCGCACCTGAGCAATACCTTGCCGATCGTCGGCGCGATTGCTGGTGGCCCGGTTGGTGCGGCGGCAGGGTTTGTGGTGCAGACCATCCTGCGCAAGCCGCTCAATCAGGCCGGCGAAACCACATATCGCGTGACCGGAAGTTGGGACAAACCGGTCATCGTCACCGTCGCCAAGGGCCTCAAACCGCGCGCCAAGGATGAGACAAAAGCCGGCAAAACCAACTAGCGGGTGGTTTTTTCTTGCGACTATCATCGGCGTGGTTAGCGCGTGTCGCCTCTCGCCCACCTTGTGAGCGCCATACGCGCCCATACCTTTATGTGCTGAACCCGCCCAACCTGCGATAATCTCCGTATGAATTCATTAATAGCGCTTGCCGAAACCCGGCTACTGCGCCCTGGCGGTTTGGCCAGCGGCGATCTCGATCAGGTTTTCTCGCAGCTGATGGGCCCGTCCATCGATGCGGCCGATCTGTATTTTCAGCATTCGCGTAGCGAATCGTGGGTGCTCGAAGACGGCATCGTCAAGGAAGGCAACCACTCGATCGAACAAGGCGTCGGCGTGCGCGCGATGTCCGGCGAAAAAACAGGATTCGCCTATTCCGACGAGATCGTGCTACCGGAACTACTGACCGCAGCTCGCTCGGCGCGCGCAATCGCGCAGGCCGGCAGCAAAGGTGTCGGCAAGCCACTGGCGATCGGCAGCGGACGTGGTTTGTATCCGGCGATCGACCCGATCGATAGTTTGAGCAACGATGCCAAGATCAGCCTGCTGCGCGAAGTCGACGGTTGGTGTCGCGCCGAAGATCCGCGCGTCACGCAGGTGGTCGTGAGCCTTGCTGCCGCACTCGATACCGTGCTGATCGCGGCATCGGATGGCACGCTGGCCGCCGATGTGCGCCCGCTGGTGCGTTTGAACGTGCAGGTGATCGTCGAGCAGAACGGACGTCGCGAGCAGGGCCATTCCGGTGGCGGAGGACGTTACAGCTACGTTGATCTGCTCGCCAACGGTCGTGCACATGGATTTGCACGCGAAGCGGTACGTCAGGCTCTGGTGAACCTCGAAGCGATCGACGCACCGGCTGGCAGCATGACCGTTGTGCTCGGCCCCGGCTGGCCCGGCGTGCTGTTGCACGAGGCGATCGGCCACGGTTTCGAAGGTGACTTCAACCGCAAGGGTACGTCGGCGTTTGCCGGCATGATGGGCCAGCGTGTGGCTTCGGATCTCGTCACCGTGGTCGATGACGGTACCTTGCCGAACCGGCGCGGCTCGCTGAGCATCGACGATGAAGGTGTGCCTAGCGAATGCACTACCTTGATCGAAAACGGCAAGATGACCGGCTTCATGCAGGACAAGCACAACGCGCGTCTGATGGGCACGCGCTCGACCGGCAACGGCCGTCGTGAATCGTTTGCGCATCTACCGATGCCGCGCATGACCAACACCTACATGCGGCCCGGCCAGAGTGATCCGGGCGAGATCATCGCCTCGGTCAAACGCGGTTTGTACGCGGTGAATTTCGGCGGCGGCCAGGTCGACATCACCAATGGCAAGTTCGTGTTCTCGGCCAGCGAGGCGTATCTGATCGAGAATGGAAAAATCACGCGTCCGGTCAAGGGCGCGACCCTCGTCGGCGCCGGCCCGGAAGTGCTGACGCGCGTGAGCATGGTCGGCAACGATCTCGCGCTCGATGAAGGCGTCGGCGTCTGCGGCAAGGAAGGCCAGAGTGTACCGGTCGGCGTCGGCCAGCCGACCTTGCGCGTGGACGCCATGACGGTCGGTGGCACCAACGCCGGTGAAGCGGCCTGAAAAACTACTCGGCAATTGCGCCCTCATTGCTTTACCTCTGGGCATCCACGCCATCGTGCGCTCGGTATTTTGTGCGAGGGCGGTACTCGGAATCGTCATGTACATGAGTACACTCCGGTTCCTCCGCTCCGTCCTCGCACAAACTCCGTTCGCTTGCTACGTTTTTGAGGCCACTTCACTAGCTCGTTTCGTCGTCCGAATTGCCAGATTCGATGTCGCTCCCGAGGGAATCGCCATCGCCCGAAAACAGCGCACGCAATTCCTTGAACAGGGCGCGACTTGCGGTCGCTGGCTTGTTCGCATTCGCATCGTCCCGCGCCTGGCGCACAAGCGTGCGCAGATGCTGGCGATCGGCGTGCGGAAAATGTTGCAGCAGGTCGGACAGCGCGCTGTCGCCATCGTGGATCAGGCGTTCGCGCCAGCCTTCAAGGCGATGCAGTTCGGCGGTTTCGCGACGCATGCTGTCGCGATCCTGCGTCAGCGCCTGGCGCAATGGTTCGAGCTCTTCCTCGCGGCGGCGCATCTGCTTGGCGAGAAACTGAATCTGGCGTTTGCGCGCAATCTGCTGGGTGATGCGGCGCGCGCGCTGGACTTCTTCGCGCAGTTCGTCGGACAGCGGCAACTTGCCGAGCTGCGATTCGGGTAACGCAACGATGGCTTCGGCCAGCTTGAACACATCCAGCGCCTCGCGGCGTAGCTGGCTGCGACTCGGTTCTTCGAACTCTTGATCTTCGGTATGCATGATTTGTCAGTGTAAGAATTCAGCAAAGGATACGTGGTGAACGAACTATCAGCAAAAACCGACACCAGCGAGGCCCAGCTCGACCGCCTCGCGCAGGTGTGCGAAGACGTATTGCAACGCTGCCGTGCGGCCGGTGCGAGCCAGGCCGAAGTCGGCGCCAGCATCGATAGCGGACTCAACGTCGGTGTGCGTCTCGGCGAAGTCGAAACCATCGAACACACGCGCGATCGATCGCTCGCGATCACGGTGTATTTCGGCAAACGCAAAGGTTCGGCCAGCACCGCCGACCTGCAGCCCGAATCGATCGCGACCACGGTCGAACAAGCGTGTGCGATCGCGCGCTACACCGAGGACGATGAATGTTCTGGTCTCGCCGATGCCGATCGTATGGCGCGCGAGCAGCCAGATCTCGACCTGTGGCATCCGTGGAATATTTCGCCGGAACAGGCGATCACGCTTGGTCTGGAAATCGAAGACGCCGGTCGGGCCCACAAGGGCATCAGCAATTCCGAGGGCGCGTCGGTGCAGGCCGGTGAAATCCTTGCGGTGACCGGAAATTCGCACGGTTTTCTTGCGCGCGAACGCGTTACGCGTCACATGCTGTCGTGCGCGTTGCTGGCCGAAGACGAGAATGGCATGCAGCGCGATTACTGGTACGAATCGGTGCGCGCCGCCGAGGATTTTCCCGATGCAAAATTGATCGGCAATAACGCCGCGCGCCGCACCCTGGAACGACTCGGCGCGCGCCAGCTTTCCACGCGCAGTTGTCCGGTCTTGTTTGCGCCGGAAGTCGCGCGCGGCCTGATCGGACATTTGTTGTCGGCGGTCAGCGGCGGTGCGCTGTATCGTAAATCGACCTTCCTGCTCGATCATGTCGGCAAGAAAATCCTGCCGGATTTCATGGAAATCGTCGAACGCCCATTTATCAAACGCGGCCACGGATCGAGCAGTTTCGATGCCGAAGGCGTGGCGACGGTGGACAGCGATCTGATCCGCGATGGCGTCTTGACGCGCTACATCCTGTCGAGTTATTCGGCACGCAAACTCGGGCTTTCGAGCACGGGCAATGCTGGCGGCGTGCACAATATTCTGGTCAAGCCGGGTCAGGATGATTTGCGCACGATGCTCAAGAATCTCGGCACGGGTTTGTTCATCACCGACGTGATGGGGCAGGGCGTATCGATCATCACCGGCGATTATTCGCGCGGCGCGTCGGGTTTCTGGGTCGAGAACGGCGAGATCGTCTATCCGGTCGAGGAGATCACGATCGCCTCGAACTTGCGTGAGATGTATACGAACATCCGCGCGATCGGCAGCGATGTCGATCCGCGTTCGCATATTCTCTGCGGTTCGATCCTGGTCGACAAGATGACCTTGGCGGGGAGTTAAAATTGCTGCGCAAACGATTCTTTTGCGTACCAGTGCGCCAGCGAGTGATCGCACGGCAACCATCAAACGGTCTGGATGGAACCTAAGCAAAGTCGCGGCGTAAAGCTTTGCAATTCACGCAGCGTGCATCCGAGCGTTGCGTAAAATCAGAGTCATACCAGCATGATGGTCACGCCATCGCGACGCGTATGTTTCAGTCGGCTTCTCGACCGCTTCAAACCCACTTCATCACAAGGAATTCGCCATGCGTTTTTTTGCAATTTTGCTCGTAGTCTCGCTTGCGTTTTGCGGCGTAGCTTTCGCCGAAGACGGCCCTGCCGACGGCCAGCCTGCGCCGGGTTTCAAGTTGCAGGATCAGCATGGCAAGACCCAGGAGCTTGACCATTACAGAGGCAAATGGGTGGTGCTGTATTTTTATCCGAAGGACGATACACCGGGCTGCACTGCCGAGGCCTGCACGTTTCGCGATGACGTGATCAAGTTGCACAAGGCCGGCGCCGAGGTGCTGGGCGTGAGTCTGGATGATGTCAAATCACACGCGGCGTTCGCCGAAAAGTATCATCTGCCGTTTCCGATCCTGTCGGACAATACACAGGCAGTGGCGAAGACCTACGGCGTGTTGACGACGGCGAAATCCGGCATGGTATACGCGCGTCGCGAAACCTTCCTGGTCAATCCGAACGGCGTGGTCGTGAAGCATTACAAGGATGTTGATCCGAAAGAAAACTCAGCCCAGGTATTGGCCGATCTGGCCACGCTGCAGGAAAAATCGAAGAACTGATCTCGCTCGCGACCGTTTTTCTGCTAAGAAAATCACCCAGCGCGATGAGGGTCCGCGCGCTGGGTGATGCGCGAATCAGCCGCAGAGTCCGTTCAGCCACTCGTCATCCGAACCTTCGTTGACACCCTCGAATAGGAACGTACTCAGGTAACGTTCGCCGGTGTCCGGCAGCATCGACAGGATCACTGAGCCTTGTGGCGCTTTCTCCGCGACCTTCAGCGCGGCGGCTAATGTTGCGCCCGACGAAATGCCAGCGAAGATACCTTCCTCGCGCGCGAGGCGTAGCGAGGTGTCGCGCGCCAGTACATCGTCGACCAGCACGATTTCATCGGCGATGTGTCGATTCAGCACGTCCGGCAGAAAGTCCGGATTCCAGCCCTGGATCTTGTGCGGTTTCCACTCCTGTCCGCTCAATAGTGCGGCGCCCGCCGGTTCGGTGGCGATGATCTTGATGTCCGGTCGCGCCAGTTTCAGCATTTCGCCAGCGCCGGAAATGGTACCGCCGGTGCCCCAGCCACTGACGAAATAGTCCAGTCGTTTGCCGGCAAAATCACTGAGGATTTCCGGCCCGGTGGTATTGCGATGCCACGCCGGATTGGCCGGATTCTGGAATTGCAGCGTCTGGAACCAGCCGTGTTTGGTAGCGAGTTCGGCCGCCTTGCGGACCATGCCGCTGCCGCGTTCTGCAGCAGGCGTGAGTATGACCTTGCCGCCGAAAGCGCGGATCAGTTTGCGTCGTTCTATCGAAAACGATTCGGCCATGACCGCGACAAACGGATAACCGCGCGCCGCCGCGACCATCGCTAGCGCGACACCGGTATTGCCGGAAGTGGCCTCGATAATGGTCTGGCCGGGCTTCAGCGCGCCGGATTTTTCGGCATCGAGCACCACCGCGAGCGCGAGACGATCTTTCACCGACGCCGCCGGATTGAAGGATTCGACCTTGACGTAGACATCCACACCCGGCGGCGCCAGGCGATGCAGTTTGACGACGGGCGTATTGCCGATCGTGTCAAGAATATTCTGATAGATCATGGCGGTCTCCGAGTGGTTCGAGTTGAGCGGCGATCAAGCGGGCTGGCGAATGGGTTGGCTGCAGCGGCAGTGTCGATCCAGGTTGACGATTCCGGCAAGCTTTTGTTCGTCATTCCAGCGCAGGCTGGACTCCATCTGGACCTTAAATCTACCCGCATGAAGATAATGCTGCGGATAGCGAAATCAAAATGAATGCCAGTCTGCGCTGGAATGACGGACGTTAGTGCAGAACGTCGCACGTATTGCGTAAGTCTACGCAGCATGCGCCAGCAACGTTACGCTTTCCGCTGCGGCATCGCCATCGATCACCGGCGCACCAAACCACGCGAGCTGCGTGGCGAATGCGGCGACTTCGCCGATGATCAACATCGCTGGCGAGCGCAGCTGGTGCTGAATCGCGATGCGATCGAGCTGACCGAGGCTGCCGCTGATCACGCGTTGCTCGGGCCGGCTGCCGTTTTCGACCAGCACGAACGGTGTGTCAGCGCTGCGTCCGTGGGCGATTAGTTTTTCGCGCAACGTATCGAGACGCGCCACGCCCATGTACACCGCGAGGGTTTGTTTTTCTTGCGCGAGCGCGCGCCAGTCCAGCGTGTCCAGCGAACTCTGGCAATGCGCGGTGACCAGTCGCAACGATTGCGCATGATCGCGATGCGTCAGCGGAATGCCGGCGTACGCTGCACACGCCACCGCTGCGGTAATGCCGGGCACGACTTCATAATCAATGCCGTGGGCGCGCAAATATTCGAGTTCTTCGCCGCCGCGACCGAAGATAAACGAGTCGCCGCCCTTGAGCCGCACCACACGTTTGCCGGCGCGCGCGTGCTCGACGAGCAGTGCGTTGATGCGCTCCTGCGTGGTGTGGTGTGTACCGGATTCCTTGCCGGTTTCGATGCGCTCGGCATCGCGTCGCGCGAGATCGAGCACCTCGTGGCTGACCAGCCGGTCATGCAAAATCACGTCGGCTTCCTGCAGGCAACGCAGTGCGCGTATCGTCAGCAGCCCCGGATCGCCGGGCCCGGCGCCGACCAGCGCGACATGTCCGACATTGCTTGCCGCATCGGCATGTTCCAATGCGGCATCGAGCAACTGTTCGGCACGCTGATCGCGTCCGGCCGCGACCGCCGTAGCGACCGGACCGATCAGCAGTGCCTCCCAGAAGCGGCGGCGCTGCGTCACGGTTTTAAAGCGCGCGCGCACGGCGACTCGCGCGCGCTCAGCGAGCAGCGCAAGCCTTCCCACAGAATGATCCAGCAGCATTTCAAAACGTTCGCGCAACATGCGCGCGAGCACCGGCGCGGCGCCGCCGCTGGAGATCGCCACAATAATCGGCGAGCGATCGACGATCGCCGGTACGATGAAATTGCACAGTTGCGGATTGTCGACCACGTTCACCAGCATTCCGCGTGCCTGTGCATCGAGCGAAACTTGGCGATTGACGCTGACATCATTGCTCGCGGCGATCACCAGAATACGATCATCGAGCCAACTCGATTGGTAGTTTCCGGACAGATATCGCAGGCGTCCTTGCTGTTCGAGCGCGCGCAATTCAGCATTCAATTCGGGCGCGCCAATACTGACGTCCGCCCCCGCCGCGAGCAACGTTTCGGCCTTGCGCGCAGCCACGCTACCACCGCCGACGATAAGGACGGGGCGTTTTTGCAAGTCGGCGAACAGCGGGTAAAACCTCATCTCGATCCTGTGCTGTGCCCACGCGTTTATCGCATGCCGCGGGCGAGTGGATGTTCGAAAATTTCCAATGGGCACACGCTAGTCCGCTGTGGCATCGGCGAGAAATGACATCTGCATCGCTGCTTATGCCGGCAGGTTATGGGCGACGACGAAATCGTTTGGACGTCTATACGTCCGATGTTGGACGGCATCCGAGGCATAAGTTAGGATGCCGGCATGACACTCAACCAACTTCGTTTTTTTGTGGCGATCGCCGATTCCGGCCTGAACATCACGCTCGCTGCCGAACGCGTACACGCCACCCAGCCGGGCCTTTCCAAGCAGCTCAAGCAACTGGAAGACGAACTCGGTTTTGCGTTGTTCACGCGCAAGGGCAAAAGCCTCAACAGCATTACCCAGACCGGCGAGGATGTGCTGACGCGCGCGCGCGTGATTCTCGAAGAGGCGCGCAATATCCGCGCGCTCGCGGCGAACTTGCGCAACGAGGCCGAAGGCGCATTGCGTATCGCTACCGTGCACACCCAGGCGCGATTTGTGCTGCCGCACATCATTGCCGAATTGCGCCGGCGTTATCCGGGCGTCAGCATGCATCTCGACCCCGGCAGCCAGGATGAAATTCTCGAACGCCTGCGCGCCGGTTCGGTTGATGTCGCAGTTTTTAGTAGCTCGGGAAGTACGCCGTCCGGTGTGTTTGCGCTCGCGGCGTATCGCTGGGATCGTGTCGTGGTCGTGCCGCGCGCGCATGCGCTGGCCAAGCTCGATCGACCGCTCAGGCTCGCTGATATTGCGGCGTTTCCGCTGGTCAGTTACGAATCGTCATTGAATCCGGATTCGTCGTTGCCGCGCGCATTTTCCGCCGCCGGCCTGGCGCCACAACTCGCGTTCACCGCGCGCGACGCCGACCTGATCAAGACCTATGTGCGCGCCGGGCTTGGTGTCGGTATTCTCGCGAGCATGGCGATCGAGCCGGTCGATCATGCGGATCTTGCGGTGCTGTCTGCGGCAGGTTTGTTCGAGCGCTGCACGACGTGGATTGCGCTGCGCCGCGAGAGTGTGGTCAAGCGTTATCTGCTCGAATTCATCGCGCTGTTTGCGCCGCATCTCGGCGCGACCACGGTACGTGATGCGCTGGTGGACGACGCGGTTGCGCAAAGCATCGTGGCGCCGCTATGGGGTGAAAACGCATCGCCCAAAGCCGCAGCAAAAGTCTGAAGCATGACGATGTGCGGAAGGAGCCGAGGTGAATAAATTATCCATCTATCCATCTGCTCGTTCCCCTATCTAGCCTTCCAGGCCGTGAATTCCGCATTCGCGACGCAGGCCGAAAAAACGCGTGTCTTCTTCGCGCATGCCGGGTTCCCACGGGCGCGTGGTGTGGGTGTCGCCGATCGAGATGTAGCCTGATTCCCATAGCGGGTGATACGGCAAGTCGTGCTGTTTCAGGTACTGCCAGATATCGCGATCGGTCCAGTCCACCAGCGGGTGCAGTTTCCAGCGATCGTCGCGCAGTTCGAGTACATCGAGTTGTCGCCGCGTTTTGCTCTGCGTGCGGCGCAGTCCGGCAATCCACGTGCGCGCGCCGAGCTCGGTCAATGCGCGATGCATCGGTTCGACCTTGCGCAGGCGGTTGTATTGCTTGATGCCTTCTTCGCCTTTTTCCCAGAGTCGGCCGAAACGCGCTTCCATCCACGCGATGCTGAGGCTGCCGCGATACACCTTGAGATTGAGCCTGAGGCGTTCGGTGAGTTGGTCGGCAAACTGATAGGTTTGCGGAAACAGATAACCGGTATCGATCAGCACCACCGGTATATTCGGTTGCTGCCGCGTGACCAGATGCAAGGCTACCGCCGATTGCGCGCCGAAACTCGACGACACGGCATAATTGCCCGGCAGGTTTTCCAGCGCCCAGGCGACGCGATCTGCGGCGTCGAGTTTTTCCAGCGCCGTATTCAATTCGGCCCGCGCGCGCAAATCGTCAGCGGCGCTGACCAGATCGGGAACGTTCATGTTGTTGTTGTCTCCACGGGGATACGCAGGGCAGGGTGCGGTGCGGCGACGAGGCCGGCGCGCAATAAAAAATCACCAAAACGTTCAGTGCTTTCGCGTTCGCCGGCGTAGCGTGCGAATAGTGGATCGAGCACGTTGAGAATTTCGTTTTCGTCGATGTTCTCGCGATACATCTGGTTCAAGCGCTGGCCACGCGTATCGGCGCCGAGCATGAGGTTGTAACGTCCCGGCGCCTTGCCGATCAGGCCGATCTCGGCCAGATACGGACGCGCGCAACCGTTCGGGCAGCCGGTAATACGCAGGCGGATATCGGCTTCGCGCAAGCCGTGGATATCGAGTTGCGCTTCGAGCTTGGTCACGAGTTCGTCCAGGTAACGTTCGGCCTCGGCCATCGCCAGTGCGCACGTCGGCATCGCGACACACGCCAGCGCGTTCAGGCGCAGCGGCGTGGCCTCGCGATAACCATCAAGGCCGTGTTGCGCGAGCAATGCCTCGATGTTTTTGCGTTCGTTTTCGGCGATGCCGGCAATGATCAAATTCTGGTTCGCGGTCAGGCGAAAATCGCCCTGATGAATCTTCGCGATTGCGTTCAATCCGGTCAGCCACGCACGGCCGGGCTTGTCGGCGATGCGTCCGGCTTCGATACGCAAAGTGAGATGCCAGCGTCCGTCGTGGCCCTGCACCCAGCCGAAGCGATCGCCGCTATGGATAAATTCAAAATCGCGTGGCGGCGCCAAAACAAACCCGAGGCGTTGTTCGAGTTCGCTGCGAAACCAGTCGATGCCGCGATCCTCGATCGTGTATTTCAGCCGCGCGTGTTTGCGCAGCGTGCGATCGCCAAAATCACGCTGCACCTTGACCACGGTTTCGGCAACGTGCAGTAATTTTTCCGGCGCAATAAAGCCGATCAGATCAGCCAGTCGCGGGAACGTCGCCGCGTCGCCGTGCGTCGCACCCATGCCGCCACCGACCGTGACATTGAATCCGCTCAGCACGCCGTTTTCGATGATCGCGATGAAACCGAGATCGTGCGCGTAAACGTCAACATCGTTGTAAGGCGGTACCGCGATCGCAGCCTTGAACTTGCGCGGCAAATAGGTATCGCCGTAGATCGGTTCGACCTCGATACTGCCCGCGACTTTTTCGCCGTCGAGCCAGATCTCGTGGTAGGCGCGTGTTTTCGGCAGCAAGTGTTCCGACAGTTTTACTGCCCAGTCATAAACCTGCGCATGCAGTTCTGTTTCGACCGGGTTGGCATTGGCGAGCACGTTACGATTGACGTCGCCGCACGCGGCGATGGTGTCGATCAGACTCGCATTCATTGCCGCGATCGTGGCTTTGAGATCACGCTTGATCACGCCGTGCACCTGGAATGCCTGGCGTGTGGTCAGGCGCAACGTGCCATTCGCATACGTGCGCGCGATCGCGTCCAGCGCCAGCCATTGCTGCGGCGTGCAGACACCGCCGGGCAGGCGCGTGCGGATCATGAAACTGTAGGCAGGTTCGAGTTTCTGCGCGCGACGTTCCTCGCGGACATCACGATCGTCCTGCTGATAGCTACCATGGAACTTGATGAGCTGGGTATCGTCATCGGCGATTGCGCCAGTGACCGGATCGGCCAGGCTTTCGACCAGCGAGCCGCGCAGATGGCGACTTTTGCGCTTGATGATTTCGACGGCAGACAGCGGTGTGGGCGATGGTATTTTGGGGGTGCTCATTCTGCTCTCAATACACGTCGCGGACGTAGCGGTTTTCCTGCGAAAGCCGCGCCAGATAATCGTCGGCGACTTCGCTCGATTTGCCGCCGTGTTCGATCACGATCTCGCGCAGCGCCGCATGGACATCTGGCGCCATACGCGTGGCGTCGCCGCACACGTACAGATATGCACCGTTTTCGAGCCAGCTCCAGACCTCCCGACCTTGCTCACGCAAGCGTTGCTGAACGTAGATTTTCTGCGCTTGGTCGCGCGAGAAAGCAAGGTCCAGCCGATGCAGCTGGCCGTTCTTCAGCGCGTCCTGCCATTCGAGCTGATACAGGAATTGACTGGCAAAATATTGCTCGCCGAAGAACAGCCAGTTGCGACCGCTCGCGCCGATTGCGGTGCGTTCCTGGACGAACGCGCGGAACGGCGCGATACCGGTGCCGGGCCCGATCATGAGGATGTCGCGACTCGCATCCGCAGGCAGGCGGAAGCGCTCGTTGGCTTCGACATACACCGGTGCGCGACCATCGTCGGCGAGCGTCGCGAGAAAATGCGATGCGGCACCGAAATGGCGACTGCCGAACGCCCGATAGTCGATCGTGGCCAGGGTCAGATGCACTTCGTCGCCGACCAGTTTCTGGCTCGATGCGATCGAATACAGGCGTGGCGTGAGGCGGCGCAAACTCGCGACCAGTTCCTCGCCGCTCCAAAACGTCGGCCATTCGCGCAGTACATCGATCACTTGATAGTCGCGCAGCAACGGCGCGAGTTCATCCCGCGACGCCGGTGCCAGCAAGCGATTAAGTTCACTGCAACCCACATGCGCGGCGTGGGTAGCGAGGAACGGACGCGCGAGTCGCGTGATCTCGCGTTCGCTACCGAGCCAGCGCGACAGCGGCAAGCGCCGGCCTTCGAATTCGACCTCGCTCGTAGCATCGAGCTTCAACGTCTGCAGCAATTCGTTGACGAGCTGCGGCGGGTTCTGCGGCCACACGCCGAGCGCATCGCCGGGCGAATAAGTCAGGCCGGAATCGGCCAGCGACAACTCGATATGGCGCACGTCTTTTTGCGCGTCGCGACCGGTGATGCGCTGGCTTGCGAGCACTTCGGCGCGGAACGGATTATCGCGGCCAAACACCGCGGTGCCGGTAACGCTGCGCAGTGTCTTGATGCTTGCGACCGCGGCAATCGGTTTGAGTTGTTCGCGCGCCGCGTTCAACGCACGAAGCAGCCACGGTTTGCCGTCGCGTTCGAAATCCAGATCGCAATCGATACGCGGCAATACACGTGTGGCGCCGAGTGCGGCAAGGCGCTCGTCAAGCAGGCGTCCGGTCTCGCAGAATTTGGGGTAACTCGAATCGCCGAGTGCGAGCACGGCAAAACTCAGTTGCTTGAGTTCCGGCGCGCGTTTCGACAGCACATGCTCGACCAGGCCACGTGCATCATCCGGCGGATCGCCGTCGCCCTGGGTGCTAATGATGAGATACAGCAACCGTTCGTTTTTCAGCTCGCGCAACGGATATTCACCCGCACGCAGCAATCGTACGCCGAGTCCGCTGGCTTCCGCTTCGCGCTTGAGCTGCTCGGCCAGATGCCGGCTGTTGCCGGTTTGCGAGCCGTAGACGATGCTCAGGATCGGCGCATTCTGTCCGGCGGTGGCGGGTGTCGGCAGTACATGCAGTTCGGCCGGGCGGCGCACCGCGAGGCCAGCAGCGTAGCCCGAAAGCCAATGCAGTGCAGCTGCATCGAGGCCGTCGAGCAGCGAGGTCAGCAGGCTCGATTTCTCTTCCGAAAGCGGCAGCAGCGCGTGAATGGCGGGGGTCAAACTCATGGCCGTATAGACGTCCAAACATCGAGGATGACGAATTTTGCTCGCGCGCGCGCGGCGCCGGAAACAATATGTTGTTATGCGCTTATGACGTGGAGAGATGAGGCCTAGTGCTGCGGAGACGTATGGATGGGCCGACGAGTAGACGGAAAAACGGAACCAGGCGCGGGTTCAGGTTTTGCGCAGGGTCAGCCAGGCTGCGGTCAACGCAGCGGATACCAGTAATGCGGCCAGCACAAACGGTGCGCCGGGGAAATGCAAGGCGCTGTTTTCGCGGATCGCCATGGCAAACGTTTGCGTGAACAGCAGCGGTCCGATCATGCCGGCCACGCCCATCAGGCTGGCCTGCGCGCCTTGTAGCTGACCTTGCTCGGACGGTTCGACGTGGCGTGTCATCAGGCCTTGCAGCGCCGGTCCGCAAAGGCCCCACATCGCCAGCAGCGGCAAGCCGATAATGAAGACGAGACTGTTCGGCGCGATACCGTACAACGCAAATCCCAGCGCGCCGAACGCCAGGCCGATGTACAAGGCCTGACGTTCGCCGACGCGTTTGACGACCGGCCCGACCAGCAGTGCCGAGACCACCATCGAAGCCAAGCCGATCGCTGCCAGAAACAGGCCGGTGGTCGCGCTGTTCCACGCAAAACGATATTCGGTATTTAGCACAAATACGCTCGGCAACGACTCGTGTGCGATACGTTGCAGGAAACCCGCAGCGGCGAGACCGAGTAGGAGTGGATGGCGACGGAGGAATGCCATCGCCCCGATTGGATTGGCGCTGCGCCAATGAAACCGCGCGCGTTTTTCACGTGGCAGCGATTCCGGCAGGACGAAAAATCCGTAGGCCGCATTCGCCAGACTCAAACCTGCCGCCACCCAGAACGGCAGGCGCAGATCGACCCCGCCGAGCACGCCGCCGAGCGCCGGACCGATCACAAATCCCAAGCCGAAGGCCGCGCCGAGCAAGCCGAATTTTGCCGCACGCTGTTCGGGCGGTGTGACGTCGGCGATATACGCACTCGCCGTGGAAAACGTGGCCGCAGTGACGCCGGAAATCAGGCGGCCGACGAACAACCACCACAACGATGGCGCCATCGCCATGAATAGATAATCCAGGCCCATGCCGAGATTCGACAGCACGATGACCGGGCGGCGTCCGAAATGATCCGAGAGCGAACCCAATACCGGCGAGAAGAAGAACTGCATCGCCGCCCACGCAAAGCCGAATATACCGACTACGACGCTGGCCTGCGCGACGTTGCCACCGCTGAATTCGGTCACGAGTTTCGGCAGCACCGGCACCATCACGCCGAGCGCGAGCATGTCGAGCGCAACGGTGATGAAAACGAAGATGAACGCAGCGGAACGTGGCTTGGGTGAGGCGGAAATGGTGTTCATCGGATTGCCGCAGGAGAGAAATCGATCAGTGTTTTGGCGCGCTGATCTTCGCCTTAGCTGGAGTGAAACACCACCTCGATATTGTGTCCGTCCGGGTCAAGCACGAATGCGGCGTAATAACCGACGTGGTAATGCGCGCGCGCTCCGGGTGCGCCGTTGTCGCGACCGCCGGCCTTGATCGCCGCTGCGTAAAACGCATCCACCATCGTCTGACTGCTCGCACGAAACGCGACGTGCACGCGCGGATAATTCGGCTCGGCGCCATGCAGCCAGAATTCCGGTTGCGGCGGCTCGCCAAAACCCGCGACATCATCACCGCCGGTCAGTGCTGCGGGAAATTTCTTGAGCAGCGCAAAACCGATCGGCGCCAATGCGGTGGCATAAAATTTCTTGCTCGCGGTAACGTCGCTGATGCGCACACCGGTATGATCGATCATGAAATTCTCCGACAGAAAATAAAGATGCGGCGCGCAATTCGGATTTGTATTTGCTAAAACTCCGCGCTGCCCGGAACACGCGGATACGGATTCGCATCGCGGATATTCGCCAGCCCGCAGATATACACCACGAGCCGCTCGAAGCCGAGACCGAAACCCGCGTGCGGCACCGTACCGTAGCGACGCAGATCGCGATACCACTGGTAATGCGCGGGATCGAGCTTGAACTGCGCCATGCGCGCATCGAGCACGTCGAGACGTTCCTCGCGCTGCGAACCGCCGATGATTTCACCGATGCCGGGCGCGAGCACGTCCATCGCCGCGACGGTTTTGCCGTCATCATTCAGGCGCATGTAAAACGCCTTGATGTGCTCGGGATAATTCATCACCACGACAGGCCGACCGACGTGATTTTCGACGAGGAAACGTTCGTGTTCGGTTTGCAGATCGAGGCCCCACTCGACCGGGTAATCGAATTTCTTGCCGGACTTCTGCAGGATGCTGATCGCCTCACCGTAGTCGATGCGCTCGAACGGCGCCGCAATGAAAGTTTCCAGGCGCGAGATCGCGGTTTTTTCCTGACGTTCGACAAAAAAACGCATATCGTCGCCGCGTTCATCGAGCACCGCCTTGAAAATATACTTGAGGAAATCCTCGGCCAGATCGGCATCGTCGTTCAGATCGGCGAACGCGATTTCCGGTTCGATCATCCAGAACTCGGCGAGATGGCGCGTGGTGTTGGAGTTCTCGGCGCGAAAGGTCGGACCGAACGTGTAAACCTTGCTCAGGCTCAGGCAATACGCTTCGACATTGAGCTGGCCGGAAACGGTAAGAAAGGTTTCGCGACCGAAAAAATCCTTGCTAAAATCGATTTGGCCCTTGCCATCGCGCGGCATGTTGGCGAGATCAAGCGTCGAGACGCGGAACATTTGCCCGGCGCCTTCGGCATCCGACGCGGTGATGATCGGTGTATTGATCCAGAAGAAATCGCGCTCGTGGAAATATCGATGAATGGCTTGGGCGATGCAATGCCGCACGCGCGCGACGGCGCCAAAGGTATTGGTACGCGGGCGCAGGTGGGCGACTTCGCGCAGGAATTCCATCGTATGCGCTTTCGGCTGGATCGGGTAGGTTTCCGGATCGTCGACCCAGCCGATCACTTCGATTGCGCTCGCCTGAAGCTCGAAGGCTTGGCCCTTGCCTTGCGATGGCGTCAGAATGCCGGTGCCGATAACGGCGCAGCCGGCGGTGAGGCGTGTCACTTCGCTGGCGTAATTCGCCAACGTAGCGGGAGCGATGATCTGGATCGGATCGAAACACGAACCGTCGCCGACGTTGACGAACGACAAGCCGGCCTTGGAATCGCGGCGCGTGCGTACCCAGCCGCGAATCGTCACCTCATTGCCGGCAGCGACTCCGCCCGCTAACGCGTGTTTTACGCTGACTACCGCCATCTCGAAACTCCCGCTGGACTGCAACAATGAAAGGCCGCAAATGATAGCGGAAGATGCTGCGCCACGGCAGCGTCGGCGCGATGGCTACAGCAAAAAACAGACGCATCGCTGACGCCGACGCTTGAACTCGGCAGCGGCGACGCCATTTCGAAGACACAGCGCGAGATCGATAGGTCGGTGCTAGAATCGTGACTCGACTCGGATAAATACATGACTATTCAAATCACGGTTGCGGCGCGCGAGCGCATGCAGAATTTTCTCGCCAGTCAGAGCGCGGCGCGCGCGGTGCGGTTCGGTGTGCGCAAAACCGGCTGCTCGGGTTTCGCCTATACCGTGGACCTCACCGACAGCATCGCCGAGAGCGATCATGTATTCGAGCAGGATGGCGTCACCGTCGTGGTCGATGCGAAAAGCCTGCCGCTGGTCGACGGCACCGAAATCGATTTCGCGCGCCAAGGCCTGAATTCAATGTTCGTATTCCACAACCCGAACGTGGTCGGCGAATGCGGTTGTGGCGAGAGTTTTTCGGTCGGCTAGCTTGGTGATTGTTTGCCGTGCGGTGCGGGCGTGAATGCCCCGCGCAGTGCGCCGGCGACGATAACAGCGACCGATTCTGCAGCGGTCGCACCGACCTCCGCACTGCATTACGCCCTGCTACATGTATTGCGCACGTTGCGTCGCGAGCCGGCGGTGGCGATCGCCCTCGGTTATCGCTCGGTCGCGCTGGCAGGAATCTCTTTCAACTTCAATGGTTGACGGTGTTTGCGTATTTGGTGCTCGCGGTGTTCGATGGCGGGATCCTCATCACCGTGTATGCCAATCACAGCGTGGCGCGCGTGCTAGCTGGCGAAGCGCCGCTGGTGCATGTGCAGATGAGCAGCGATCGGGGCGATATTCCCGCGCTCGAACAGGATGCCGCATGGACCTATCTCGGCGCGGTTTCCAACTATGTGTTTGTCTAGGATCACGCCAGCAAACGCGCGATGATTCTGCCGGTTAACAATATCGTGCGGATCGAGCCGGTGCCTGATCGGCGCGCTGAGAATGCTGCTGCAAAACGGGTGCAAATCCCAACGGAATGGTGCTGCCATTCGCGGTTTCGTGGCGCAAAAGCAAATCGATAAACATTGATTCTTGCTTGCGCTATCGATAACATCACGGGCAATGGGTGGCTGCGTCGCATTGGCTTGGCCTGAGAGTTTTTTACAGGGGAATTTCATGTCGATCTTTTATCGCGCTTTTGCGCACTTGTTTGTGGCCTTGCTATTTGTCTGCGTCAGCGTTGGTAACGTTTGTGCCGAGCCGGTGACCTGGACGCTGAGCGGGGTGACCTTCACCGATGGCGGCACGGCATCGGGCTCCTTCGTTTACGACGCCGACAATCCTATTCCATATGCGGTGTCGAACTGGTCGATATCGGTCGCGGGCGGTGACACCGCAACGTTTCCAGTCCTTACCTACGACCAGAGTAGCTCCTCCGGTTTCTATGCCAACAATAATCCAACGGCCACCGGTGCGTCCTTTTCGTTGAACGGTTCGACGCGCCAAATCCGCATTCCCGGAACATCGGGTCTTACTGACGCGGGCGGCACCGTTCCAGTCAATATTGCGGGCGCTGGTGCGGCCGAGTGTTTCAACTGCGGTCCATATCGGAAATACACCGCTGGGAATTTGATCGGCACCGCGCCTCCCGCGGTTACGAGTGCGGCGAGCACCAGCTTTAGTCTCAACACCGCCGGCAGTTTCACCATTACCGCTACCGGTGCGCCGGTACCGGGGATTGCCGTGACCGGCACATTGCCGACTGGCGTTACCTATGTCGACAACGGCAATGGCACCGGCACGCTTGCAGGCACGCCGACCAGTGCCGGCTCGTATCCGCTCTCTGTCACCGCATCGAATACGACCGGACCGAACGCGCCGCAAAGTTTTATCCTGACAGTGAACCAGTCGCCGGGCATCACCAGCGCCGCCGCCGCGGTACTTACCAGTGGCGTTGCAGGGAGTTTCACCGTTAGCACAAGCGGTTTTCCGGCGCCGGTAATCACTGCCACGGGCGCTTTGCCTGCGGGCGTTAGTTTTGTCGATAACGGTGACGGTACCGGCACATTTAGCGGGACTCCTGGACCGAATGCCGGTGGCGTCTATGCGCTGCTTCTTACCGCGAGCAATGGTAGCGGCACCGATGCAACACAAAACTTCAGCTTGACGGTGAATCAGGCGTCGCAGATCACCAGCGCCGCATTGACCACGTTCCTGGTGGGCAACCACGGCACCTTCACCATTACCAGCAGCGGATATCCGCTATCGGCACTCACTCTCCTCTCTGGCACGTTGCCAGCCGGAGTCACCTTCGTCGACAATGGCAATGGCACCGCGACGTTGGCCGGGACACCGGGTGCCAACACCGCCGGATCCTATATGTTGACCATCGGCGTGGACAACGGCGTCGGCATCGGCTTCGGATCGCAGAGTTTCATTCTGAGTGTGGTGAATCCGATTCAGATACCGACACTAGGCGATTTTGGTCTGTTGATCTTCGCACTGTTGCTGGTCTGCGCGGGTCTGGCGTATCGACGTCGGCATGATGTGGCCAACGTGTAACGGATTGATCCCGGGGGATTGAAACCGAATCCCGGAACCCATGGCTGTCGCGTATCTTTGTTTCGCGACAGCCATGGCTCTGCTACTGCGAAGAAGCCTGATTTTGCCTGATCGACCGCCGTGCGCTCAGCGCCCGCGAATTGCGCCCATCCGCTGAATCCTCTACACTACGCGGCTCTTCGCTTAGCGAAGGACTTGCCTCACTGCGCCGCAGGAGGCTTTTACGGCGGGTTTTCCGTCGTGATATCCACAAGGAGATACCATGCGTCACTACGAAGTCGTGTTTATGGTCCACCCGGACCAAAGCGAGCAAGTACCTGCCATGATCGAGCGCTACAAGTCGCTGATCGAAGGCGATTCCGGCAAGATTCACCGTCTCGAAGACTGGGGCCGCCGTCAACTGGCTTACCCGATCGAGAACCTGGCCAAAGCGCATTACGTGATGTTGAACATCGAGTGCAGCCAGCCGGTGTTGAAGGAGCTGGAGTCCGGTTTCCGTTTCAATGACGCTGTGTTGCGTCATCTGATTATCAGCCGCCCCGGCCCGGATACCGAACAGTCGTTTATCCTCAAGGCCAAAGACGAGAAGCCAGATCGTCGTCGTCGCGACGATGAAGGCATCGGTTTTGGTGGTGAAGATTTCGATGAGCCACGCGAACGCACCCCGCGCCCACCGCGCGTGACCGCTGCAGCCGCAGCTGCACCTGCTGAGCCGGCCGCTGAATAAGCGCCGCGTCCTGGATCCCGGAGAACATCATGTCCAAGTTTTTTCGTCGTAAAAAGTTTTGCCGTTTCACCGCCGAAGACGTTGTAGAGATCGACTACAAGGATCTCAACACGCTGCGTCAGTACCTCAGTGAAACCGGCAAGATCGTGCCAAGCCGCATCACCGGCACCAAGGCACGTTATCAGCGTCAACTCGCGACCGCGATCAAGCGCGCGCGTTTCCTGTCGTTGCTGCCGTACTGCGATAATCATTAAGCAATACCGGCGAATCGGCGTTGTCATGCACGCCAATTTGTCATGAAATATTTGTGTCCTCGTTCAGCGCTTCGGCGCTGAACGTCGATTCGGACAGCGACACGCTGCGTCGGGCTTTCCGGCGCTAACGAATTGGAAATCCCATGGAACTCATTCTGCTGCAAAACGTAAAAAACCTCGGCAAGCTTGGTGACAAAGTCAACGTCAAGCCGGGTTACGGTCGCAACTTCCTCGTGCCGCACGGCAAGGCTGTTTCTGCCACTGTGCACAACCTCGCCGACTTCGAATCGCGTCGTGCCGAGTTCGAGGCCAAGGCCAACTCCAGCCTCGGCAATGCCGAAGCCCGCAAGACCGCGCTCGAAGGCGCCAGTGTTGTGCTCAAGGCCAACGCCGGTCCCGAAGGCAAGCTGTTCGGTTCGGTCAGTCCACGCGATGTCGCCGAAGCGTTCACCGCTGCCGGTCATCCGCTGTCGAAGAGCGAAGTGATCATGAGCGAAGGCCCGCTGCGTCACACCGGCGAATTCGAGATTCCGGTGCATCTGCACGCCGATGTCCACACCGTCGTCAAGATCACGATCCAGCCAGAAGCGTAAGCAACAACACCGACGCCGCCTGTCCTCAACAAGGGCAGGCGGCGTTTTTGTTTGTGCGCGTTGCGTTTTTTTCGATGCAAAAAATAGCGATGCGCGACGTTTAATAAGACCGTGGAATCGGCCCGAGTTGCGGCGTCCGATCCGGCAGATTGATCATCGGCCCCTCGACAAAATACCCGCCCCAGCCTTTCGGCGGATCCTAGCCTCCGATGATCGGATGTGTGCGGGACGGGTAATGCCTGGTCGTATGCCGGCCCGACGATTGATCGCAACAGCCGACATGGCCGCAGGTTCGACACACACGCAGATGAAACCATTCCGCACCGGTCTTGAGGCACTCCTCGCAACCGCGCGCACTCGGTGTGACCTGTTGAATCGTGGCGGGGTGACTGCAGTTTCTGCTCATCCGGCCCACCCCTTTTCTGGCTCAGAATCGAGTGGATGGCGGCGACCGTCCGGGCGCCTTCGCTGACCGCGGACGCAACCCGCGTGGTCTTGCCGGCGCGCACGTCGCCGATCGCGAATACCCCCGGCACGGTCGTTTACAGCGGCAGCGGTGCTCGCTCGCTCGCGCACCACGAATCGCGATTCCGCACGTCACCGGTGCGCACAAAATCGTGCGCATCAAGCGCGATCAAACAATTCCTCAGCCAGTCGGTATTCGGATCGGCGCCGATGAACAGAGACAGATGCCGTGGCGGGACGGTCGACACGAGGCCGCTGTCACGATTGCGAAAACTCGCGCCTTGCAGGCCGTTGTCGGCATCGCTGCTCAGTGCGATCACCTCGGTGCGCAGATGCACCTTGACGTTCGGCAAGGCGCGAATGCGATCGACCAGATATTGCGACAGCGATGCACCAAGATCGGAGCCGCGCACCATCAGATGCAGCGTTTTGACCTTGTCGGCGAAAAACACCACGGCCTGGCCGGCGGAGTTTCCGGCACCGACCAGCGCGACATGTTCGCCTGCGCACAAGGTCGCCTCGATCGGCGAGGCCCAGTAGGAAACGCCGGCGCCTTCGAACATCGGGAGGTTGGCAATCGCGGGGCGGCGATAATGTACACCCGAGGCGATCACCAGCGTGCGCGCCTGTGCGCTGCGATCGCCCGCGAGTTGAAAGCCGAATCCGGCATGCGGGCGCAGTACTTTTTTGCCGCAATGCAAATTTTCCGCGGCGAACGGTATCGCGATTTCCGCGCCGAATTTTGCGCCTGAGTAAACGCGCGCCGGGCCAATGCCTCGTCCTAAATGCCGGTCGGACAACCGAGAAAATTTCGATCTACGATGACGCGCCGGCCTGACCACCGAGCGCATGCGCGTCGAGCACGAGCACGGACAATCCTTCCGATGCCCACGTACACGGCAGTCGCGAGTGCGGCCGGTCCGGCGCCGACCACGGCAACGTCGTAAACATGTTCGGGATTGATTTCCTGCGTGATGCCGAGGCACGCGCCGATCTGAGTATCGCTCGGGCGCTTGAGCACCGTACCCTTCGGGCACAGTACGATCGGCCTGTCTTCGTTGCGCAGGCCAGGCCGCTCGATCAGCGCGCGGGCGTCGAATTTCGAGTTCGCCATCGAGTATGAGAAACGCCGGGGCCGCATGTTCGCCGACCGCAAAAAGCGTTTCGCCCGTGGTAAAACGTCACGGCGCGGATGATGCAAAACGCCGTGCGATAGCAATCTGCGCGGCGCTGAGAATCGGCAAAATCTGGTGACGCCGGGCTTCGCTGAGGCGCATGGGTTTTGACGGTGATTGACTCGAATTACCTTAGCCATTTTTTATCGCCACGGCGAGGTGCATCGACGATTTCGCGCTAGGGCGAGTCGAAGCCGTTCGCGAAAATCGAATCGCTTTCGGGCAGAACCAGCAAACTCGCGGACATCGCCGGCAGCGCGCTCAAGGTCAGGCGGTTGCCCATGATCGTGCCGCCCGGAAGTTGCGCGAGCGCGTGCAGCGGGTCGAACTGGTAAAGTTTCCAGCTGCCGGAAGTTGCCTGCTGAAAGCTCACGTTGACGTCGTGCGAAATGCTGTCCTTGTTGGTCAGCAGGATCATCAGGCGTTGGCCGGTGAGGTTGAAGGCGTAGCTGCCGACCTGATCGATGTTCGATGAAAGCGCGTGCACGCTGTTGCCGCCGACCTTGCTGCCGGCGCCATCGTAATTGAGGAAAATCTGGAAACCGCGTTCCGCCTTGCTGTTCGCCGCGGGCGCGATCCAGCGCGCGGCCATGCTGACGCCTTCGCGTGCGAAAATTGCCAGCAATTCGGCTTGCGCAACCGCGCCGCTGTCGGTGTCGTCCGGCCCCCAGTTGTATTCGGTTATCGCAATGCCGATGTCGGGGCACGCTGCCGGCAACCACGCGCGCACGCGCGGAATGAAATTCGGAATTGGCTTGGCAGTGCCGCCGATCCACGACTCGGAAGCCCAGGTCGGGTTGTACAGTTCCTTGAGCGAGCGCAAGCGCGTGGTTGCACCCGCAGCGGAATCGTCTTCGCCTGGATCATTCTGCGGGTAGTAGTGCAGGTCGGCCATGTCGACCAGGGTTTTGCCGCTCGCGAGTTTGTTGCTGCACACCTGCTGCAAGTACCACTGCAGGAATGGCGTGCCGCCGTGCGCATTCTGATCGGGTCCGCCGTAGCAATTTCCGAGCGCCGAATCCGCCGCCGAACTCCACACATCGCACCAGCCCCAGGTGACCGGGCCGGTGATGATCGCGTTGCCATCCTGCGCCTTGATCGCGGCGCCGTACTGTTGCGCTTTCTGCCAGATTTCGTCGTAGGTCGACGCGACCGGATGGACATCGCGATGGGTCGAATCCCACAACATCGGCTCGTTGTCGAGCGCGTAATATTCCACGCCGCCGCTCGCCGCCGTGCCGAACGTCGCTTGCAGATGCGCGATCCATGCGGCCTCAAAAACCGGCGTCACTGCCTTCGAGGTATCGAGCGGATCGTTGTTGACGATCTGGCCGTTGACACAGTGTCCGGTGGTGTTGCTGGCGGAATTGCACAGGCCGTTGCCGGCGTCCTGATTAGCCCAGACTTGCCCGCCACTCTGGGTGTATTCGGTCGCATTTTGCGTGCCGTATTTGGCCACCGAATAACCCCAGCCCACCGTGGCGGCGCTGTCCGGCGTCCAGCCGATGGTCGGGATCGTGATCAGCGGCTGCGCGCCCGCACTGTGCGCCGCGGTGACGAAAGTATCGGCGCTATCGGTCTGGGTCGAGTTGTAGTTTATATAGAAATAATCGCTCGCGGAATTATGCGAAATCGCCTGCCAGTTGTAGCGTGTGACTGAATTTCCGCCCCAGCGCTGTAGCGTGTAGCCCATCTGCTGGTTGCGCATTGCATCGCCGGCGCTGATACCGAAGATCAGCGGATTGACCGCACGCACTTCGAGACTGCTGTCCACGTTCACGCTGACTGTCGCACCGACCGCCACCGCAGTGGTGCGCTGATTGCAGACGAAGTCATCGAAATACACGGTCGGCTGGAACGCACTTGCGCTGTTGTTCGACTGCAAGGTAAATCCGTCGAAGGCGCCATAGGTGAGATGCGCCGTATTGAAATCGATCGTGGTCTGATGCCAGGTATGGGCGACGATACCGTCGCTGGTATTACTGCCGATATCGAACGATCCGACGGTGACGCCGCCGCGGGTCAAATACAGCGTGATCATCTGGCCGCTAGCGCTATCGCCATTCACCCAGAAGGTCAGATTCTGGTAATCGGAAAACGCAAACAACGAGGTCGATTTAATCCGCACCCCGCCCCCGTTTTCGGGCGTCATGCTGATCGACTTGCCGCTGCCGCCATGTACCGGACTGGGATTGCTGAAGCTGTAGCTGGCGGCCCGACTGTTGTTGTCGGCAAAGCCGTTTTGCAGCGTATTGTCATAGATCGTCAGCGACGCGGCGTGCAATGCGGCGGTCGCGAGAAAACCGAGAATCACAAACAGGATAACGCGCATGGCATCACTCCGCGTGGTGTTTCGCTTATCCCCCCGCGGCGGATTTTACCAGCATCACGCTAGGCATGCGCGGCCACGTTCCTTGGTTGCGCACGCATGGTGCGGTCACCGTTGTGGGCGACCAGCCATGCTGCAAAACATCGATGCTTGCGAAGTTGCGCGGGTGCCCAGCAATACGAGGCACACGCGCTTTTTTTGCGATCAAAATTCGGCGCGATGCACTTGCCGTCTTGCGCTTTAGTGATGGCCTTGCGACAAACCACCGCCGCCGTCGTTGAGCATCACGCTGACGTTCTGCATCATGCCCTGATCCTCGTGATCGAGAATGTGGCAATGCAGGACAAAATCACCGATGTAACGCTCGTAACGCGTGCGGATCACTACGGTGTAGATGCCGTTCGGGTAGACGATCTTCGGTGGTGAAATCAGGCTCTTCACCCACAACGTGTCTTTCCACACGCCTTTGAGGCCGGCGTATTCGGGATCGACCGTGCCACCCGCGTCATCGATCGCGCCGGGAGCACTGACATCCTTGCCGTTCGGATCGAGAATCTTTACCACTTGGAATGGATTCACGTGGATATGAAACGGATGGCCGGCGAGGCGCGAAGTCAGCGTCCATGCTTCGGCCGTGCCAAGCATCAGCTTGCGATCGATGCGCTTGGGATCGTAACGCTGCGGACTGCAGCGCGATCGTGTCGTGCACGCCGGCATGGATCACGCGCCAGCGTTCGACTTCGCCCGCCTTCGCGACAAACGTCGGCAATACCTGACTATTTATGCTGGTGTAACGACCCGACTGGCCCCGGCTCGACGAACCGAATAGCGAATTATTGGCCGCATCGACATAACCCTCGACGCCACCGACATCGTTCGGATCGCAAATCCATTCGACGATCTTGTCGCCGACTTTTCGTGACTTCAACACGCCCTTGTCGCGGCACGCGTACTGGATCTGCTGCAGCACCAGCAGGCGCTCGGTGAACGCGCTGCCATCGGCATTTTTCAGTAACGTATCGATATCGCCGTGACTATCTGCGGAAGGCAGGCGATCGCCGCGCACCACGAGCGCACCGACCATACCGCTGGCCACCTGCAACGCGGTCGAGCCGTGGCGATGGGTGTGATACCAGAATGTGCCGGCCGGATGATCCGGCGGAATATTGTATTCTTACTGGAAATCCACGCCGGGATTGATCGACAGCAGCACGTTGTCGCTGCTGCCCGACGGACTGACCCACAGCCCGTGCGCATGCAGGTTGGTGCCGTTGAAACAATGCGGTGTATTTATTGCACCGACCACCTGGTCGGGCGTGGGATCGGTCTCGTGCGCAGTGCAACTCGGATCGCGCGGCAGTTTGTTGTGCAGGCTGATGCGCATGGTATCGCCCGGATAAACCTCGATCGTCGGCGCGACGTGCGGCGCTTTCGGATCGACCGACGCGCCGGTGTAACTGCGCAAACGCACGGTGTCGTAGCGGCCGCTGGCCGGGTTGTAGATTTTGCTCTCGGTGAACTCGATATTCAGATCGAGTTGTTTTTCGCTGGCCATGCGCGGCGCGCCGAGCGGCAACGCCATCAACGTGGTGCGCGGCGCCGTACCTTTTTTGACATCGAGCAACGGCGGATCGCTGACGATGCGCTGCTGCGCCCATGCTGATGAGATCGAAGCGGTAACCAGAGTCAGGATTGCCGCGCAATACAGCAATCCGCGAGAGTCGCGGAAATCATCGTGCGAGTTCATTATCAGCATCATCGATGCGAGCAACAACACGGTCGCGACGACACACACGAATTTCTGCACCAATCCATCGTGGGTGACGATCACGCCGGATGGCAGCGAGATCTGGGTGCGCTGGTCGATTTGCCCGTCGGCGCGAGCGTGAGTTTTTTGCTCAGTGAACTGCTCGCACCGCGGCCAAGAACACCGATCAGCAATATCGCGACGGTGACGCTGCCGACCGGTTGCGCCAAGTGGCTCACCCTGCGCATTACCGCTGGCGCGATGAATCCTGCAGCGGATCGCGCCACGATCATGCGTATCCATGCCGATGGCTGCACCGAACTGCATCGTCCGAAGTTCCTGCGCGCGACCGGCGGCTATCGGCTGAGTTTGCCGGCCGCCGAAATCGCCGTCTTGTGCACACAGGTATAGAGTGATGTTTTGCGCGGTTTCGACGAGCGCCAGATACGTGCCGCGATCGATACCAAACCACAGCCGCAAGGCGCGTCGCAAGTCGCGTTCAAGCCGCAATTCGCCGGCCAGCCGCAGCGTGTTGCGGTGCGCGATGGCGATCGTTATGAACTGAGCTAGAACCATGCCGGCATCTCGATCAGCGCACGCTGGGTTAGCTTGCCCGATGATGCGCAGGCCTATCCGGACATCGCTGCGCTGCAGGTATTCGACCGCGTTTCGGCATCGCTGCGAACATTCGTCACGCGCAGCGATGCAACAAAAGTTGCGGCAGGTGTGCCATGAATAGCGTTTGGTGCAAGATCGCGATGATCGCCGGCGGCACGATGCTTACTGGTATCGCGCACGCTGGCAGATTCATCAACCGCGATATGGGCAATCCCGATCTGATCCTGCATCCGCTCGGCTACAACGGTCGTTATGTGGCCTTTGCATCGAGCGCTGATCAACTGGTAGGTGGCGACAGGAACGGTGTTGCCGACATCTTCGTGCGCGAGATGCAGACCGGCAATATTCGTCGTGCCAGCACAAGTACGTTCGGCCTGCAGGCGCGTAGCGCGAGCGCCGATTCGGCGATCAGTGCGAATGGGCGTTACGTCGCTTTTACATCGCTTGCCGGCAATCTCGTCGAAGGCGATACGAATCAGGTGTGCGACCGGATTGATCCATGAAGTAGGGCGCTGGGCTTTGCGTCAAGCCACGGATGACTTCTTGCGCTGGCGTGGCAAAGGCTTGGTGGCCGTACGCATCGCGGTAAATGTCTCGCCATCGCAATTGCGTCATCGCAGTTTCATCGACGAAATCAAACAGATGATAAGTCTCGATGAACAGGCGTCCAATGGCCTGGAGCTGAAAATTGCCGAAAGTGTGATCATGGCACACGTCAAGCTCAGCATATCGAGCCTGCTTGCGATACGCGCGATGGGGATTCGCATTGCTATTGACGACTTCGGCACCGGTTTCTCGTTGCTCGGTTATCTGTCCAAGTTCCCCGTGGACACCTTGAAGATCGACCGCTCGTTTGTAAACGATATGACGGTCACCCCGGAAGGACTCGCGTTGGTGTCCACCATCATCAATCTGGCGCACTCGTTGAAGCGCAAGGTGGTGGCGGAAGGTGTCGAAACCGAAGAACAATCACGCCTGTTGCGGTTGCTTGGCTGCGATAAAATGCAGGGTTATCTGTTCAGCAAGCCCAAACCCGTGACCGTCTTCGGAGCAAAAGTTTTGCTCGCAACTGCGCGCTGATAACAAGCCACCACCATGCTTTGCACAACTTATCCACAGCTTGGACACAGACTTTTCCCATGTCATGAGACGCCGCGGTGCGTATGATGGCGCGCTCCCCGCCGCAGTTAGTCCGGATCGTCCATGGCCGCGTTTTCTGATCGTATTCCCAGCAACAATCCGCGCATCGAATCGCTGCGCGTGCCGCCGCATTCGGTCGATGCCGAACAGGCCGTACTCGGCGGGCTGATGCTCGCGCGCGAGGCGTGGGACAAGGTCGCCGATCGCATCACCGACGAGGATTTTTATCGCAAGGATCACCGCCTGATTTTTCGCGGCATCGGCGAGCTCTCGAACAAGGGCATGCCGTGCGATGCGGTCACGCTCGGCGAGTGGTTCGAGACGCAGGGCATCGCCGAACTGGTCGGCGGTTCGGGCTACATCATCCAGCTTGCGAACACGACACCGAGTGCGGCGAACATCGTCGCGTATGCCGACATCGTGCGCGAGAAATCGGTGCTGCGCCAGCTGATCGATGCCGGCACTGAAATCGCGACGGACGGTTTCCAGCCGGAGGGTCGCTCGACCCAGGAAATTCTCGAAAGCGCCGAGCAGCGTGTGTTTCGTATCGCCGAAGCCGGTTCGCGCGGCAAGCAGGGTTTTGTCTCAATGCGCGGTGCGGTCACGGATGCGTTCAAGATTCTGCAGGCGCGTTACGAAAACCAGGGCAGCATCACGGGCATGCCGACCGGCTTCACCGATTTCGACGAGATGACCACCGGGCTGCAGCCGTCCGACCTGATCATCGTCGCGGCGCGTCCGTCGATGGGCAAGACCGCGCTGGCGATGAACATGGCCGAATACGCCGCGCTGAAAACCAAAAAAGCGGTGGCGATTTTCTCGATGGAAATGTCCGCCTCGCAGCTCGCGTTGCGTCTGATTTCATCGCTCGGTCGCATCAACCAGCAGCACCTGCGCACCGGCGATATCCAGGAAGAGGAATGGCCGCGCGTGACTTCTGCGATCACCTTGCTTTCCGAGGCGAAAATTTTCATCGACGATACGCCGGCGCTGTCGCCGATCGAGTTGCGTGCGCGTGCACGGCGTCTCGCGCGCGAGCACGATCTCGGCATGATCGTGATCGATTACCTGCAGCTCATGCAGGTGCCCGGAAACAAGGAGAATCGCGCCACGGAAATTTCAGAAATCTCGCGTGGAATGAAGGCCCTCGCCAAGGAGCTCAACGTGCCCGTCGTCGCCCTCTCCCAGCTCAACCGTTCGCTCGAACAACGCGCCGACAAGCGCCCGATGATGTCCGACTTGCGCGAATCCGGCGCGATCGAGCAGGACGCCGACGTGATCGTTTTCATCTATCGCGACGAGTATTACAACAAGGATTCGGCCGAAAAAGGCGTGGCCGAAATCATCATCGGCAAACAGCGTAACGGCCCGACCGGCTCGGTCAAACTGACCTTCCTCGGCCAATATACAAAGTTCGAAAACTACGCCAGCGATTCGTACGCCGGCAGCTTTGAGTAAGCGCGCGTGAGCCGTGCGGCGTTCGCCACGATTCACCTCGCCAGCCTTAAACACAACCTGCGGCGCGTGCGTGAAATCGGCGGCGGCGGCAAGCTCATGGCGGTGGTCAAGGCCGACGGTTACGGCCACGGACTGGAACGTGTTGCACGCGCACTGGCGAGTGCGGATGCGTTCGGCGTTGCCGCGATTGCCGATGGATTGCGTCTGCGTGCGGCGGGGTTTCGCCAGCGTATCGTCGTACTTTCCGGACCCGATGAAGCCGCTGATCTGGCCGAACTGCGCCGGCTCGATCTCGACGCGGTGATCCATCACGACAGCCAGGTTGCGTGGCTCGAAGCCGATCGTGATGCGCGCCCGATTCGCGTCTGGCTGAAGATCGACAGCGGTATGCATCGGCTCGGTTTCGCACCGCAACGTGCTGCCGAGATGTACCAGCGATTGCGGGCGTTGCCGTCGATCCGCACCGACATCACCTTGATGACACACTTCGCCGCATCGGATAAATTCGACCAGCTACTCACTGCCGCACAGATTGGCGTTTTCGGTGCGGCAGTGAGCGATCTTGCGGGCGAACATTCGCTCGCCAATTCTGCCGCGGTACTCGGCTGGCCCGCCGCACGCGGACAGTGGCTGCGCAGCGGTGGCCTGTTGTACGGGTTGTCGGTGGTCGATGGAAAAACCGGCGCGGATTTTGGTTTCCAACCGGCGATGACCTTGTCCAGCAAACTGATCGCCGTGAACGATGTACGCAAGGGCGAGCACGTTGGCTACGCGGCAACGTGGCAATGCCCCGAAGATATGCGCATCGGCGTCGCCGCGATTGGCTACGGCGACGGTTATCCGCGTAGCGCCGCATCCGGCACGCCCGTTCTGGTCAACGGTCAGCGCGCCGCACTGGTCGGACGAGTTTCGATGGATCTGATCACAATCGATTTGCGCAACGTACCGAACGCGCAAGTTGGTCATGCCGTGGTGTTGTGGGGTCGAGATTTGCCGGTCGAGGAAATCGCTACACACGCCGGCACGATTCCCTACGATCTCACCTGCGGCATGACCAAGCGCGTTTTGTTTGTCGAGGATGAATCGTGAGCACTCCTTGGCAGAGGTGCCGGCGGTGGTTATGCACCGCGAACCAATCCCGATCGAGATGTTCGAATTTACACCGTGTGCAAACTGCCGGGATGGTTTCAAAGTTAAACACTCCCGACACCATGAAATTGATGGCATCGACTTCATCCACCTGCCGCCAACCATCCGACAAAAGATCTACGTCGAAAAGCACTCAAAGCTTTCGGTAGGTCCAATCAATGTCCTTGTCCGGCCCAGCCACCTTTCTGGCATGGACGTGAATACCGCGATCCATC
This sequence comes from Pseudolysobacter sp., assembly GCA_043759455.1. Taxonomy (GTDB): domain Bacteria; phylum Pseudomonadota; class Gammaproteobacteria; order Xanthomonadales; family Rhodanobacteraceae; genus Pseudolysobacter. Next base: position 73,240 of record JAYVLO010000029.1, read on the forward strand.
GGACGAGACGTCGTATCGTAGACCGCTGGCACGGAACCCCAGAGTGCCACTCTGCCCGGATAGTCGCGCCAATCCAGATTCAAGCACTGCTCTGGAGGAATTTCGGCATCATGGGCCGCCACACAGTAGGGAGCGGCAACGCCGTATTTCGCAGTGGCATTCGCTTTATGCGCCAGGCACCAATACCTGTTGCCGCCGTCGCGGCGCCGCCCAACATTCACAATTTCGCAGGTCATGATGGAAGTTTATCAAACGGGAGGAGGCACGCATGTAGCCGCCCCGCACGGCATTGCAAAATCTCTCTTTGCAGCAAGACCATTAAAGAACTATATTCAGTCTCTTTATCATGTGGACTAGAGCCATGCGCTACTCATCTCAAGTCAAGCCGATCAGTTATTTGAAAGCGAACGCGGCCGAAGTTCTGCTTGATCTGGCCGAACGCCGCGAACCACTGGTGATTACCCAGAACGGCGAAGCCAAGGCGGTTATCCAGGATATCGCCTCGTATGAGCAGACTCGCGAAACTCTGGCCCTGTTGAAAATTCTCGCACTCGGCAATCAGGAAATCGAGGCGGGACGCGTGATGCCTGCGGCAGATGTGATCTCGCGCCTGCGCGCAAAGCGGGCCGTGCGCTGATGCGCTACAAGGTGCTGCTGACTGCTGGCGCAGAGCGTGACCTTGAGGCAATCCACGACTACATTGCCGAGTACGATTCGCTATCCGCCGCAGACCGCGTGCTGGATCGTTTGGTGAAAGTGGTGGAGATGCTCGCGACCGTGCCGCAGCGCGGCAGTCATCCGCGAGAATTGCTTGCTCTTGGCATTCACGAATACCGGCAAGTGATATTCAAGCCGTGGCGTGTGGTTTATCGCGTGATGGGCCGGCAGGTATATGTTTTTTTGATCGCCGACGGGCGCCGTGACTTGCACGGTTTGCTGACCCAGCGCCTGCTCGGCGCGTGAGTGCGTTGTCCATTCAATAGCCAAGGAAGTATTTCGATGGCCAAAGACAAAACGGTTTACGTATGCAAGGAATGCGGCGCCGAGCACAACAAGTGGCAGGGCCAGTGCGAGGCGTGCGGCCTGTGGAATACGCTGACCGAATTCGTTGTTACGCAATCGCGACCGGGTGCCGCGCCGCGTGCTGCGGGATATTCCGGCAGCGCTGCCGGCGCGCCGCAAATCACCGACCTTTCCGACGTCGCGCATAGCGAAGAAGTACGCACGCAAGTCGGCATCGGCGAGCTCGATCGTGTGCTCGGTGGTGGCTTGGTCGAAGGGTCGGTGGTGCTGATCGGTGGTGATCCGGGCATCGGCAAATCGACCTTGCTGCTGCAGATGCTCGGCGCGGTCGGCACGCGCATGCGTGGTTTGTACGTGACCGGCGAGGAATCGCTGGGCCAGGTCGCGGCACGCGCGCAACGGCTCGGCTTGCCGCTGGAACCTTTGCGTTGCCTGACCGAAACCTGCGTCGAAAAAATTCTCGCACTCGCGGCGAAAGACAAACCGCAACTGATGATCATCGATTCGATCCAGACGATCTGGACCGAATCACTCACTGCTGCGCCGGGTTCGGTCAGCCAGGTGCGCGAAGCCGCGGCGCGACTCGTGCGCTTCGCCAAGGAAAGCGGCACGAGCGTATTTCTCGTCGGCCACGTGACCAAGGAAGGCGGCATCGCCGGGCCGCGGGTGCTCGAGCACATGGTCGATGCGGTGTTGTATTTCGAAGGCGAAGCCGGCAGCCGGTTTCGGGTGTTGCGCGCGTTCAAGAATCGCTTCGGCGCGGTCAACGAACTCGGCGTGTTCGGCATGTCGGAAAAAGGCCTCAAGGAAGTGCCGAATCCGTCGGCGATTTTCCTCGCGACGCACAGCGCGCCGACACCGGGCAGTGCGGTGATGGTCACACGCGAAGGCACACGTCCGCTGCTGGTCGAGGTGCAGGCGCTGGTCGATCAATCCTCGCTCGGCAATCCGCGGCGCGTTACGCTCGGGCTGGAGCAGAATCGTCTCGCGATGTTGCTCGCGGTGTTGCATCGTCACGGCGGTGTCGCGGTGTACGATCAGGATGTGTTCGTCAACGTGGTCGGCGGCATTCGCGTGCAGGAAACCGCAGCGGATTTGCCGGTATTGCTGGCGGTGTTGTCGAGCCTGCGCGATCGACCGTTGCCGGAACAGATGGTGGCGTTTGGCGAGGTAGGATTGTCCGGCGAAATCCGTCCGGTGCCGAACGGTGAGGAGCGCCTGCGCGAAGCGGCGACGCATGGTTTTCGCAAGGCGATCGTGCCACGCCAGAACGCGCCGAAAAAAGGCAAGTTCGGCGATCTCGAAATTATTGCGGTGGATCGATTGAGCGAGGCGTTGGCGGCGGCGCAGTGAGCGGATCGGCATTTGGTTTGTCTGGCGTCACGCATACGCCGACAAATGCTAATACAAGCACGGCATTGAATATCCAAAACGGCCAATCTGCGCCGGACATTATCCAGTCCCATGTCTGCGCCGGGGTACAGAAATGATGCAGGTTCAGCGAAAAACCGCAATCTTTCATGAAGCGCGTCGGAAAGTACGCAACGCAGAAAATCGAAACGCCGATAATCAGATAAGAATGGTAGCTGTGGATGTTGGGAAATCTCACGCTTCACTGCTCCAAAAATTCAAAGTGACGGCGCTCACGCCACGCGCTTCAACACCACTTCCAGCACAAACTGGCTGCCGAAAAACGCCAGCAGCAGCAACGCCATGCCCCATAACGTGAGCTGCACCGCGCGACGTCCGCGCCAGCCGTAACGCCAGCGTCCCCACAGCAAGGTACCGAATACCAGCCACGCCGCAATCGACAGCACGGTCTTGTGCACGAGGTGCTGATCGAACAGGTTGTGCACAAACAGGATGCCGCTGAGCAAGGTCAGGCTGAGCAGCACAAAACCCGCGCGTATCAGCTGAAACATCAGCGCTTCGGTCAAAGTGAGCGGCGGAAGGATGCGCAACAGTCCGCTGAACTGGCGTCGGCGCAACGCGCGCTCCTGTAACGCCAGTCCGATCGCGAGCAATGCCGCAAAACACAAAACGCTATAACCGAGCAGCGCAAAAATCACATGCAGTTTGATTTGCCATTCGATCGGTAGCGGCATGTGCGGCGCGGTCAATGCGGTCAACAGCAGCAACGCTGCGAGCGGGAACACAATCACGCCAAGTGCCGCCACCGGACGCATCAGATTTACGACCACGCACAACCCGGCGACGCCGACCGCCATGAGTGATAACGCAGCAAAAAAATGCAGGTCGAGGCCACCCTCATGCAGAAAATTGCCGAGCACCACGACGATATGCAGCAGTACCGCCGGCCATGCCAGCGCCAGGCCGAGCAGACGCGGCGGCTGCGCACGACTCAGTAAAGGCAGCGCCAAAACCACTGCGGCGCTGACATACAGAACGGCGGCAAGCCATGAGAGCAGGACAATCGACATGCCGCGAAGTGTGGCATACCGCGCGCGCTTCGCAAACGCTCGAGCGTGCTGCGTGTATACAAGGGGCGCGCTATCCTTGCAGCGTCCGGTATCAGGTTATACATTGCTACCAACGTGCCCGAAGCTTCTCACGCAGGCACTCAAAGATTTTTAGCAGCTGCAAGACAAGACACACAACATACGGGCCAAGCATGGAAGTCACCATCGCTGCATCTGGATATGGTCTGCGAGCCGAATGATATGAAGGCTCCCGAAATTAACGTGGCGGCGTTGACCGATTATCACGCCAAGTACATAGCCTACGAACTCACTCGCCGCTTCCCGCCGGGGAGTGCAGAAAAACTGGCAGGCGCCGTCGCCAGTGCACAAGTCGATCTGAATCCGCATCAGGTGGATGCTGCGTTGTTCGCGTTCAATTCGCCCCTATCGAAGGGAGCGCTGCTCGCTGATGAGGTGGGCTTGGGCAAGACGATCGAAGCTGGTCTCGTGCTTTCACAAAAGTGGGCCGAGAAAAAGCGCCGCATACTTATCATCACTCCATCCAACTTGCGCAAGCAGTGGTTTCAGGAAATGGGCGAAAAGTTTTTTTTGCCCTGCCGCATTCTTGAGGCAAAGTCCTACAACGCGGCGATCCGGCAAGGCCAGGTCCGTCCTTTTGAAGCACATGAGATTATTCTGTGCTCGTACCAGTTCGCGCGAAGCAAGGCATCCGATGTGCATGCCATACCGTGGGATCTGGTGGTCATCGACGAAGCGCACAGGCTGCGCAACGTATACAAGCCCGGCAACGTCATCGCCAATACGCTCAAACTGGCATTGGCGGATCGGGACAAGTTGCTGCTGACCGCGACGCCGCTACAGAATTCGCTGCTTGAATTGTATGGGCTGGTCAGTTTCATCGACGAACATATCTTCGGCGATGTCAAAAGCTTCCGCGAGCAATTCGCGAACTTGAGTCAGGCGCAAACGTTCGAGACGCTGAAGGCGCGTCTCAGGCCGATCTGTCATCGCACCTTGCGCAGACAAGTCGTTGCTTACATCCCATACACCAAGCGTTTGCCGTTGGTCGAAGAATTCACGCCGGAAGAAAGCGAAGATCGCCTTTACGCATTGGTTTCGGAGTATCTGCAACGCGAAAATCTGCGCGCGCTGCCGGCAAGCCAACGCTCGCTGATGACGCTGGTATTGCGCAAGTTGCTGGCCTCGTCCACGTTTGCGATTGCTGGTGCCTTGCAATCCATCGCGACACGACTGAAGGCAGAGCTCGCTGCGCAGAGTCCGGTCATAACGCTGACTGAAGATCTCGATCGTGACTACGAGGCGCTCGACGAAACCGCCGAAGAGTGGTCGGACGATAAAAGCGTCGAGCCACTGAGCGAGCAAGACCGAAAAGCCATTGCCGGTGAGATTGTCGAGCTCGAAGCGTTCGCCACGCTGGCCTCATCCATCAGCGCCAACGCCAAGGGCGCTGCGTTATTGAAAGCACTCACGGTTGCTTTCGCCAGAACGCGGGAATTGGGTGCGGAAGAAAAAGCCATCATCTTCACCGAGTCCCGCCGCACGCAGGATTACCTGCTACGCGTATTGGCCGACAGCCCGTTCAAGGACGGCATCGTGTTGTTCAACGGTTCCAACACCGACGAGCGCTCCAGGAAAATATATACCGAGTGGTTGCAGCGCCACGAGGGCAGCGACCGTATCACCGGTTCTCGCAGCGCCGACATGCGCTCGGCGCTCGTCGAATATTTTCGCGATTGCGGTCGCATCATGATCGCCACCGAAGCTGGCGCCGAAGGCATCAACCTGCAGTTCTGTTCGCTGGTGGTCAATTACGACCTGCCGTGGAATCCTCAGCGCATCGAGCAGCGCATTGGGCGCTGCCATCGTTATGGACAAAAGCACGATGTCGTCGTGGTCAATTTCCTCAACCGCAAGAATGCCGCCGATCAACGTGTGTTCGAGTTGCTGTCGGAAAAATTCCATTTATTCGAAGGCGTTTTTGGTGCCAGCGACGAAGTGCTGGGCGCGATTGAATCCGGTGTGGATTTCGAGAAGCGCATCGCCGCGATCTACCAAGGCTGCCGCAAGCAAGAGGAGATCAAGTCGGCCTTCGACCAGCTCCAGCTCGAACTGAGCCTGGAGATCGACGAATCCATGACACGCACCCGACAGAAACTGCTTGAACACTTCGACGACGAAGTGCGCGAGAAATTGAAAGTGCGCAAGACGGCCTCCGAGGAACAACTCGGGCGCTACGATCATTTGCTGATGCAGCTCACCCGGCACGAATTGCACGGACATGCCGATTTTTTCGGTGACGCAGGCTTTCGCCTGAATACATCGCCTTTCCCGGGACGTGAAACTGACATTCCATGTGGGCTGTACGAGTTGCCGCGCCGCACTGGCGACGCGCACCTGTATCGACTCAACCATCCATTGGCCGAAGCGCTCGTCGATCGGGCCAAGGCGCGCGAACTGCCGTCGGCAGAAATCCATTTTGACTACAGCCAACATGTTGGCAAGGTTAGCTCGCTCGAGCCCCTGATCGGCAAATCGGGTCAGCTTGCCGTGTCGCTGTTCAGTGTGGAATCCCTCGATCAGGGTGAAGACCATTTGATTGTTGCGGCCACCACCGATGATGGCCGGGCCTTGGATTATGAAACTGCTCGCCGGATGCTCACGTTGCCCGGCAGCATTTCCCGTCAAGGTGTATCAGTCGATGAGACGGCGCTGAGTCAGATTGCAGCCGAACAACGGACTCTTATCCAACGCAATATCTCAGAGCGCAACGCACAGTTTTTCGAAGCTGAGGCGAACAAGCTCGACGGCTGGGCTGATGATCTCAAGTTGGGTCTGGAGCGCGAGATCAAGGAGCTGGATAGGCAGATCAGGGAAGTGCGGCGCGCGGCCACTGTTGCCCTGAGTCTGGATGACAAGCTGGTTATGCAGAAGCAGATCAAAAGTCTGGAAGGGCAGAGAAACCAAAAACGACGCTCGTTGTTTGATGCCCAGGATCAGGTTGATGCGCAGCGTGATACGTTGATCGCGCACATCGAAGGCAAACTGCAACAATATTCGCGAAGTGAAGCCTTGTTCAGCGCACGATGGAATGTCCTATGAATCTCTCAACAAGCAATAGCAATTTTAGGCTATGTAATATTGTCTGCAGTGAATTCTTGGCCGCCCTTATTCCGCAATTTGGCTATCTACTGCGCGCAGCGCGTACACCGCTGCAGTTTAGAACCATGAAGCAACGTGCCTTTAGTAGCGATTATCCAGGGGAATCCGTGTGACCAAGCACTGGATTTCCTTCGCAGTAGAGTTACTAAAATCAAGTCTGGCGCCAATTCCGCATGAGACAAATGAACTGGATTGGAAAGCGGGGCTTTCTCCAAATCGTGAGCGTCTCGTCGAACATCTAATAGCCTTTGCCAACCTTCCAGGTGGTGGCTATCTTGTCTTCGGCATTGATAATGCTGACGCGCATCTTATCGGCGTTACGCAAGAGGATGTCGCGGCAATCATAGGCACCGTTGCCAATCTCGGGCGCGATGCACTGCAGCCGCCGCTCGCAGTCGATCATGGCGTCGTCGAGTTGGAGGGAGTGGCGCTGTTATGTGTGCATGTCCCGGAGCACAAGAATCGACCAGTACACCGACGTGGCAAATCCATCGAGGAGTGTTGGGTTCGCTCAGGTGGCACTACCCGTAAAGCGTCGCGGCAGGAAGTGGCGGGTCTGATGCTCGGCAGTCCACCTCCGCGTTGGGAAGAGTTGCGGGCATCCGCCGTATTGGATGCTGAGGCCACGATCGCCTCTTTGGACTTGGCAAGCGTCGCCAAATTGCGCGAACGGCCCTTGCCCGACGATCAGCCAGCGCTGCTGCGTTGGTTGGCCGACGAAAAGATGATCACTTTTGAGGGCAGCGGATATTGCATCACGCACTTCGGCGCGATAGCAGCTGCGCGCCGACTCGAACAGTTCGATAGCCTCGCGCGCAAGCGGGTTCGGGTGATCCGCTATCGCGGCAGCAACAAAGTGGACACGATCGATGAACTGGTCGGTCAGCGTGGTTATGCGGTGGGATTCGAGGGGCTCATAGGTCATCTCAAACGCAGCCTTCCACATAGCGAGGTCATACAGAAGGCACTCCGCGTCGAGGTTAGCGTCTACCCCGAGATCGCACTGCGTGAACTGATCGCAAATACATTGATTCATCAGGATTTCAGTGTCACTGGCGCCGGGCCGATGATCGAGATTTTCGACGACCGCATCGAGTTCACCAACCCAGGCGCGTTGCTGCCGACCAAGCAGGTCGATCGCTTGATCGGGACGACACCGGAGTCGCGCAACGAAGTGTTGGCCTCGGCGTTCCGGCTATATCGGATTTGCGAGGAGCGCGGCACCGGCTTTCAGAAGGTCGTTGCCGCCATCGAATTGTTTGGTCTGCCGCCGGTTGCATTTGCAGTCCTCGACGGTGCATTTCGGGTAACGTTGTATGCGCCACGCAAGTTCACCGACATGGGCAAGACGGAGCGGATTGAGGCTTGCTACCAGCATGCCGTGCTGCGCTACCTGTCTGGTACCGCCTTGACGAACACGTCGCTGCGCGAGCGGTTGAAGCTCAGCGAAAAGCAACGCAATCTGGTCACCAACCTGATTGCCGATGCCGTCCATGCTGGACGCGTCAAACGCAAGGATCCGGACTCGGGCAACAAGTTCGCTGAATACCTCCCGTACTGGACATGATGTTTGTATCACACGCGAAACCGGACAGAGCTGTAAATATCAATATAAACAATAATTTGCCATGACTTATCGAAAACAAAAACTTGAACTCACCTGGATTGGCAAGGAGACGCGACCGAAGCTGGAGCCGCGGATTCTGCTGGAGGACAAGGCCAAGAGTTATCACGCGAAGCATCGTGTCGGTGAGAATGATCTGTTCGACAATCGCTTGATCTTTGGCGACAACCTGCTGGCGTTGAAGGCGCTGGAGCAGGAGTTTGCGGGTAAAGTGAAGTGCGCGTACGTTGATCCGCCTTTCAATACTGGCGAAATGTTCGATCACTACGAAGACGGTATTGAGCATTCGATATGGCTTTCGCAGATCCGGCACCGATTCGAGATTATCAATCACCTACTTGCTGAAGACGGAACTCTTTTCGTTCATATCGATGACAACGAGCTGGGTTATCTCATCGTTCTACTTGACGAGATTTTCGGGCGACCTAATCGTCTCTACATCACGACGTTCAAGCAAGGGTCGGCGACTGGTCACAAGTCAATCAATCCGGGATGTGTGAGTACGACTAATTAAATACTGATTTATGCGAAAAGGAAATCTGCATGGAAGCCTAATCGTGTTTTTACCGGACGTGATCGAGACAAACGATATGGTCAGTTCATAGTCAATCGAAATGAGCTGTGTGAACAATGGCGGATAATTACACTAACGAAGGCATTCGCTATTTACATTAACGAGGATGAAAAATCTGCCCGAAAAATATTAAAAGGCGATCCGGGTGTGCTTGAGGAATTCGTTTTGGCAAATGCTCGAAGTGTTATCCGTACCGCGAGGCCAGATTACGATAGCGTCAGCGAGGCCGCGAGAGCGATGATTGATGAATCGAAGCGTGCGTCAGAAGCCATCTTGAGATTGGAGCGTGCGAATCATTCAGATATGTATTTCAAAGGAGGGGAGCGCATTCTCTTCTATGCTGACAAGCTAAAGATGGTGGATGGGAAGTTTGTGGCGGGAGAGCCGCTGACCACGCTATGGGACGATATTTTATCTAACAACCTGCATAACGAAGGTGGCGTTCAATTTCCGAAAGGAAAAAAGCCAGAGGCGTTGATAAAAAGATGTTTTGATCTAACAACAAACCCGGGCGATCTAGTACTCGACTCCTTCGCCGGCTCCGGCACGACCGGCGCGGTCGCCCACAAAATGGGGCGGCGCTGGATCATGGTCGAGCTCGGCGAGCACATCCACACACACATCATTCCGCGCTTGCAGAAAGTCATCGACGGTGATGACAAGGGCGGCATTACCGAGGCGGTAGGCTGGACGGGCGGCGGCGGATTTCGTTATTACCGTCTAGCGCCGTCACTGCTGGAAAAAGACCGTTGGGATAACTGGGTCATCCACCGCGACTACAACGCGGCAATGCTGGCCGAGGCGCTGTGCAAGCTGGAAGGCTTCACCTATGCGCCCAGCGACACGGTGTATTGGCAACAGGGCTATTCCACCGAGCGCGACTTTTTATATGTCACCACGGCTACACTGAGCCATGAGCAACTGCAGCAACTCGCTGACGAAGTGGGCAGTGAACGCACTTTGCTGGTGCTGTGCCCGGCGTTTCGCGGCAAAGGCGATTATTCCAACCTGACCGTGCGCAAGATTCCGAAGCAGGTATTGTCGCGCTGCGAATGGGGCCACGATGATTATTCGTTGCAGGTTGAAAATCTGCCGCAAGCACCCGAGCCACCAGTCAAGGCGAATGTGCAGTCCAGCTTGTTTGGCGAGGATGTTGAGGCATGAGCACGGACGGCAACGATACGCTGCCGACTTCCGAGTTGATCCTGTATCGCACCGAGGATGCACGAATGCGCATCGAGGTGCAGTTGGAAGGCGGAACGGTTTGGCTGACCCAGGCGCAGATGGCCGAGTTGTTTCAGACCACGCCGCAGAACATCACCTTGCATCTCAAGGCGATTTATCAGGAAGGCGAACTACTGCAGGAGGCAACCTGTAAGGATTACTTACAAGTTCGATCCGAAGGCGGGCGCGCGGTACAGCGCAGCCTCAAGTATTACAACCTTGATGCGATTCTGGCGGTGGGTTATCGCGTGCGTTCTGCGCGCGGCACGCAGTTCCGCCAATGGGCGACCGAGCGCTTGAAAGAGTTCCTGGTCAAGGGTTTCACACTGGATGACGAGCGTCTGAAGCGGGGGCCGGACGATGGCTACTTTGAAGAGTTGTTGTCGCGCATTCGCGATATTCGTTCTTCGGAACGCATGTTCTGGCGCAAGGTGCTGGACATCTATGCCACCAGCGTGGACTACGACGCCAGTGCAGAAGCCAGCCAGCGTTTTTTCAAGACCATGCAGAACAAGATGCATTGGGCGGCGCATGGTCATACTGCGGCCGAAGTTATCAAGACGCGCGCCGATGCGGCCAAGCCGCATATGGGCATGACGAGTTGGAGCGCCGCAAAGCCGCGCAAGATGGATGCGGGCATCGCCAAGAATTACCTGGTTGCCGAAGAGCTCGATGCGCTCAATCGTATCGTTAGCGCTTATCTCGAATTTGCCGAGGTGCAGGCGCTCAATCGGCGCGCGATGACGATGACGAACTGGATAACGAAGCTCGATGATTTTCTGCGGTTGAGTGAGCGAGAAGTGCTTGCGCACGCGGGTCGCATCAGTCACGAATCGGCAATCGCCTACGCGGAAGCGCAATTCGATCTTTACCGTCAGCAACAATCAAAAGAGATCACAACGGTAGAACGTGACTTCGATGCGGTGACAAAAACGCTCAAGCGCATGAAGGGCGAAAAGCCAAACTCGATTCGAAAAAAAGCGGATAAAAAAACAGGGAGCAAGGAATGAATCGACACGTCAACGCCATCGCCGGCAGGTTGAGTTTGCGTCCGCCACAAAGGCACTCGCTGGAGCTGCTGGATCGCATTACCGAAATCGTGCCGCCCAGAAAAAGCACTGATTCCGCGGCTGCGCTGGACGTGATCCGCAGCGAATTTCCTTCCGTCACCGATTTCGAGCGCGAGTTTCCATCGTTGTGTTTTGCATTGGCAACTGGCGTCGGAAAAACGCGCTTGATGGGCGCCTTTGTGACGTATCTGCACCTGGCGCACGGCATCAATAATTTTTTCGTGCTGGCGCCCAACTTGACCATCTACAACAAGTTGATTGCGGACTTCACACCGAACACGCCGAAGTATGTGTTTAAGGGTATTGCGGAATTTGCCATCAATGCGCCGTCGATCATCACTGGCGACAATTACGACCAGCATGATCCGGTCAGCGGTAGTCTGTTTGGTGGTGTGCGTATCAATATCTTCAATATTTCGAAGATCAACTCCGAGGTGCGTGGTGGTCGCAGCCCACGTATCAAGCGACTTTCGGAATACATCGGCGAGAGTTATTTTGCTTACCTTGCCGGGTTGCCCGATCTCGTACTGCTAATGGACGAATCGCATCGTTATCGTGCCAGCGCCGGCTTGCGTGCGATCAATGAACTCAAGCCTGTGCTTGGGCTTGAGCTCACAGCAACGCCGTATGTAGAAACCAGCAAAGGCGCGATTGCCTTCCGAAATGTAATTTTTCACTACCCGCTTGCTCAAGCGATGGCCGATGGTTTCGTCAAGGAACCCGCCGTGGTTACGCGCAAGGATTTCAATCCTGCCGCGATGTCGGTCGAGGAGCTGGAGTTGCTGAAGCTAGAAGATGGCGTGCGTTTGCACGAGAGCGTGAAAGTCGATCTGGAAACTTACGCGCGCGAAACCAACAATACGATCATCAAGCCTTTCGTGCTGGTGATTGCACGCGACACCACGCATGCCGCGCAATTGCTCCAGTTGATCCAGTCCAGTGCGTTTTTTGACGGGCGTTATCAGGGCAAGGCGATTCAGGTTGACTCCAGCCGAAGCGGTGTCGAAGAAGAGGAAATGATCGAACGGCTATTGCGCGTTGAGCATAGCGATGAACCGACCGAAATCGTCATCCATGTGAATATGCTCAAGGAAGGTTGGGATGTGACCAACCTCTATACCATCGTGCCATTGCGCGCGGCCAACGCACGTATTCTCATCGAACAATCGATCGGGCGCGGTTTGCGTCTGCCGTATGGCAAACGTACCGGCGTTAGTTCAGTGGATCGGCTGAATATCATCGCGCACGACAAATTCCAGGAAATTGTTGACGAGGCGAATAAGCCAAGCTCATCAATCCGTATGGCGTCCATCCTGCTCGACGAAACTACGTTGGTAAACCGAACGGTAACGGTGGTGTCGCAACCAAGAGTAACTACCGCGCTTGGATTTCAGCCGGCACAAATGACGGCGAACACGACACTTGCCGGGGCGGATAACGCGAAATTATTTGCTGATCCCCAAGAGCAGCGATTGGCGCAGATTGCATACGACGTAATTTGTAGCCTGGGAAATCAGCCGCAAAACGTACCGACGATCGAACACCTGAAGCGACCGGAAATACAGGCTGCGATCGTCAAAGCAGTGGAAGAGCGTCAACTAGCAGTGCAGGCTGAGCTAGATGGCTGCGGAGAAAAGCCGGATATCGCCGGCGTGGTAGCGAAAACAGTCGAGCTCTTGACGCTGCAAAGCATCGATATTCCACGCATTCTTGTGGTGCCGAAAGGTGAGGTGAAGTCGGGCTTCATGCCTTTCGTTTTAATGCTGGATTCGTTGAAATACCCTCCCGTATCGGAGGAAATCTGGGTGCGATATCTTCGCACTGGCGAAAGCCTGACCATCAATCCTGTGCGCGGTCACGCCGAGGAGCCGAGGCTTGAAAACTATATCGTACGTGGCCTTATCGATTGCGACGATATTTCCTACGATGTGCACGCGGACCTGCTATATGACCTGGCATCTCAGGTCGTCAGACATTTCGCGAGCTATCTGAAAATCGATGAGGTTTGCGATGTCTTGCGTTGTCATCATCGTGATATCGCAAAGTTCGTACACGCTCAAATGCAGGAGCATTATTGGGAAGAATCAGTAGGAACCGAGACGAGGGTAAGCAAAGGATTCACCGAGCTGAAGGCGAGCGCTTACACCTACGCCGTGAAAGAGCCGCCAATGGATTACCGCGTTGCGCCGATGGATAAAAGCAACATGGCGAAATATGTTTTCGGCGGGTTCCAGCGTTGTCTTTATCCTTTGCAAAAATTTGCCTCGGACGCGGAGCGCAAGGTGGCGGTGATTCTGGAGCGTGATGCGATCAAATGGTTCAAGCCGGCGAAAGGGCAGTTCCAGATTTTCTACAAGCAAGGTGCCGACCATCTTGAATATCAGCCTGATTTCGTGGCTGAAACATCAGATTTCATTTACATGCTGGAGCCCAAGGCACGCAACGAAATGGATGCTGTGGATGTGCTGGCAAAAGAAGAATCGGCGATTGAGTGGTGCGCCAAGGCATCGGAATACTCCCTAGAAAATAACGGGAAACCATGGAGATATGTTCTGATTCCCCACGACGAGATCGCTGAAAATATAACGTTATCAGGACTGGCGAATCGATTTTCGAAGTGACCGGTCGTTTTCAGTCACGCAATATCTCCTTAGCCGCAGGATAAGTTTCTCGCGGGCCAGCAACGAGCGCGGCTGCTATACTGCGCGCCTTCGTTTTTTCTGCCGTTAGAGTCAAGCCATGTTCGAGTCACTCAGCCAACGCCTGTCCGGCACCATCGAGCGCTTGCGCGGTCGTGCGCGCCTGACCGAAGAAAATATTCGCGAATCACTGCGCGACGTGCGCATCGCCTTGCTCGAAGCCGATGTCGCGTTGCCGGTGGTGCAGGCGCTGATCCAGCGCGTGAAGGTTCGCGCGGTCGGCCAGGATGTCTTGAAAAGCCTGACGCCGGGGCAGGCGCTGGTCAAGGTCGTGCGCGACGAACTCACCGCAGTGATGGGTTCGGTGAATACCGATCTGAATCTGAATTGTCCCGCGCCGGCGGTGGTGCTGATGGCCGGACTGCAGGGGGCCGGCAAGACCACGACGGTGGCGAAACTTGCGCGTTTCCTGCGCGAGCGCAAGAAGAAAAAAGTCATGGTGGTGAGTTGCGACGTGTATCGTCCCGCCGCTATCGAGCAATTGCAGACGCTGGCTGAACAGGTCGAGGTTTTGTTTTTCCCATCGACCGGCGAGCAGGATCCCGTAGCGATTGCGCACGCTGCGATCGATGCGGCGCGCAAGCAATACGTCGATGTATTGCTGATCGATACCGCGGGCCGTCTCGCGATCGATGCGGCGATGATGGCCGAGATCAAGGCGCTGCACGCTGCGGTCAATCCGATCGAAACATTGTTTGTCGTCGATGCGATGACCGGCCAGGATGCGGCGAATACTGCCAAGGCATTCAGCGAAGCGTTGCCTTTGACCGGCGTGATCCTGACCAAGACGGATGGCGATGCGCGCGGTGGCGCGGCGTTGTCGGTGCGCTATATCACGGGTCGCCCGATCAAGTTCATCGGCTCGGGCGAGAAACCCGATGCGCTGGAACCGTTCCATCCTGATCGTCTCGCGCAACGCATTCTCGGCATGGGCGATGTGCTGTCGCTGGTCGAGCAGGTCGAGCAGAACGTCGACAAAGAAAAAGCGCAGAAGCTTGCCGAGAAGATCGTCAAGGGCAAGCGCTTCGACATGAACGATATGCGCGATCAACTGCAGCAGATGCTCAGCATGGGCGGGCTCGCCAGCTTGATGGACAAACTGCCGGGCGTGAGCAATCTGCCGGATCAGGTCAAGTCGCGCATCAACGACAAGGAAGTGCATCGCATGATCGCGGTCATCAACTCGATGACCAAGAAAGAACGCCGCCATCCCGATCTGCTCAACGGCTCGCGCAAGGTGCGGGTTGCCAAGGGCTCGGGCATGCAGCCGCAGGACGTCAACAAGCTGCTCAAGCAATATCAGCAGATGGAAAAAATGATGTCGAAGCTGTCGTCGGGCGGCATCAAGGGTCTGATGCGACAGATGAAGGGCGCGATGGGCGGCGGCGGGGCAGGCGGCAACTTCATGCAACGTTGATTGCGCGGAAATCAGCACTAAAGTGCTCTTAACGCTTTATTTTTTCCCATAACCCGCTAGAATAGGCGGTTCCCGGTAATGCGGCGGGTCGTTCTGACACCCTGTGCTGCCTTCTGATTCACGAATTTCGAGTAAAAACAATGGTTAAGATTCGCCTGTCTCGTGGTGGCGCCAAGGGGCGTCCGTTCTATCACATCGTCGTTACCGATTCGCGCAGCCCGCGCGACGGTCGCAGTATCGAGCGCGTCGGCTTTTATAATCCGATTGCAGCCGGCAAGGATGTGAAGCTCAAGCTCGATGCGGAGCGCGTCAATCATTGGGTCGGCACGGGTGCGCAGTTGTCCGACAAGGTGCGTTTCCTCGTGAAGGAAGCCGCCAAGCAAGAGAAAGTTGCTGCTTAAGACCGGCCTTGGCTATTGAAGGCGACCGGCGTCTCCTGCTCGGCAGGATCGTCGGGGTGTACGGTGTCGCGGGCTGGGTAAAACTGGAATCGCACAGTGAACCGCGATTGCGGATTTTCAACTACCAGCCCTGGTTGTTGAAGACCGTGCAAGCCGAGTACGAAGTTGAAGGTTGTCATGGGCGTGCCCAGGGCAAAGGCATCGTCGCCACGCTGCCAGGCGTGACCGACCGCGATCAGGCGGCGGCGCTGGTAGGGGCAGAGATCTGGGTTTGGCGCTCGGCGCTGCCCAGGATCAAAAATGACGAAGTGTATTGGACCGATCTCGAAGGATTGGAGGTTGTGACGACGCTGGGCATCAGCCTGGGCAGTGTCAGCCATATTTTCGCGACCGGTGCGAATGATGTGATCGTAGTGCGGGATGCCGCGCGCGAGCGTTTGATTCCGTTCGTCAGCGGGCAATTCGTACACGATATAAATCTGGATACGCGGCGGATCACGGTAGATTGGGATCCCGAGTTTTAAGTGTTGGATATTGGGTCAAGGATTAGCGCTGGTGCGGGTTGACGTCATCACGCTGTTCCCGGAGTTTGTCGACGGCTGTGCCAGAGTTGGTGTGGTCGGGCGGGCGCAGGAGCGCGGTCTGATTTCGGTGACAAGCTGGAATCCGCGCGAATTTGCGACCGACAATTACCACACCGTGGATGGTCGCCCGTACGGTGGCGGTCCCGGCATGTTGATGTTGATTGGCCCGTTACGCGACACGATCGCGGCGGCCAAGGCGGCGGCGGAAGCGCCGGCGAAAGTGATTTATCTGAGTCCGCAGGGAGTGCGACTCACGCAACGCAAGGTGCAGGAGCTGAGCGTTTTGCCAAGGCTGGTGTTGTTGTGCGGCAGGTACGAAGGCGTGGACGAGCGGTTGCTCGATCACGAAGTGGATGAAGAATTGTCGATCGGTGATTACGTGCTGTCCGGCGGGGAACTCGCTGCAGCGGTGTTGATCGATGCGATCGGGCGGTTGCAGGAAGGTGCGTTGAACGACGCGCAATCGGCGGCGCAGGATTCGTTCTCCGACGGATTGCTCGATTGTCCGCATTACACGCGGCCCGAGCAGCATGAATTGGGAACACTGCCAGCGGTACTGATATCGGGTGACCATGCAGCGATCAAGCGCTGGCGCCTGAAACAGTCACTGGGACGAACATGGTTGCGGCGCCCGGATTTGCTGGCGCGGCTGCAACTGGACAAGCCGGCGCGTGCGCTGCTTGAGGAATTCCGCCACGAATATTTCGCGGCGCAAGACAAGAACACCGGCTAATGCCGGATGACGATCCAACCAAATCCAACAAGTAGTGGTGAGTGTTATGAACATCCTTCAGCAGTTCGAAGCCGAGCAGATGACCCGCAAGTTGCCGGACTTCGGCCCTGGCGACACGGTAGTCGTGAATGTCAAAGTCAAAGAAGGCGCGCGTGAGCGCGTGCAGGCTTACGAAGGCGTGGTTATCGCCAAGCGTAATCGCGGCCTCAACTCCGCTTTCACCGTGCGCAAGATTTCGCACGGCACCGGCGTCGAGCGCGTATTCCAGTCACACAGCCCATCTATTGATTCGGTACTGGTCAAGCGTCGCGGCAAAGTGCGCGGTGCGAAGCTGTATTACCTGCGTGGTCTGGAAGGCAAGGCCGCCCGCATCAAGGAAGATCTGTCGCAGAATTCGCGTCCGCGCGACTGAGATCTTTCGCAAAGAATTGTCTTGGAGCATCGAGTCGCGTCTATGCTCCTTGTCGGCAAAACGGCCACCATTTGGTGGCCGTTTTGTTCTCCGGCGACCAAAACCGCGGCGCGTTTTCAACGGGTTCTTCTGTTGTCGACGTGGGCGACAGTTCTCTTCGCCACGCCGTTCTGTCGCTGAAATAAATGTAATGTTTTGTGCATTGATTTTGCGGTAGAGTTCGGACACGGGGGGCCAAGGAGCAGGTCAATGTTCAAAATAAAGACTGCGCCGTTGCGCATTCACTCATGGTTTGCTGTCGTAATTGGCATGCTGTCGAGTTTTTTCGTCGGCGCGCAAAGCCTGAGCCATCGCCCGGACCTGATGTTCCATGACGGGTTTCAAGGCATCACGTCGGGTCCGTTTACCGATTCCGATGCGTCGCGCTTTCTCGCGCAGGCCACGTTCGGTCCGACCGCAGCTGATATCGCGCATCTGCGCAGCGTCGGTTACCAGGCGTGGCTCACCGAGCAGTTCGCGGCAGCCCCGACCCACGAAATGACCTATTTGAATTGGGTCGGAGTGACTCTGGGGGAGCGTACTGGGCAGCAGAATCGCTATGAAGCGTGGTTTCTCGGCGCGCTTGGTGGCCCAGATCCGCAGAATAATACCGTCCTCCACACCGATCAGTTGCGTCAGCGTGTTGCGTTTGCGCTGAGCGAAATTCTGGTCGCATCCGATCAGAATCCGTTGCTCGCGAGTTTCCCGGAAGGTATTGCGTATTATTACGACATCCTGACCGACAACGCCTTCGGTAACTATCGAACTCTGCTTGAAAAAGTAACCCTCAGTCCGGCCATGGGCACGTATCTGAACATGCTCGGCAGTCAGCGTGCCAACCTTACGTCAAACCTGCATCCCGATGAAAACTATGGACGCGAGATCAACCAGCTTTTCAGCATAGGCTTGATCATGCTGAATCTCGATGGCACGCCAAAAGTGCCCGCTGCGGCGACCTACACCCAGCCTACAGTAACCGCATTTGCTCACGTATTCACCGGCTGGAACTGGTTCGACTGTGATGGTACGGGCGCCACCCTCGGTGACGATTTCAACGGTTGTGGGTATCCTAGGAGCGCTGGTGCAAGTTTTGTGCAGCCAATGGTGGCGTATGACGTGGTGGACAAGCCCAATCCGGGCGATCCCAGCTATCACGATAATGGCACCGACATGAACAATGATTTGCTCAACAAGCAGCTGCTGCTCTATCCCGGCGCGGTTAATGGCGGCATGCTCGCCAACGGCGGTAGTGCTGCTACAGACCTCAAATTTGCACTCGACAATATCTTCAACCACCCGAATCTCGGGCCGTTTGTCAGCAAGCAACTGATCCAGCGTTTGGTGACGAGCAATCCCAGTCCGGCCTACGTACAACGCATCGCAACCGTGTTCAACGATGACGGCAGTATTCAGCATGTGCGCGGCAATCTCGGTGCTGTAATCCAGAAGATCGTGCTCGATCCCGAAGCGCGTTATGGCCAATGGCAGCAGCCTGATACGTTTGGCAAATTGCGTGAACCACTATTGCGCCTCACTCATTTTTGGCGAGCCATGCATGCGGTGCATCATTGCGGCACGGATTATGCGGACAACAGCACGCCGCCCAACAGCTATCACTATGCGAGCCAGCCCTATCGTTATGCCGGTTATCTGAGCTGGAACGTGGCCGATCAGGACTATGCCAACGGCGTTGGCCAGGCACCGGGTGATGCCGACACCGTGTTCAATTTTTTCAAGCCAGGCTTCATGCCATCCGGTGAAATGACAACACAGAACTTGCTTGGTCCGGAATTTCAGATCAATACCGATTCCACCATCACCAATCTGATCAACAATACCCGGACACGCGCCTTCGACTACAGCACCGGCGATACTTGTAATTCCGGGGATCAAAATGGCGAGGTGATGTTCGATCATTTTCAGGATGCGGCACTGGCAGGCACGGATGGCCATGTGGGCGACCCGTCTAATCGGCTGGTTGACGCCTACAACATACGTTTCATGTCGGGCCAGATGTCGCCATTCATGCGTCAGACCCTGATTACCTATCTGAATACGATCGACGCGACGACGGATACGGATTGGCAAGCCCAGCGGATTGATCGTGCGCTGTATCTGATTTCCACTTCACCCGAATACGTGATCCAGAAATAAGAGGCCGCCATGCGCATAGATCGCCGCAAATTTATCCGACAAACACTCGCTGCCGCACTCGGCGGCGCCAGCGTGTATTCGGCACTTGGCAATCTGCAGTTATTGCAGGCCGCCACGCGCGCCAGCAATTACGCCTTTACCGATTATAAGGCGCTGGTCTGCATCTTCTTGTATGGCGGCAACGACAGTTTCAACATGGTCGTACCGTATACCCAATCCGCGTTCGATGGATTTTATAGCCCCGCTACCGGCGTGCGCCCCGGTCTTGCGCTTGATCGCACCCAATTGCATCCGCTCGCTGACGGCAGCAACTCCTCCGCGGATGGAATCCAGTATGCATTGCATCCATCGATGCCAGAATTGGCTGCGCTATTCAACAACAGTGCCAAGGCGGCGATCATCGCCAATGTCGGGACGCTGGTTGGCCCGGTGACGCAAAACCAATACCAGTTCAATAATCCGAGCGTGCCAGAGCAACTTTTTTCGCATTCCGATCAATCCGCGTACTGGCAGTCGTCGCCGCCCTCGAACACGCCGACCTCGGGCTGGGGCGGACGTATTTGCGATATGGTTGCTGCCGCGAATCCAGCGGCGATTCCGATCATGACCTCACTCAGCGGCCAGGACATTTTCATCCGTGGCGAAAGCGTGAACGGCTACATCATGAATTCCAACGGTGCGCTAACCGTGGATTATCCGAATGATTCGAGTGGCGGATTGAAAGCCGCATTCGATGCATTGCGTGTTTCGGGTACGCAACAGCATGTGCTGGAACGCACCTATGCGAATACCCTGAATCATTCCATCGGTGCCGCTGATATCATCGGGGCGGCACTCGGCGCCTCTGGATTGCCGGCAGATTTCGGTTCGCATTTTACGGGCGGTGGCGATCTTGGCACACAGCTACAAACCGTCGCACGTTTGATCTGGGCCGCGCAGACCAATCAGCCCGGCTACAGCGGGTTGACGCGCCAGGTATTCTTCGTGAATGCCGGTGGCTATGACACGCATAGCGGTGAACTCGGACTGCATGTTGATCTGTTTTCGCAGTTGTCGAAATCGATGGCCGGTTTCTACAACGCGCTCAATTCCGTCAGCATCGGCGGCGGCAAGACGTTGGCGAGTGTCGCAACCACATTCACTGCATCGGACTTCGGTCGTACCATGACCAGCAATGCAGGCGGCAGCGACCACGGTTGGGGCTCGCATCACCTGGTACTCGGCGGCGCGGTCAATGGCGGCAAGTTCTATGGCAACGGCTGCGGTTTCTCGGCGCAATCCAATTTCGGCCAGGTAATGCCGAGCATGGTGAACCCGACCTCGGATGTGTATCAGGTCTCGCCAAATCTCAACGATTCCGGTGATGGCATTGGACGTATTATTCCGACCACTTCGGTCGATCAGTATGCGGCTACGCTGGCGCAATGGTTCGGTCTTTCAGCTACCGACATCGCGACGATCTTCCCGAACCTGAGCTTGCTTCCCACCTCGAATTTGCTTTTCGTTTGAGGTAGGACGTGTATCCCTGAAGTCATCGAACGGTCGGAAAAAACGCCCGGACGTTTCGCGTTTTCGCGGCACAGAAAAATACAGGTTACTGCCCTACATCGAAAAATTGCAGCTGCACCGGCGTCGAACTTTTTACGATGATCATGCCGCGCATGCCGGTCAACGTATTGCCGTGTTGCTCGCAGTAATAACCAATATTGCCGACCACGGAGAAGGTAACGGACGCGTGCCAGATATCCGTGCTGGTATCGCCATTGCCGCCATGCCCATCGTGATCGCATCCGTTGGCGCAGCGAAATGAATTGTCGTCAGCTTTCACGTTATGCAAGCCGCCTGCATTGCGGAATGTTACTGTGTCGCCAACGTTGACGGTAAGTGTGGCGGGCACGTACACATTGCCACCACTACCCACCAGCACGGTAAAGTTGGCGGCATGCACCGGCGCCGCGCTCACGGTCACCGCGAACAACCAATAGTAGAAGTTGAGACAATGCCGTTGTCCGCATGCTGTCTTTTTTTGCTTGTCGGGAAATGCATTCATGCGGTGCTTTATGATTTCGGGTCAAGCATCGATTTTATATCACATCGCAGAAAATCACCGCGTAAACCGTCGGTGGCAATCGGCGCTGCGTTTTGTCCGTGTGCTTTTAACGTAATTGCAGTGTCACGATCCTCCCGAATAGCGCTGAGTTCGAATATTGATTTCCATGCCCCTGTCCCCACACTGCAGGCACCGCATTTCTTCCCTCAAGAGAAACCATGACCACGACCACGCCCCCAGAAACGCATAAATTCCAGGCCGAAGTGCAGCAGGTGTTGCAACTCGTCATTCACTCGCTGTATTCGCACAAGGAAATTTTCCTGCGCGAGCTGATTTCGAATGCCTCTGACGCTTGCGATAAATTGCGTTTCGCCGCCATCGGCAATCCGGCCCTGAGCCAGGACGATGCCGAACTGCGCATCGAAATCAGCTTCGACAAGGACGCGCATACGCTGTCCATCCGCGACAACGGCATCGGCATGAGCCGCGATGAAGTCATCGAGAATATTGGCACGATCGCGCGCTCCGGCACGCGGCGTTTTCTCGAACAACTTTCCGGCGACCAGCGCAAGGATGCCCAGCTGATTGGCCAGTTTGGCGTCGGTTTTTATTCGGCGTTTATCGTTGCCTACAAGATCACGCTGACCACACGTCGCGCCGGTGATGCCGCCGATGTGGGCGTGCGTTGGGAATCCACCGGCACGGGCGAATACACGTTGGAAACGCTCGCGTCGGCAGCGCGCGGCACCACCGTAACCTTGCATCTGAAGGACGAAGAGCTCGAATTCCTGCAGCCGTGGCGTTTGCGTGAACTGATCTCGAAATATTCCGATCACATCGGTTTTCCGATCCGCATGCCGAAAGAAATCGGGCACGAAGAAATTGGGCACCAAGAAATCGGGAACGATGAAACCGAGGTCAAGGACGGCGAAGAAAAACCCGCATTCGAATGGGATACGGTCAATCACGCTTCGGCGTTGTGGACGCGACCGAAATCCGAATTGAAGGACGAGGATTACCAGGCGTTCTACAAACACATTTCGCACGACTTCAACGATCCGCTTGCATGGGCGCACAACCGCGTTGAAGGCAATCAGAGTTACACGTCGCTGCTGTTTGTGCCGAGCAAGGCGCCGATGGATGCGATGTGGTCGGGTCGCGAAGAGCGCAAGGGTCTCAAGTTGTATATCCGCCGTGTTTTCATCATGGATGCGAGCGAGCAATTGCTGCCGGCGTATTTGCGTTTTGTCAGCGGCGTGATCGACTCCGATGATCTACCGCTCAACGTCAGTCGCGAGATCCTGCAGCAGAACAAACTCGTCGCGCAGATCAAGAGTGGCGCGACCAAACGTGCGCTCGACCTGCTCGAAAAAATCGCGAGCGACGACAAGGACAAATACCAGGGTTTCTGGAACGAGTTCGGCAACGTGCTCAAGGAAGGCGTCGCCGAGGATTTCGCCAACAAGGACAAACTTGTCAAGTTGCTGCGTTTCGCCAGCACGAGCGGCAAAGACAAGGCGCAGACCGTGGCGCTCGACGATTATATCGGTCGCATGAAACCCGGCCAGGAAGCGATCTACTACATCACCGCCGACAGCTGGCTGGCCGCGCGCAATAGCCCGCAACTCGAAGCGCTCAAGGCGCGTGGCGTCGAGATATTGCTGCTGGTCGATCGCATCGACGAGTGGATGATCGGTTATCTCAACGAATATGCCGGCAAGAAACTCAAGTCGGTGGCGAAGGGCGATATCGAGATCGACAAGCTCGCCGATTCAGGCGACAGCGAGGCGCGCAAGGAAGCTGAAAAAGCCGCCGCGGGTTTGCTCGGCAAACTCAAGACCCTGCTCGCCGGCAAGGTGCGCGACGTGCGCGTGAGTCATCGTCTGACCGAATCGCCGTCGTGCCTTGTGCTCGACGAGCACGATATGGCTGCCCACATGCAGCGACTGCTCAAGCAGGCCGGTCACGATGTGCCGTCGCAACAGCCGATCCTCGAAATCAATCCGAGCCATCCGCTGGTGCAGCGTCTGGAAACGGAAACCAACGAGGCGCGTGCGAACGATCTCGGGTTGCTATTGCTGGAACAGGCGCAGCTCGCCGAAGGCGGCCAGCTTGATGATCCGGCAGCTTACGTGCGCCGCGTCAATACGCTGCTACTGGAAGGGTTGAAGTAATAATCCTTTGCGGAGACTCTGAAAATGGCCGTCATCCCAGCGTAGGCTGGGATGGCGAGTTAAATCCAGTGCATGGCTCAACGGTGCACTGTGCCCTCCACCGCAACGTTCGGGGCCATGATGCGATCGATCCATGCGATCGCCACGGCCGACACGACAAACGTCAGGTGGATCAGCGTCTGCCAAAGCATTTCCTGCGTGGTCTTGGTATCGGCTTCGATAAAAGTCTTGAGCAGATGGATCGACGAAATGCCGATGATCGCGGTCGCGAGTTTCACTTTCAACACCGCCGCGTTGACGTGCGACAACCATTCCGGCTGATCGGGGTGCGTTTCCAGATTAAGGCGCGAAACAAAGGTTTCGTAGCCGCCGACGATCACCATGATCAGCAGGTTCGAGATCATCACCACGTCGATCAGCGCAAGCACCACCAGCATGATGATGGTTTCGTTGAGTTGCAACGTTTTTTGGCCGATAACGTCGCCCTTCATCGAATAGATGTTGAGGTCGTATCCCACCGTTTCGACCAGCATCTTGAGCGCGTTCTGGTTGCCGAATACGGCCTCAATCAGGTGAACGAGTTCAACCCAGAAGTGATAAACGTAGACGCCCTGCGCGGCAATCAAGCCCAGATAGAGCGGCAATTGCAGCCAGCGGCTGGCGAAAATAATGAGCGGCAGCGGGCGCATGCCGCGTCCGACAGCAACGGGATTTTCCGTAGGGGTCATATAGTAGAAAGCTCTGGGAAAGACGACAAGGGTTAAGGCCGGTACGGCGTTGCAACGCGCCGTTTATGGGGCTTTTTTCCAGTTTAGCATCCGCTTGTTGACGCTAAATGTCTGCGCTGCCTTATGGTTGCCACAATGTCGCCGCCGATTCTGGTCACCCTATTGCCATCAGCTTTTTGCTGAAATGACCGTTTGACTTGGGCTCGGTACTATTTTTATATATTATCGATTTATGAAGATATTAGCTACCAAGCCCAATGTTAATGGGCTTTTCACAAAAAAGCTGTTACCAGCTCTTATGTAAGACTCGCGTCAATCAATCCCGCTAACGTGCAAGCTGTTTTACCTCGTCAATGATGTGTTGACGGGTGATTATTGAGTGATACATTGCCCACGCAATCAAGGAGGAAGAACCATGTCTGCCATCGAATCGGTACTTGTCGAAAATCGCGTATTCCCGCCGTCTGCCGCGTTCACCGCGCAGGCCAATGTCAAGCCAGAAAATTTTCAGGCGATGCTGGCAAAAGCAGCGTCCGATTAC
>JAYVLO010000030.1:0-12164 GCA_043759455.1 Pseudolysobacter sp.
CGCGCCACGCCTTCAATATCGGTAGCGGGTGAGCCGCCCGGCACGATCAGCGTGCCGGAATTCACCGCCGGCGAGTTGAACGCCAGGTGATAGTTGCCACTACTCGGCAACGACCACTGCGGATCGCTGAATAATGGATTGGAGGTGGTCACACTGGCCACACCACCGATGCTTCCGCTGCGATACAGGCTATTGACCAGCTTTAGGCTGAAGCTCGTGCGTGAGTTGGTTTCGTCAAGCGTCGCAATGCCAACAGTGCTGCCGTCAGACGACCAGACGATGCTGTTATAGATTTCCGCGGCATAATTTCCCGACGATTTCTCGACCGAAACACAGAGTTTTTTGGCACTTGAAAGGTCTGCATTTACATAGTGCAGCGACGCCAAGCTATCCTCATCCAGACTCAGATTGACCGCGCATGACGTGCTGCCGCTAAGTTGCGTGAGGTGATCAAACTGCACGTCTTCCAGCGTTATGGGTGCTGCATGCGAAACGAGTTTCACCGGAAAATCGCGAAACAGCGGATCAACACTCGTGCTGCTTGCGCTGAAATTGGTGATTCGCACATGCGAAAGTCGCACCGCTCCGGCGTCGTCGCTGAAACTGCCATATTGCCCCGTGCTCAGAATCACCGAATAGCCGTTGCGCAGGGTGAGCCCCTCAAGGCTGATCAGAGCCGTTGGGCTGGCACTGAGTTGAGTAAGCGAGAAAAAATTGCCGCCCATGTCGATGATCGTATTCGCCGCGCTGACGCTGCGACTCGCACAATTAGCGGTGTAACCGCCTTCCAGCGTGATCGGTTGCGGAAAATTCATATTGATGGTCGGCAGGGTGTAATGATCGCCGCCAGCAGACCGCTGAACCAGACGGATGGTATTCGCGCCGCCAGTTCCGATACTGGCGAGTGTCAACTGAATTTGCAGCGCGTTATCGGTGCTGACGCATGAAGTGACTGCATATGCCGGTACGAACGAGAAAAGCAACATCAGCAGCGCGCCGGCCGGCAGCAGCTTTTGCAACGTGGAAATAACCTTGATGGACATGAACGAATCTCCTGAAGTGAGATGATTGGGGGCTGCGTCTTAAATTACGGGATTCGACCGAAAAGAGGACATTGAATGTCAATGACGGCTTGGTGAGTGACACCAGCGGGCAGGATTTCGCCCACTGTTTTCAGCGCGTGAAGTCGTATTTTACGACGATGTTATCGATCAGCGCGCAGGCCTTGACTGGATTCTGCTGCATCAATAATCCAACCGGTTCGGTCAACTTGTCGAACTCGCGCCAGTCGTCGCGCGTTAGGTCCTGGCTTTCGGCGCGACGCTGGAAGGATTCGGTAAGCCACATCGAACGCCGCACCGATTCGGCGAGGTCACATTCTTTGGCAGGACGATTTTTTCGTTCTTTCTCCAGCGCAGAAGGTGGTCGCACGTTTTGTACCGCCAGATCAACCTTGTATTGCTTCGCAAGTGCGTCATACGTAGCACACGCCTCTGCATATTTTTCGGCAGCCAGTGTTTTTCCGACCGCACCGAGGCGCGCATTGAAGTCGATGACTTGTCGATAATTCGCCTCGTAGCCAGCAGGATCCTTGAGTGAATCGGGCAACGCACTTTGCAGTTTCATGCCGTACTGGTTCAGCGCCATCATGCGCTTGAACGCATCCTCGCGACTGCAAGTTGCGGGCGACGCGGCATGCGCGGGACGCTGGCTGACAACAAAAGCCATCACGACAAAAATCAGTACATAAATCGCTTGGTTGCCAGATATACGCATGCATATTCCCAGTTTGACCGAAGCAGAATTGGCACCATTTACGCAAATCGTGCGAAAAAAACTGGCAATGACGACGGCTGCAACGTCAGGCAACCGTCGTCATACACCGTGCGGTAAATCAGTTATCCGAACCCAACCGCCACATCGCGCCCAGCGAGGCCAGCAACAGCCCGAGCAGCAACAGCGACCACGTCGATAAGGACGGAATCGGCTGGATGTTTTGCTGGATCACCGGTGCCAGATTGGTCAGGTTGAATGCCTGGCTGATGTCCGATTCGGTCGAGGTATGATTGCCATCGACAATCGCGGTGACTTGATACGAACCGACCGTACCATCTGCGGTTGCGCTAACCTCGGCGTAGCCATTTGCATCGGCCAGGGCACTCAATGCAGACAATGTCGCGCCGCCGCTGGAGAGAAAAAACACCTGCACCTGCGGCGTGACTTCGCCATCGCTATTGGCCACTTTGACGCGCAGTTTTTGCACAAAGGCGGTGTTGATCAGCGTCGATTGCGGGGTGCCGCTATCCAGCGTCATCACCGCAGGCAGGTCGGCCACGTTGCGCAGAAAAAAGGTTTGCGAACTGGTCTGCGCCCTGCCCTGCACACTCACCTTGACCGCGTATTTGCCGACCAGGCCATTGGCGATCGCGGTCACCTGCGCGTTGCCGGCAAGATTGGTCACTGCGCTCGTCGCCGACAATGCGGCAGTAGCGCCGGTAACGGCATCGGGCACAATCTGATACAGCACCGTTTCACCCGCAACCGGATTGCCGAAAAAATCCTGCACATGAATCACGATCGGACCGGAGAACAGCTTGGTCACATACGCGTATTGCGGATTGGAAACATCGACGTAGATCGATGCCGCCGAACCCGCCGCCGCCGCATTGGCCAACGTGATCGCGGTTGGTGTGGCACCCGCTGCCGACACTGCGACCTTGTACGATCCCGACATCGCATTCGCCGTGGCGTTGATCGATACCAAACCATTGATATCGGTCACCGCACTTGCTGCCGACAATATAGCGCGCGCACCCGAATTCGGCGAAGTGAAATTGACCGTCACGCCTTGTTTGGGCACGCTGTTGTCGTCGGTCAATTTGACTTGCAGGGTCGTGGCAATTGCGGTGCTGACCAACGTGCTTTGATTATCGCCGCTCGTCACGTCAGAGCGTTCGCGTCGGTGTTGCAGAGATTGAAATTTTCCGGATGGCCGCCGTTGTAGCCCTCGATCACCGCGTACAGCGTGTAGCAACCAAACACATTATTGGCGACCGCCGTGTAACTGACTTTGCCTTGTGCGTTGGTCACGTCGACGAAGCCGCTCGCGCTGGGCACGGCAACTCCGGTCGGTGCAGAAAAGGTCACCTGCAGATTCGGCACGCCGACATTCGCGCCATTCTTCACCGTGATCGACAGCGGTGTCGCAAACGCGGTGCCGTGTACCGTACTTTGCGGGCTGCCGCTTTCGATGATGTGATTTGGCGAACACGTCAGCGTTTTGAAAATCGCGATATCGCTCAAGCCCGGCCCGCGCGTGATCACATCGGCGCAGCCGTCGGCATTCAGGTCGAGGCTGGTGAGCATGCGCGTCTGCGAGCAGCCGATATGCTGCGTGTAGACGAACGAATGATTCGGCTGCTGCAGCAAAACATAACCGTCGGAGACGATGTCCAGCAAACCATCGCCGTTGACATCAGCAACTACCGTTGTGCCCATATCGCGGCTGTCATTGCCGGGCAGACCAGTAGCATAAAGACGAGTGGGAGTTTGAAAGGTGCCGTTGCCGTTGCCCTTGGAAAACCACACGCCGTTGCCGAAATAATTGGTCATCATCAGATCGGCTTTGCCATCGCCGTCGAGATCGACCGTTTGCGAGTCGAACATGAGATAGACGTTATTGCTGATATCCAGCACTTGCCCGAGCGAAATGAAAAACCCGCTGCCAAATCCTTTCAACACCGTCACTTTATTGGCATTGGTCAGCACGATGTCAGCTTCTGCATCGGCATCAATCTTTGCCACGGAAAGATTGAAGGCGCTGTCGATATCGCATTGGTACGAAGACAGGAACTTGCCGCCACCAGTCCCGAGCAGAACCTCGATGTACGTGGTACTTGAGCCATAGGCAAGCGTGATGATGTCCGGTCGGCCATCGTGATTGATATCGACAGCGACGGCGCTGTACGCGCGCCCGATGGCTTCGGCAAAGGCCGGACGCTGCGGACTGGCGGCAACAAAGGTCGCGCTGCCATCACCGACGCCGAACAATACCGACACGCCAATGTGGTCGGTGACGATCAGATCGATGATGCCGTCGCCGTTCACATCTGCGGCAGTAATGCCGTTCGGATTCTTGAAATTGAATATGCCGTAATCGTGACTCAGCGTAAGTGTGCCGATCGCGTTAGCCGTATAGATGGCCAGACTGCCATGCTCGTCATTATTGTTCTTGATGACCGCGACATCGCGATAACCATCGTTGTTAAAGTCCGCCGTGGTCGCTACAAACGGCGCGCCGTAACTACTGCCGATGCTCGCCGACTGCACCCCGGCCGGGCCATACACGGCGGCAGCCGTCGCATCGAGCGCCAGGAACGAAAGCGCGGCTGTCAGCATCACCAGCAGACGTTTCATCCGCGAAAATGACCGCGGCGATGGCACCGGTCGAGCGTGTTTGATCGTGCTGTTACCAGGTTGAGTGAATTGATACATGACGTTTCCTTGTTGGGAGAGGCTGGACAATGCGCTGGTACGGCGAAAGATCAGCAGGTGAGTCCGATTCGAATTGCGTCCGGCCGCACCATCAGTGCCGTGAATGCGCGACGCGAATTTTTGCGGGGAACAGACTTTGGTCAGCTTGAGTGCGCCACATGGATTTTCCCGGATGCCCTGTAATGCATTACGGGATTTCATGCGAAAGGGGACATCACGACGCTGTCTCACGCCGCAAACCGCAGCGCTCGCTGGCCCGCGTGGGCCTGAGGCAGCGAAACGGATCGGGTGAACCGCGAAGTTGTCGCGTGCTGAAATCAGAAGCCGCTGATCTGATCGAAGCCGTCGCGAAACACTGCGTCTTCGATGCACGGCATCACGGCCGGATAGCGCGACAGCACGGCGTCGTTATTGCTCACCGCGTTGAACTGCGAATCCGCGCCAACCACCCAGTCGGTACCCAGCAAATGAGTCGAGGTGGCACGATTGGGATCGAACGTGTCCGCGATACACAACGATCCCTCTGCGGTCCATTCGGCAATCGCCGCAATGGTGCTGCTGCCAACGGACATGAAGCCGCTTACGCGAACACGCCCCGCCGCATTTACCGCAAACGCCAGCGGCGTCGCACTATGCGCTGCATTCGGGCCGCCCCATTGCCGTGCCCAGCGCGTGCTGCCATCGGCATTGATCCGCACCACCCCGAAATCCTGCACGCCGGTGCGGTTGACCACAATCGTCGAGCCATCCGGCAGCAGTTCAAAACCGATCGGCTCGGCGCTACCACAGGCAGCGACGGGGCCGGAATGCGTCCACAAGCGCTGACCCGCCACATCCAGTTTCCAAATCCGAAACGTGAACAAACCGCAAGCAGACTCGGGACCGCCAGCGACATAGGTATTGCCCGCTGCATCCGGCGCCAGCCACGCCGGAGTGAACAGATTGCCGATGTCGCCGGTTTCGCGGTCACTGAAAACCAGCGCATGGGCCGCATCAAAACGCAAGGTACGATAAGCAGCGTGGATGTTGCCGCCTTTATAACCGCTAACGACAAAACCACCGTCGGCGCGCAGCAGGATCGCGGTGGGCACATCCGTGCTGTTCCGCAGGCCCCAACGCACATCATTACCCGCGACGCCATCCTCGGCATAACGCACGATCAGAAAGTCACCCTGATCCGATGTCGCAATGAGGATGCGATTCGCGGTGAGATCACGCGCAATTTTCGGACCGCTCAGCAGCGATGCGTTGAGCGTGGTCTGCAACATTCGCTGATGCTCTCAGGTCAGTCCGCCATCGAGACTGTCAAACTTGCGCACGAAAAGGATATTGTCACTGGTAGCGGTCACGACGGCGCTGCCATCGGCGGCCTCTTTCATATCGATCTGGTCAGCCGGCGGAAAGACCGTATCGATATGTGCCCCAGCCTGTTGGCCGTTTGCTTCGTATCGGATAAATACGAGCCGATAGGCCTCGATGGCCGGATCATACGATCGTACCAGTCACAGAATGCCGCCAGCCGCCGCGGCGCGAACCATCAACACGGTATCGCTGTGGTTGAGCGGACTGTTCCAGACCTGAGTCCAGCTGCTGGCGATCCGCCGGGTATCGCCAATGCCGCGCAGCGCAGCGCCGAACAGCAGCAGCAATACGACGCAACGCAACATCAGAGCGAATGGCTTACGCCTGGAAATTTTGTCTGCCATCGAGTTGCCCATGCCGCGCCCCATCCGGAATTTGCCCTGCTTGACAAGAAAGATAGGGGGCCGCGGCACCCTGACCAGATATATTCACGCCTGTCAAAATCGGGCGCGACGGCACTTTATGAGGAGGGCACCCATGCCGAGCAACAGCACCATCAACAACAGCTTTCCCAGTTCGGACAAACTCGGGATTTGTATCGGCGGCGACGGCTCGCCCGGCGGTGCCGGCAGCGCCGGACACGTGATCAACGCGGTGAGATTGGCCGGATTCGGCCCCGGATTGGCGATCTGCGTGC
This sequence comes from Pseudolysobacter sp., assembly GCA_043759455.1. GTDB lineage: Bacteria > Pseudomonadota > Gammaproteobacteria > Xanthomonadales > Rhodanobacteraceae > Pseudolysobacter. The sequence goes on from JAYVLO010000030.1 coordinate 6,494, forward strand.
AGGTCAGCGTAGCGCTCTGGAGGGTGGCCTGTGGCACACACGTGAGTTCGACAAGAATCTGGTTGCCGACCACCGCCGGCGCCACCATCGCACCACTCGCACCGGAAGTAATCTGGAAATTTGCCGCGTCTTTGGGGATCGTACAATCGATCAGCACCGAACCCGGTGCGGCACCGGTGGTCAGCACATTCAAACCGAGCGAACCGATGCCATTGGTCAGCGTTGCACTGGCTGCCGCCAGCCCCGCAATCGGCGCGGCATTGCTGATGACACCGGCGGCCGTCAGAGTCACATCGTTGCCGTTACCGCCGACATAACTGATATGAAATGTGCTGCCGTTGACGACCACGGCCGCGCCTTCCGCAAGCCCGCTGAACGTGCCGGTCACCGCGCCCGCGCCGAGATTGTTGATCAGCACAAATGTCGCACCGGCGGCCGGTACAAAACTCAAATTCAGAGTGAGGCTCGGGCTCGAACCCAGGTTCACGCTGTTGGCATTGATCTGATCGAAACTGACCGCGCTGGCGAGCCGCGCAGTCATGCCGCCGACGCCATTGAACTTCAATGCATCCACCGTCAACGTGCCCGGTATGCTGGCGCCGCCGCCGTGGATGATACCGGCCACCACGGTATTGCCGACGCTGCCGGTGCCGAACAGCGCCGCGTTCTGGCCACTACTAACATAGATCGCCGTGCCCGGATTGGCGATCAAACTGCCGCTGACTGCAAAGCCGCCGCCGAGTACATCCACTTCGCCATCGAACGTGTTCGCGCCGCTGAGAGTGAGCGTGCCGGTGCCGACCTTGGTCAAAGCGGTGAAAGGTACGTCGCTGAAATCGCCGGAAATCTCGCCGGCACAGGTTGTGCTGGAGTTGTCCGCGCCGGTGGTCAGCGCGCTGCCGTGACCGATGATCACGCTATCGCTGGCGGTGCAACGCAGCGACGCGATGCTCGCATCGAAACCGTTCGTATCGAAAGTCGACGCGCCTTGCAGCAGCACGCCGGACGCAGTCGGTACCGCATTGTCGCCTGCCAGCCGGATGATCGCACCGACATTGCCGCCGAGGCGAGTACCAACGCCGCCGCTGAATGAGTTCCCCGCGTTGCCGAGCGTGTAGATTGTCGCGGAATTCTGGCCGAATGCGAATCCGCCGCTGCCGCTAATAAGACCATCGAACTGCAACAAGTCGCCTGCGGTCGTGGAGTTGAAAAGACTCATGCCGCTGCCGGGCAACGATATCGGTCCACCCCAATGATTGCTGCCCTTGTGCTGGATCATGCCGTTGCCGTTTTGCCCGCCGCCGGACGCAAGGGTCAGTGCTTCATTGCCGATGTCGATATTGTTGCCGATGATCAGCGTGGCGTTGCCGCTCACGGAAATTCCGTTCGCCGCCGTGCCATCCGCAACACCGAGCGCGTGCGCATGGTCCAGTCGCGTGTAGCCGCTGTTGAGTGTCACCGGGCCGCTGAAGGTATTGTTGCCGGCGAGAATCAAGCCGTCGCCCGAACCCGAGCCGTTCGTGGCGATACTGCCGTTGCCGCTGATCACGCCGTTGATCGTCCACGGCACCAACGCGCTATTTACCGTCGGCCAGGACAGTATCAGCGCCTGGCCGTTGAGCGCGAGATCGCCATTGAGTACCATTGCGCCGGTACCGCCGTTGAAAACCGGGCCGACACTCAAGGTGAGATTGATGCCGATCGTGTTCGTGCCGCTGATGTTGTCGTTGTTGACGCCCAGTCCGCCGATGATCAACGCATTGCCGCTCAGCAAATAACTGCCGGCATTTGATCCGGTGAACAGCATACCGCTAACTTGGTTCAGGCCTGCCAGGTCGTTGTTACTGGTCTTGTTGAGTGCAGCGAAAGGAAACTCCAGCAGATCGGCATTCACCGGCGCGCCACCGCCGCAGTTCGACCAGTTGGCAGCGGTCGACCACGAAGCATTTACCGAGCCGTTCCACTGGCAGGTGTTGGCGCTAGCAATCGTGCTGAAAGCCAGTGCGGCAACCAATGTACCTGCGCAAGCGAGAAAAAACGGAGATCTTGAAACGCGACGTGACATGAGGGGTAACTCCTGTTTTCCTGGAAACGGATTTTTTGGCTGTTGCTGTTGCTCGCAGCGATTGATCGAACGCGCACGCGCAAGATCTCGCGCCAGATCTAATTGTTTTTCAAAAATACGGTGATCACTTCCGCGTAACTTCGGCCACCGCCGGAGCAGTCGCGATAAAATCCCTGCTGCAGATCGCGTGCGCTACAGACGTTCGCGCAATCGCCCAGCACCACCATGCCGCACCGACTCAAACCGGAATCGGATAGCGACGTCTCGCTGCAGACGCGCTGCTGGCGTGTCGGCGCAATCGGTGTTCCGCCATTGCCACGGCAGGTATACAGCACGGGCGGGTTGGCAAAGACGTTGCCGAAGAACGCCGCTTCCGCAAAACCGTAGGCGGCTTTTTCCTCAGCGCCCAAGGCTTGCGTCAGCGCCGGATGTTGACCACGCAAGGACAACAACACGGTCACGCCAAAGGCATTGATACGCGACAGGACGCATGCACTCAGCCACCGTTGATCGGTCTCGGATAGCGGATGGTTCCTCCACTCCGGTGCCAGCCCGAGCGCGCCGTCTAGCGTCACGCTCTCACCATCACGCGATGTCATTAACTTCCCCCCCGCTGGCAAAGCGCACTGCACCGCATATTTCAGTAAACGCTGACCGTCAACGGTTGCCCCCAGCCCCGCATCGTCTGCCAAAAGGTCGATCGTTTTCGGCGCGACCGTCTTACCGGCAAGAGCCTGCGCTTCGTCTCGCTGCGCAGCGCTAACAACAACAGATCCGCCGATAGCAAGACAAAGCAGCCCCGACCACAGCGTGACGAAGACCATCACCCGCGGGCAGCGCTCGGTAAAAACACCGCGCCAGAAATGGCGCGGCGGTCGTATCGTGGTTGACTGCTGCGTCACGGATGCGAAGTTACGAGGGGTTTCGATCCCAGCACGCGCAGAGCTGTTCGCAACGGAGCCGGATCAACAGCAGATTGCGGCGAGCTTGCCACCGATGTGGCATTAGTATTCAGGGCGTTTGCGCTCAAGGCGTTTGGGGTCAAGGCGTTGGGGGTCAAGGCGTTGGGGGTCAGGGCGTTGGGGGTCAGGGCATTCACCTGAATGGCCGCATGTGCAGAAATGCCAATCGCAGATGCCATCAGCACGCAAATGCACCGCATTTTATTTTTAATCATACTCATGTTGACTACTCTCAATGATGGCTCGTCAATTTCATTCCTTGAACAATGACTTGCCGGTTAGCAAACTTGTCCGCTCCGAACAAGCATGATCACGCTATCGATGAAGCAAAATCGTTGCGCTGCGAATTTTTGCTGCGATTGAACGATCCAATTCTCTCACCGGGAGGTGAAGTCGTCCGAGTCGAGGGCACGTTCAGCGATGCCGACAGCCCCACGATCTGCTGATGTAACTCGGCAACGCTGGTTTGTTGCAACATCAATTGCTGCGCACGTTGCTCGCGCAACTCGGCATTTTCGATTTTGAGTTTTATCACTCGACGTTGGTACTCGCTGGCATGTATTTCGTCCTTGTTGTTCAGCAAGCGCAACGCTTCGACCGTGAGTGCTTCAAACCCCTGCGGTCCGACTGTCAGGTAGCCGTTCTGATCGTGTCCGATCCAGTTGGGAAATGCCGGCTCGACTTCTTGCGCGATAAATCCGGTGAATGTGCCAATGGGATGCATGCTGTTATCGGGATGCGCATATTCGAACGTCACACCGCACCGCGCCAATAAACGATCGAGTGCATTTTCCAGTGGCAACACATTGGTTTTCAGGCGCGCATCGGACGATGCGGCCCACGCCCCACCACTGGGTTTGTAGGCTTGTGCGGTAACGGCAAAGTTGCCGACACCGTCAAGGCTCAGGCGCCGCGTATGGCCTGAACCGTTATATTGATCGGCATAAAAGGCAGCGTTATTTGCGGTGTTGGCCAAGCCGATACTTGCATCGCCGGACGAGACCAGCAGGCCATTGTCGGAGTTGCTCTGGCGCAGGAAAATAGTGGCGTATCCCAGATTACCAATCGGCGATACCACGGTCATTGCAACATTACTACTGATTGGCGTCGAATTCAGCGCAAATCCACCATCGGCGCAAATAAGAAGCTGGTTAGGATCAGTTGAGCCCAATAGCGGAACGATACCACCGAAAAGACTACCGAGGGGATTGGCAATCACGTTGTTATCAGCCCAGATGAAAGTACCAGAGTCCCCACGTTGGGATCGATCCTGATTTTCATCCGGACCGCGAGCGTGCGCATGGCTACCAGCCGCAAAACTATCCTCACCGCCGGCTTGATTATTCTCGCCACCGGGCACGACTGAAAACGTCGAAACCGCCTGATTGACGCCGCTACCCGCGACAATGGCGCCGTAACCGTAGGCAGTATTATATTGTCCACCGATCACGACCGAATACGATCCGCTTGCGGCATTTTTTTCACCGCCGGCAACCGCTGCGTAGCCGGCAGTTACATTATTTCCAGCGAAAGCTGAAAGCGTGCTGCCGATTAGAAGAATTACGATGGCTGAATTAAGTGAAAAACGTGACGCGACTTGAAAATCCATGACAACTCCATAAAACAAGACACGACATCCATTTTGCGGTTGATGGATTCCGGCATTTGGAATAGCAAAAGCGCCGCACGATCAAGTCGCATATCGACTCGATTGCCGCTGCAAGCCAGCACTGCACCGACCTCACATCTTTCATCTACGAGATTCCGCAAAAAAGGGGACATGGACTCGATCCGTTTATGAATGGCCGCAGCGATGGAAGGGATCGTGCCGAGCAATTGTTCATTGCCGCTCTTCGAGCCGATCCCGGTCATGGTCAATATGCGCGAGTCGCCATTGAACACCTCGATCATGCGGTACTTTGCCGGCGGGTATGGATCGGGCTGACACAGCTCTGAGGTCCACGTCATCGCATGCGTCGCGGCGTCATAGCTGCCTTCGTGGCGACGGACATAGTCCTGAATGGTACCCACCCAGATGCCGACGTATTTCTTTTTCTTCGGGTCCTAACCCCGGGTGCCATGACCCGCGTACGTGACATCGACCTCGTTTTTGATCCAGTGGTTGCCGACAACAAAGGTATTGGGTCTGCACACCTTTCATTCGGATGAGCGGTTGATCAGGCTTGTCGGCGAGAAATTCGATATCGGCGTCCCACGTACCTGCCTCGAGTTTCAGCACGTCCCACTCGGTGACCGCAGGCGTCGCAGTTGCAGCGATTTTTGCACTCGATGGCGCCGGCGGTGGTTTCGGCACGTCTGTGGAAAACACCGCTAAAAAAATATCAGGGGTAATAACGAAATGTGATGAATTTGACGCGTCAATATAATCCATTACCGCATTTAAAAAATTGGCATTTATTGACTATTTACCTAAACCTAATAATCATTTTTCTACCTGGTGATTTTTTTTGATGCGCGAAATAATGCAGAAAGTAGGTGTGCAATTTCAAAATTCAAATTTCGCCCAAGGGGTGAGACTTATCGGAACTCCGATCTTCCATTGCTTACCTACTTCCCGCACGATCTCGCGCAACTTCTTCGTGCCAATCCAAAACTATCAATCAAATCCATCGATAAAAATCGT
>JAYVLO010000031.1:0-53545 GCA_043759455.1 Pseudolysobacter sp.
ATGTTGCTCATGATTTTGCCCTTACTTTGGCGAGGGAGAGAGTTTCTGCGGCGAACCGTTCGTAGTGCTCACGCGCGGCGGCGTCGAGGGTCGACCATTTACGGATGCCGTCGGTCGTGTTCTCGAAAGCGATCCTTGCGACGGCCACTGCGGACAGCGCACGCGGCTGAGCATTGGCGGCGAGGCGTTCGGTGCCGACGATCATCGTCAGCAGGTCTTGGCGGCTACTGTTCATGGGCGGCCTCCGCTTCGACGCGTTGTTTGCGCTCGCGCACGGCGCGCACGACTTCGGAATTCTGGCTGCTTCCGTTGGCAGTTGCCTGCTCTTGTACCCAGCCTTTCAGTGGGCTTGGCAGCCGCAAGCCGAAAGGTGCGATTGCCCGGATGTTTCTCGGTTCGCTCATTTGATTAACTCCACCGTGTAGTTAGTATCACGGTGTACATAGTTTCACCGTGTGCCTATCTTGTCAAGCGTCGGTGTTGTTACCGTGTAACTATGAGTAGAGATATCAATCCTTTTGGGCTTCGCATGTCAGCTGACCTGCGTGATCGCATTGAAAAGGCCGCGACTGCTGCGGGTCGATCCATGAATACCGAGATCGTGCACCGCTTGGAACAGAGCCTAGAAGGGCAGAACAAGGACAGTCATGCTGCAGACGCGCTTGCGACAATCATCGAAAGGCTGGGTGAAATCGAGAAACAAATCGGCTCGCGCGAAAACTCGATCACTCAACCTAGCGAAAGTTCGGATGACGGCGGCAAGGTGGGCGTGGCGAGCAAATCAAAGGCCGGCGGAAAGGCGAAGTGACTCCGCCCATAAAATCGACCATCGTTAATGTTCAGTTGGAAGCAGAACTGACGGCAGCGGTCGAATACATTCAGGAGCAGACGCACGAAAACGTCTAAGACATCGTGCGCAGGCTGATTCGTCGGGAAGCAATGGTGCTTCGCGCACCCATGCGTTAGTACCTAAGCGCCAACTACCGAGATGCCGGTAGAATCTGATCACCTAGATTGGTGAAGGGGAATTCAAATGAAAGGATTTACGCTTCTCATGGCCGGCCTCTCGCTATCGCTTTGTTTCGACTCGGCGTTCGCGCAGAAGGTTTACAAGTGCACATCATCGACCGGCGTGGTGACCTTCACTCACGATCCGTGCGGCGCCGACGCGAAAGAAGTCGATACCAGCAAGGCCAATAAGCACAGCGCTGCACATGATCGAACGGATGTGACCAATGCGGTTGCCATTGATGACATGGATCATGAGTGCATCCAGCGGATCGACAATATAAGCAGAAATGCGAACTCCCAAATCTCCGAGATTGGCGCAGAGATTAAACGCCTGCGCCATGATATGGAATATTCCAAGAATAACCTCGCTGGCGCGCAGCGCGACACAGGTATTCAAACTCAAATAACCGGCCTTGAAGCAAGGATTTCAGCGATGGAAACGACACGCGATAATGCTGTATTGACTGCGCAGGAAACGTGCCGGTTGCGGAGAGAGGCAGAGTTGCAGCGGCAAGACGCGGAAAAGCAGCGCAAGGCGGACGCGCTGAAACATACATAGCCATCCCGGCGCAAGTGATCGATATTAATTCGATCCTTGCCGGCGAAGACGCAGAAAACGGCCAGCGTAAAGACTGGTCTATTTCCGAGCGCGTGACTATTGGTCTGGCTCAAACGCACGGTGGAAATCGAAAGATCGATCAAGCGGAAGCCCTTCCGCTTGAAACTGTCGCGAAGCGCGCGGCTGCATCTGTCGCGACCGAAAAGACCCAGCGCAAGGCGAAATCAATCGTAGATCGCGGCGCGCCGGAACTCATCAAGGCGGTTGACGATAAGAAGATGACCATCAACGAGGCGCGATCGAGCCGGCGCGTTGACTTAGGGCGCCGAGAATCTCATCGACAACAAGGGTTTCTGTGCGCTACCGCACAGAGGGAAGTCGCTAGGTTTTGGCAAAATATTCGGCCCTGACCCGATAGCGCGTCAGGGCAATTTGTGGCGGGGATACCATGAAGCAAGCAGCTGAACTTTCAGAAGATGAATTTCGCGAAACGTTAAACGAAATGACGCGGCTCATGGGGTCGGCGCCAGGCAGCGCGGGAGCAGAACGACTTGAGCAACTCTCGCGGTTGATCGACGGCGACGCGAACGAGTTTCCGCAAGAGTCGGAGAGCTCAAGTCCTGCGCCGCGCCGCGCTTAAATAGGCCTCAGCTCAAGCGAAGCACCCTGCTTCGAGCGGTGCCAGGCAGCGGGTGATTCATCATCGGGCATCGGTCGAATCGGCACAGCGGGTAATCGCCGCGATGGCGTGTAAGAGAATCGCTCGATCTACTTTTTCTCGTGGTGGATCGTGTCCAATTTCTGCAGCAGCTCCATCACGCCCGCATCGGTATCATCACCGCGCTGATCGCGGCACCAGAGCATTGCATCCGCGCCAAGCACGTAGTTGGCTGCTCGGCGCATTACGTGATAGCGCACCGTGCGCTGCAGCAGCTCCATCCAGTCGCCGAACGCCTGGGCCACACTGCCGCCGTAGCGCAGCGGGTATTCCGGCGAATGAGGCATCAAGGGCTTTGGCATGATCGCGGCGCTGGCATGCATGAGCAGTCCTGCCGCGCGGGCAACCAGTGCGGCGCGTTCTTCCGGGCTGCGTGTGGGCTGGTCGATCAGGCGTAGTTCAAACGATAGGCGGTAGCACGCGTCGCCGAGTGTCGTTAGATCGACGTCGGCGAACTCATCGCTGGGGCGGTGGTACTTGGGGAGGTCTTGGGGCATAGGTTTACGATATGAGTTCGATCGGCGCCACAGCCTCCGGGCCTTGCACCGACGGCTTGCCCATTGCTCGGGTTACCGGGTAATACACCAGCTCGGCTTCTGGTACATCCTGCAGAATCTTGGCGGCGTCGGCCGGCGCGGCTGTCAGCCACACATCCCAAACGTCTGGCGGCAGAATCACAGGCTGGCGATCGTGAATATCACTGCTTACCTTGCCGGGTTCGCCCGTGATGATCGTAAACGTGTGCAGCCAATCCTCGGCGTCGGGGGCTTTCCAGCCCTCCCATAAACCGGCGAACATCAGCAGGTGGTCTTTCGGGTGCTTGATGAAGTACGGCTGCTTGTGCGGTGATTCGCCTTTCCACTCGAAGTATCCGGATGCCGGCACTAAGCATCGCCGTTTCTTGAATGCCGTGCGAAACGAGGGCTTGGTCTGCACGGTATCCGCGCGCGCGTTGATCGTCTTCGCGCCGAACTTGATATCTTTGGCCCAGCTCGGCACCAGACCCCAGCGCATGGCCTCTACGGTGGCCTTGTCGTCGTGCATCGCCAGCACTGGCACTTTCATCGTGGGCGCCACGTTGTAACGCGGCTCGCGCTGGCTTAGCTCGGCGTGCATGTCGATGTGGATATCATCGAGCACGCTTTGCATATCCGGCGTGATTACGATCGATTCGTAGGTGGCATATCGTCCGCACACTTTATTCACCCATCACAAGGCACGTCAGTATCTGGGTTCTTGCCGTGGGCCACCAGCATAGAATCAAGCCGCTGGCGCACGTAGGCAACATCGCCCGGATCGCTGGCCATGTCTTCGATCAGATCGGACTCGCCTGCAAACGTGCACCAGAAATCGCCGTCACTTTCGGTGTGCGCTGCAATCATCGCGGGCAGTCTCGATTGCAGTGCGTCGAGTAGCGTGGTGACCTCTTCGCAGCGCGCGGCAGCAGTTGTGGCGTGCGACAAGTGGGCACCTCGTGGCGCTAGACCGGCACCCGGTGCCGGTGTGCATATCACTGCACGGGCAATCAAAGGGCGCTGCTAAATCTAAAACGCGACACAGCAACAGTTTCTAACTACCAGCTTCATGTAAAGTCGAGTGCGCCAAATCAGCGCATAAAGGGGAGCGAATGAAAGGCATGAGCAAGATTTCCTGCGGCGTAGCAAGTCTATTGACCGCGTTACTTACGGCTGGCCTAGTTACTTGCGCAGTGGCAGCCGAGCGAGCGCCCCTTGCTATCGCATCAACGCCTGCAAAAGTCTCTGCGCCTGCGAAAGAGCCTGCTCCAGCGAAAGCACCGACGCCAAGATTGACTCCAGCGAAAACCATTCCAGCGCTTCCAAGTGGCACGCGGAACGAAGCGCACCGCCCACAAGCGTGGATTTGGAACGGCGGCGGCTACGGCGCCTCTGGTTCCGATGGATCTCCGGGCGCGCCGGGCGCGCCGGGCCGACCTGGTAGGTTTGCGCCGACTACGCGAACTATCGAGCCCGCACTAACCGACTGGTCGCAAGTACACGCTGCGCCACTCGTGTCATCGGCAAGAGCTGTGAATGCTGGGGATCCGGGCTATTCGATTTCCGTCGCACCTACGCCGACGAAGCCCGCATGCCAGTACAAATCTGTGATGACGAGTATTGAGATGGAAGCGTGCGGAATCGGAAAGCATGACGAGCCGGAATCCCGGTAACTGCCGAAGGTGGCGCGAAGGTAGCGGAAGGTGGCGGGTAATTTTTCGCGCCACCTTCAATACCTTCGGGAGCGGGTGCCATCTTCGGCGGCGTGTAAAACGATGGTGATTTAGACGACCCTTTTATTCGGCAAACGCCAAAAAAGGCTGAATTCCCGAGATTGTAATATGCGGTCTAAACCTACTCGACCACGACGGGTGTCGGCTCAGTGCGCTTCTTGATTTGGTGCGCAAGCTGAAGACCTTGGAATATAAGTCTTTCACTACGCTTCATATGCTCGATGAGCGCTCCAGGAAAGATTGGTAGATCAAGCTTGTAATCAGCTTCAACTCTGGCCGCAACAAGCACTCGGTAGTCGGCCGCTGCTCTTTGGGCCTGTCGCGCCAAGTCCTTCAGCGGGCTATTTGCGCCTACGTTCCAGGAATCAAGCCTGTTCGCAATTTCCCTATGGGTCACGTGTCCGTCGAGCGGACGCACGGCAGGATATTGCGCAACAATAGCCAAAAAAACATGATAGCAAGCGTAATACGCCCTAGAAATCGCAGCACGCCGAGTTACCTCGTCTTGCGTACCGGCGCAGTTCTTTGCGAACTGAAGCAGATCCTTTGCCTCAACCGTCATGCGCCGAGGCCTCTCCTAGGTCAACAGTCGTAATGCTCATGACGACAGTTCCATCAGCATAAATCGGAAGATCTAAATCGAGCAGGTGGTCAATTAAACCGCTCTCTAGATCGAGAGATTCATCCACATTCAGGCCGGCGTTGTAGGCATAGTGCAAGTGGGAATCAACGCCTGATGTCGCCTCGGAGGCGACATAGATCCACCCGCGAACGCGCAGAGACTTCGAAGCAATGAACGAACGAGCGGCCGAAATCGCGGCTGTAAGTTCGTCCTCAGTGTGGCCTCGCTCTCCGAGGATCGCCATTGTGCTCATAGGATCGTACTCTTCATTTGTTGCACCCATGGCCTCCAGCCGGCGCATGCCAGCAGCGACGCGACTCATCTGGCCTGCTCCAAAAGCTATCTTGACCTCCGCGCTTTGCAGTTCAGCCGAACCCGGAAATCGGTTAACCATTTCTTTCGAAAATTCCAAAGCATCGATGATGCGGCCAGCCCTCGTTACCGATTGAGCACACACCCGCAACATCTGTGGACTCGAACTTGTACGGTAAGCTACTCTTACAGCGGCTACTCCGGCGTCGACATCACCGACAAAAAACGCAAGGGCGGCTGAGAGCACTGCGCCTTCGTCCGGGCTATGTTTCCTGACTGCTTCAATCTGATTGCGGAGTGCCCGAATCTCAAATTCCGACAGTTCACGTCTGGCATGATCCAGATCAATGATCTGCTGCAGGAGATCGCGGGTGTTGGTTTGCGGTTGGGCTGGCATCCGTGACGCGGCTGTCTACAATTCGCTCACTATAAATGGTCCACGACAAATTTGTGTGATTTCGAGGGCAAAACAGCAAAAAGGGACAGAGCATTGAGTATTTTTCCGCCATATCTCTAGTGCTGGCCTGAAGAGATTGCATAGAGGAGCATCTTCTCACCCTTCAGATCAATTCATGCCTTAAATGGCGCTCCCGTGCGCCTCAGTAACATCTGCTGCTGAAGTGCAGGTGTGGCGAAAAACTGACACACTCCGCGACTTTGACCCCCGGCGACCTCTTTTTTTTTCGCCCAGAGGTACCTTGGCCAAATAAAATTTTAATTTGAATCGAGATTGCCGGGTCACCGCCCTCAAACTCGGCACGGCCCCGGCTGCCGGCGTTACTCGCGACACTGACCGGCTTGTCGCGCGACAACGATCGTCGCTCTTCGGATAACCGTTACCGCTGTGAGGGGCCTTCATGGTGAAGGGCGGCAGACTTTGCGACTGTCGCGCCCCATGCTGACTTGGCCTTGGTAGTTGTAGTGGTGGTGTCAGCCGTGGCCTGCAAATGCTGTTGTGTGAATTTATCGACGGTCTGTTTCCACGATGCGCTTGATTCGTTGACGGTCATCGATGTTCACCTTGCTTTGTGGCGGGAGTGTGCTTTGCGATAGTGTCAGCCCAATGCGATTTCTGCGGTGGTGGTGCTGTCTTGGCGGCGGCTTGAGCACGAAGCGCGTCGAGCTGAGCCATCGGCATCATCAGGCTCAATCGTTCCTGCTGCGCCTTGATGCCAATCTGCTTGAGCGCCTTGATGTCTATCGGCTTTGCCACTGGCGCTGGCGGCGCGGGTACCGCAACTACTGGCTGAACCGTCGCGGCGCTGGTAGGCGCGTCGCTGGTGTTGAATTGCTTCAACAGGTCGGATGCAGCCGCTGGTGACGAGATCGGTTCAAAGGCCCAAGACGTCCATTCGCCGGCTTCGAAATGTTGTCGCATCTGAATACAAAGCACGTTGGAATCTGTGCCAATGGTTTGCCTTGTCAGCAGCGGTTTGCCGTCAATGGTTAGTCGCATTTCTTTCGTTGCTGCGTCGGTCATGAGAGTGCCTTTGTCAGTCGGCTCACGATGCCGCGCGGTAGGGTCAGTTCGGTCAACAGCGCATCGATCGCGCCTTGATCAACGTTACGCCGCATTCCCAGAAGCGGGCTAACCTGCCATAGCGGTGTGCTGTCGGTTGCGCCAGGTAGCGATACTTCATCAGTGACCGGATAAGGCTGACGGCCAGGTATGGCGCGAGTAACGGTAACGTCGATCTCGATCGGCAGGATCGGTAACTGTGTGGTCTTGGAGACAGCGCGTGGTGCCTTGCTTCGATCGGACACAACATAATGGACATCATTGTGCTGGGGATGATCGGACTCGTGCGGTGATACCGTGCGCCGCGATGTGCTCTCGACTTGGGTCGCCGCCGTGCAGCGGATTTGATTCGATGTCGGAATTGCGGCGCGGCCGGCGCGGGTCAAACGATCGTTACATTGCATGACCAAGGCGTCGGCAATCTGTAGCTCACGCAGCGTTTTCGCGAGCGCTAAGGCTTCTTTCGCGTACCGTTGCCGGATCAGTTGCTCGCCGTGTACGCGCGCCGCGTTGGCCGTTTCGGCGATGTTGTCGAGATCGGCATCGCGTTCTTTTTCGAGCGCTTGTGCGTGCTGAGATTCCAGCAAATCATTGCGCTCAAGCATTCGAACTTGCGCACTGCGAGATGCGTCGATTGCGAGTTCGACCCCGTCGAGTTCTGCTTCACTTCCCTCAGTCAACAGCCGCTTTCGATCGGCGGCCAGATTGACCTCGGCAGCTTCCTCGGCGGCAATTTTTGCGCGGTCAACAGCTATACGTGCTGCGATGGTTTCGGATGGCAAAGTCATGTTCAACGTTCCTTGATATTGAGTTGTCAGGGTACCGGTCGGCGAAGGCCATGTCGTGGCGTGAACTCTCGCGAACTCTCGCGACAATTACTCGTTTGCAGCTCGTGTGGAATCGACCAACAGCCAATGATCCAAATCCGCCAAGCGATACCAAATCGACCGTGTTCTTGGCGGGTTATAGAAGACAGGGCCACATCTCACGCTCCGCCAATACCGCAGTCGTTGTGTCGTGAGCTTCGGGTCGCGCATGTGATGTGCGAGATAAATTGCCGTGTCTTTTTCGGACATCATCCCCATCGACGTTGGGAAGACCTTGGGCGCCGGTAGCGTGACGATTTCCAGCGGCAGACGTTCGGTGTTTTCGGGCTGTTCAATTTCCATCGCTGGCACCTCCGATCGGCTGGAATACCTGACACTTGCGATCGGCATTCGGGAATAGCGGCTTTTCCTGATCAACGTTCTGTAGACATGTGCCGATGCCTGCGGCGGGGTTTATGGGGTCGGGTTTGAACCGTGAGCATGCACCGCAGTTCACCAGCGGGCGCGGTAGCGTCTTGCGCGCGCGGATGTGGCAACACGCCGAGCCGAGCACGCGCGGCCAGCCTGCGACCACTGGCGCAAGCGCTGCCACCAATGGATGCAAGAACACTGGGCCGCAGTGATGGCATATCGCAGGAGCGGTATCACCCGGGGGCGATCGTCCGAGTTCCAGCAGATGACCGTCATACAGCGCGCGCACGTACGCCGTTAGCACGTCAGGTGCTAGGCCAGCACACTCGGCCACGTCTACATCGTCGAGTCGGGTCACGATGGCGGGATCAATCAGCAGCGCATTCGCGATGGCCAGCAGTTGCAGGCGCATTTCGCTGTTCGACTGCAGCAGTCGTAGCAGGGCCGGTTTGTTCTCTGCCAGGCGTTCGCGCAGTGCCGGCGTGACCGTGCCGATTGGCGCCTCGATATGCAGTTTGTCTCCGCGCGCCGTGATGTGGACACCGGCGCTTTCGAGTTCAACGTACAGGGCGTGAGCGCTCATATTTCGACCAGCTCTGTGCCCGCCGAAGGTGCCGAAGGTGTCGAAGGTGTCGCTAAATCAAGGGCGGCATCTTCGGAAGGTTGCGCGACACCTTCGATAAACGGCAGTCTCCATGACCATCCACCGTCCATCCCGGACTTCGATGCGATCACGCCGATTTTGCGTTTTGCGCGATGCATCGATCCTTTCGAATATCCTTCCGATTGAGCATCCTTAAAAATGGTGATTGACGGCATCGGTCCATTGGCGAGAAGACCAGCAAGAAAGCCGGGCGCATCTTTTAAACTACCGTCTGTTTCTGGCTCATCCTCCGCAAGCAACTCGCGGGCGGAACCAATCAACTCGGCTCCCCATACCACGCGCGAAGCGGACATGCCGTCGAACTCGACTTGTTCCAGCGTGTAGGCGAATCCGTCTTCGTCGGCGCCAATGTTCGACTTCGATCGCACCATAATCCGCTGCGGATGCTCTTGACCGGCTTTGCGAACCTTGGCTGCCACCATGACGATGCGCGCGAGCGCACCGAATGCCACGCTGCCGATAACTCTATCCGTCGGATTTCGTCCACCGCTGCCCTTGCTGAAATGGGTGATGCCGATGATTGCCGCATCTAATTGCGCGCCGATATCCACTAGCGGCTGCAGCCCCCGGCGGACTTCCGTGTTGTTATGGGAATCTCCGGTGACCGCATTCACTACCGGATCGACGATGATCAGTGCGATGTTGCCGCACTGCTCGGCCGCGACCTGAAGCGGGACCAAATCTTTCCCCGGATCAAACGGCCGCGTCTCGCCGTTTTCGCGGGTACCGGTGATGAAAAATATCCGTTCCAGATCGGCGCCGGCCACCTTCAACCGGGGAACCAGCGTATCTGCGGGGTCATCTTCTCCGGACCAGATCAGCACGTTGCCAGCGGGCGAACGGGAGCCATCCGGCCATGTGCCTGCAGTGCTAACGACCGCAGCGAGCGCCACCGCGACGGTGGATTTGCCGACACCGGCATCCCCGGCGAGTACATGCAGCTTTCCTTTTGCGAGAAAACCCGGCCACAGCCAGCGGATGCGCATGCATTGAATATTCGAAGCGCAAAGGAGATCAACCCGAACCATCGATAGCGGCTTTTTCAGTTCAGGTGCAAGCGCGTTGTCGAGCGCCTCGCGGATGGCTGCATTGCCGCGCTCGATGCCGCGCTCGATCCTCATGTCACAGAAATCTGTCGCCGGTGCCGCGCTCATGCGGAGAACTCCGGGAAGGCGACCAGTCCGCCAACAGCGGCGGCGGCTCGGTTGGCAAAATGCAGGCCGGGATTGCGCCCGATTTTTAACGCCGTTGCTGCGTCATTGTCTGCCGCGATCACTATCCGTAAGTTGGGGTATTTTGATCGCAGCGTCTTCGCTACCGGCTCCAAATTACCGGCAGTGAGGGCTACGGCCACGGGGTAGCCGGTTGCCTCGTGGACGCTGGCGGCGGTTGCGTATCCTTCGGCGATCACCATCAGTTCGACCGGCACCTTTCCGCTGAATTTTCCGATCGCGTGATAGAGGCCGGTCACTCTGCATCCGTATTGAAATTTCTTCACGCGATCGGGCGTGATGAGTTGCAGATTCCAAATGTGGCCGTCGCTGTCGCGCATGGGGATCAGCAATGCCCCCTTCATCTGGCGAATGCCGTAAGGCTTGACCTGCTTTGCAATGAGATAGGGGTGGTCGACACTTGCGTCGCACGAGTGCTTCCACATTCTTTGCGCGTGCTGCTGGCCTTTCAGCTGTTTTATGTGAATTGCCTGCTGACGCTCAATAAACGCTGCCGAGATTTCTGAGGGCGTTTTCTTTTCGCGGGAAATTGAATCCGTCTGCATCCCGCATGCGGCCAATATCTCCGGGAAAGTACAGCCCGAGTGGCAGAACAACAGAATCCCGCCATCGGCACGCGTACCGATGCTTAGGCTGGGATTACGATCGGGGTGAGCAGGGCAGAGCGCCGTATAGCCATCGCCGGCAGTTTTGACGCCTTCCAGATTGGCGAGAATGTCATCGATTTGGGCTGCCCGTGGCGCGGGTCGCATCGGGGCGGCGTTGACGTGACGCAGGGATGCGGTAGTATTCGAAGTGTGTGTTGTGTGATTTGCGGCCTCGACGTGTTTGCGCACGCCGGGGCCGTGTTCGTTCTGGGGCGCGGCCATCAGACATCAGCCTTCGGCGCGATCACCTCAATCAGCGGCCGAATATCAGAAAAGCGCCACGCCGTGATGCGGCTACCAAGGCCGCGCGTCGGCTGAGGGAAGCGGCCTGATCGAACGCCAGCCCACCATGTGGAAGGGCTTATCGGCAGCAGGCCAGCAACTGCCGGTTTCGTCTTCGTTGCTCGGCTGCCGACAATCTGCGATACACGCAGCAATGAGTTGTCGTAGAAATTTGGACTTAATTGCATGATGCCACTCCGTGTTGTGTGGCTTCCACCATACTCACGGCATCAATCCGCTACTATTGCGGATGCTCGCAGAAGCAGTGCTTATGCGCGAAGACGCACTGCTCATGCGCGCATAAAGCCCTAGTCGATTTGCGCTCTTCGAAACCAGCTATCAATTGTAGTTTCTGGGTCCAGCCCAATAAGCGGAATTCCCACGCCGCGAGCTGCAACCAAGACATCATTCTTCATTAGTCTAATCGCAGCAGCTCGCGATATTTTTGGTCCGTACTCGCGTCTTTTCTGGAATGCCAATTCTTTTACGGGATCCAGCTTCCCCCATCGTGCATTCGCAGCCTTCGAAGTAGATGTCGTGATGACATCCTTGCCATAGAATTTGCGGATTATCTCTTCAGCATTCCCGCCGGCCTGTAGCAATTGAGCCTGAGAGATGGCCCGAGCGGCATTGATAGCGTGGAATACACCACTCGTGGAAGTCCAATCGATGTGATCGTATTGCACCGCAAGAAAGCATTCTTTCAACGCGAACGCAGCAAATATTTTCGATGTCTGTAGATGAATCTCGATTTCCTCCGGCCCTATTTGCAAGTCCGGTTCAATTACTAGTGTCGCGCCATCAAGAAAGAGAATAGCTACGGTGACGATCATATCCGCAGGGGACAATTTCGGAAGCAACTCCAATTCTAATTTATGGGTTTCTCCCGTTGTTGGGTCTTGAATCGTTATCCTAGAATCCATTACGCAGGATAAAAACAGTGTGTCGGTTACTTTAAGAACGTACTCGACGTCGCTATCGCTTGAGCCTTGCAGAATATCCCTAGCTTGAAACGCAATCCTGGCCACTTCCCCATCAAAGACTTCCTCCGATATCTTTGTCGTCATGGGGAAAATTCGTTTTCTCTTTGAAGCTGAGAACTCGCCATCGTAAAAATATTGAAAGTCGCCTAGCGAATCATAAATATTTTGCGCATCAATGCTCATTTCACGCCCCGAAGTGAATCCAAATAATCCGCCCACTGCTGCATCATCTTCTTACGCTCGGCCAAGTGCGCAGTGCGGTTGTAAGCGCGGCCGTTCGGATCTTTCACCGCATGCGCGAGTTGGTGTTCGATGAAGTCCACGCGCACACCAAGCGTTTCGTCCAATATCGTGCGCGCCATCGCGCGGAATCCGTGGCCGGTCATTTCGTTTTTCTCGAAGCCCATACGCCGAAGTGCTGCCAGTATTGCGGTTTCACTCATCGGGCGTTTATGACTGCGAGCGCCGGGGAACACGTAACGCGATCGACCGGTAAGCGGATGCAATTCGCGCAGTATTGCCACTGCCTGCGTGGACAGCGGCACAAGGTGCGCGTCTTTCATCTTCATGCGCGCGGCGGGGATATTCCATAACGCGGCGTCGAGATCGATCTCCGTCCATTCCGCATGCCGTAACTCGCCAGGCCGCACAAACACCAGTGGCGCCAGCATCAGGGCACTCTTGGTCACGGGTGCGCCTCGATAGATGTCGATGGCACGGAGCAGTCCACCAATCGCTGCCGGCTCCGTAATCGCTGCGTGATGCGCCTCTTTCACGGGCGCCAATGCGCCGCGCAGATCGGGTGTAGGATCGCGTTCGGCGCGGCCGGTGGCGACGGCGTAGCGGAATATCTGCCCGCAGTTTTGCAATACCCTGTGAGCGGTCTCGATTGTGCCGCGTGATTCAATGCGGCGCAGCGCCTTCAATATCTCCGGCGCGGTGACCTCGGCGATCGGCCGGGCGCCGATCCACGGGAAAATATCGCGCTCTAACCGAGCCATGATCTTGCTCGAATGGCCCTCAACCCAGCTCGGCGACTGCTGCGCGAACCATTCGCGCGCGACCACTTCGAAACTGTTAGCGGCACGGTCGGTGCCGGCCGCTTTCTCCGCCTTGCGCTGTTCGCCCGGATCAATGCCGGCGGCGAGCAGCTTGCGGGCTGCGTCACGGCGTTCGCGGGCATCCTTTAGCCCGATGTCGGGGTAGATACCCATGCTGAGCGTCTTGCGCTTCGCCGAGTGTCGGTAATCCCAGCGCCACCAGCGCGAGCCGTTCGGATTGAGCAGGAGATACAGGCCGCCACCATCCGTAAGTTTCTGCGGCTTGGCGGTAGGCTTGGCGGTGCGGATGGCGGTATCGCTGAGCGGCATCGGAGGGTCCTTGACGGTAACAACTTTGACGGTAGGCGTTCTACCGTCAAACTTACCGCTGTTACCGTCGGATTACAACACACCTTGTCACACAACATCGGACAAGAAAAAGGCCGGAACCCGCATTTTCATTGGGTTAACCGGCCTTTGTTGGACGTTGTAACACTATCAAGTGGTGGAGGCGGGGGGAATTGAACCCCCGTCCGAAAGTCCTACGTCCTCGGTACTACATGCTTAGCACGCTCATTTGATGTCACATTCGGCAGTCCGAGTGGCTAGGCTGTCCGAACATCAGTCTGTAGTTTTAGACGCTGCACGCCAGACGAGTACAGCGGCGATCCTGTGATAATGACCTGAACATCCCCGAGCACAGGGACAAAGGGGTTCAGGGCTTAGGCCTTAAGCGGCCAGTGCGTAGTTGTCGTCGTTGGCAACTATAATTTTGCAGCTGGATTAACGAGGAAAGCTACCCCCTCGGCATGCACCCAGTGATTTCGTAACCCCCGTCGAAGCCGATCGCCCCCGTAGAATCATTGTGTCACCACAATAGTATATATAAGTACGCGCGGCATTGCTTCAAGGTTTGCCGGAAGGGGTTTTGAAACGTCGTGAGCGCGCGCGAATCTTGCTCGCCCATGAATGGGTTGGGCATGATCACAAGCGCGAGTCAACGCATCAATGGTAGCGGCGTTCTTGTCTTTTGCGATTAAAATTTCCTCAACTTGTTCAAGCCGGAGACGCTCATGAAATTGCACACAACCCTGATCGCCAGCGCCCTTTGCGCACTGCTGGCCGCGCCGGTTTTTGCACAGACCGCCGGTACCGAAGTGCAACGCGATAAGCAACAACAGCAACGTATCGAGCAAGGTTTGCAATCTGGCGAACTCAGCACAGGTGAGGCCGCACGTCTGGAAAAAGGCGAAGCGCATGTCGATCACATGGAAGCGCGCGACATGAAAAACGGTTCGCTCTCGCCGGCAGAACAGGCGCGTATCCAAAGCGCGCAGAATCGCGAGAGCGCGGCGATAACCAACGATAAACACAATGGCATTACCGGCAACCCGAATTCAGCATCCTCACAACGCATGCAAGCCGATGTGCAGCGCAACGTGAATCAGCAACAGCGCATCGAGAACGGCATCAATTCCGGTCAGCTCAACAATCATCAGGTCGGTGCGCTGGAACACGGACAGAAGCATGTCGACAATGCCGAGGCGCGGGCCGGAAAGAATGGGCATGTCTCGGCCGCAGAGCAGGCGAAGATTCAAGACCGCGAAAATCACCAAAGCAAACGGATCGAGCACAAGAAGCAGGATCAATAACGCGTAGCGAGTTTTCGATAGACGGAAAAAAGCAGGCGCGAGAAATCAGACCTGCCTTTTTTTTGGGCGACGAAAGCGTGGATGGCCGGACCGGGATTAAATTCGCCCCCGCCGCAGTGGTTTTAGCGCACGCGCATTACGCGCTGTTTCTCGCGATTCCAGTCGCGCTCTTTTTCGGTCGCACGTTTGTCGTGTTCCTGCTTGCCTCGCGCGACGCCGATTTCGAGTTTCACCTTGTTGTGCTTCCAGTACATCGCGGTGGGAATGAGCGTGTAGCCCTTGCGTTCGACCGCGCCGAGCAGCTCGTCGATTTCCTTGCGATGCAATAGCAGTTTGCGGGTGCGCCGGTCGTCGGTTATGACATGCGTCGACGCCGAAATCAGCGGCGGAATCGAGGCGCCGAACAGGAATAGTTCGCCATCCTTGAGCATCGCATAACTTTCGGCGAGACTGATTCTGCCTTCGCGCAGGCTTTTGACTTCCCAGCCTTGCAATGCCACGCCGGCTTCGTAGCGATCTTCGATGTAATATTCGTGCCGCGCGCGTTTGTTCAGCGCGATCGTGCTGTCGACGGTTTTAGATTTTTCTTTACTGGTAGCCATGTGACAATAAGCTTCGTTCTAGAATGAGATCATCGTCGCTTGTTGCGGCGGATGGCGGGGCATTGTTGCAGATATGAGCTACTTGCGCGGAAATGATTCGTGATAAAAATCAGACGTAGCGCGCTGGTGCGTTACAGTGCGGAACAGATGTTCGATCTGGTCAACGATGTGCAAGCCTACCCGAAGCGTTTTTCGTGGAGCGCAGGTGCGCAGATTCTGGCAACCGACGAACAATCGTTGACCGCGCGGCTGGAGCTGCGCATGGTCGGTCTGACCCAAGCATTTACCACGCGCAATGTTCTTGAACGCCCGGAGCGCATCACAATGAATCTGATCGAGGGACCGTTCCGTCAACTTACCGGCATCTGGACTTTCACTGCGCTCGGCACACACGGCTGCAAGGTCGCGCTG
Source organism: Pseudolysobacter sp. (assembly GCA_043759455.1). GTDB lineage: Bacteria > Pseudomonadota > Gammaproteobacteria > Xanthomonadales > Rhodanobacteraceae > Pseudolysobacter. Next base: position 15,741 of record JAYVLO010000031.1, read on the forward strand.
TCGCTGGATTTTGAATTCTCGGGACGATTGCTCGGCTCGGCGTTGCGACTCGGCTTTCAAGGCATTGCAGATCGTTTGGTAGACGACTTCTGCAGCGAGGCCGCGCGCATTTATGCGTGAAAAAGTGCTGGCAATCATCCGTGTTGAAATCGCTTATGCCGACCCCGAACGACAAATCCTGCGAACGCTGGAAATATCCCTAGGCAGCACGGTGGCCGACGCATTACGCATGAGTGAAGTGATAAGCGCGCTCGGTGAAACTGAAATCAGCGCAGATCGTATCGGCATCTTTAGTCAGCCGGTGGAACTCAATGCGCGTCTGCGTGATGGCGATCGCATCGAAATCTACCGCGAGTTACATGCCGATCCGAAGGAATCACGCCGTCGCCGTGCACGCGACAGCGCGATCAAGTCCTAGCTCTGACCGGTATCGCCGCCGCTGCGTTTTTTCTTTTCTTCATCGGGACGTTTTTCGTCCGGATACTGACGCTTGTACTTGGTCGCGTCCTTAATCAGCTGGTCAGCGTCTTCCGAGAAATAATCGCCATCGATACTGACCAGCGCATCGTTCTCGAAATGCAGCGTGAGATCCTTGGTTTCCATCTTGCTGCGACCGCGGCGAATGCTGGAAATATAATCCCAGCGATTCTGCTCGAACGGGCTGACCAGTGCCGGCGATCCCATGACCAGTGTTACCTGGCGCTTGGTCATGCCGGGCTTGAGCGATTCTACCAACGTCTTGTTGAGCAGATTGCCTTGCTGAATGTCGAGCTTGTAGAGAAATCCGCAACCGGACAAAGAAGCGGCAATCAGGGTGCAGGCGAGCAGTCGGGGTAACGTGATCATCGAGAAGTCCGGGCGAGCGTCAAGCCGCGAATGATACACTAGACGCTCATTTACGCGAGGTTAACCGCGCAGCGCTGAACGACTTTTCTGAGGTGGCTTGATGGAAACACAAAATCTGCGCAAGGCTGGCCTGAAAGTCACCCATCCGCGCATGCGCATCCTGGAGATTCTCGAAGAGTCCGACGGCAAACACATGACCGCAGAAGACATCTATCGGCATCTGTTGCAGCATGAAGACGATATCGGCCTCGCTACGGTTTATCGCGTGCTGACCCAGTTCGAGGCAGCGGGGCTGGTGGCAAAACACAATTTCGAAAGTGGTCAGGCGGTGTTCGAACTCGAACGCGGCAAACACCACGATCACATGGTCGATGTGGAAAGCGGCAAGGTGATCGAATTCGTCGATGAGGAGATCGAGCGCCTGCAGCGTGAGATCGCCGAAAAGCACGGCTACCTGCTCGAAGACCACAGCTTGGTACTGTACGTGCGGCCGAAGAAAAAGAAGTAGGCCGACGTTTGCCTTATCGAATCCGTCGCAATAAAAATGGCCGCTTGCGGCGGCCATTTTTGCTTTGCTGGATCTTTCTAGTTGGTCGGGGAGACAAGATTCGAACTTGCGACTTCTACCTCCCGAAGGTAGCGCTCTACCAGACTGAGCTACACCCCGACACGGAAAGATCTGCAGCGAGCCGCGAATGATACCGGCGAGCGCGATGCTTGGCAATAACGGACGCATATCTTCGGGGCGCGGGAATCGCGAGCGATTTCGGCGCATCGCGGCAAAGCCAATCTGCTAGGCTATGCGCGCTCGGTCTCAGCGACTCGCGCTTGCTTGGTGAAGAGTAAAGTCATCAGAGTCGAACCGACGCAATCCGCGCAGCGTTTGCCGCGCGCGGAGCGATTAAATTCCGTGGCGAAAGCCATTCAAAAACTGAAACTATCCAACGAGGATTGCATGGCATTGACCACCGCCCGCACCATGCCTGGTGTGATGGAGCTATTACCGCTCGATCAGATTGCGTTTCAGGAAATGCTGGATACGATCCGGCGCACCTACGAGCGTTTTGGTTTTCTTCCCGTGGAAACCCCGGTGATGGAATTCACCGATGTGCTGCTGACCAAAACCGGCGGCGAGACCGAGCGCCAGGTGTATTTTGTGCAATCCACCGGTAGCCTGAAACAGGGCGACGAGCCGGATCTCGCGCTGCGTTTTGATCTGACCGTGCCGCTGGCGCGTTATGTCGCCGAACACGAACGTTCATTGAGTTTTCCGTTCCGCCGTTATCAGATGCAGCGCGTCTATCGCGGCGAATCGGCGCAGCGCGGACGCTTCCGCGAGTTCTATCAAGCCGATATCGACGTCATCGGCAAGGATACATTGTCTATACGCTACGATGCCGAATTGCCGGCGGTGATCTACAGCGTATTCCGCGATCTCAAGATCGGTCCGTTCACGATCCAGCTCAATAATCGCAAGATCATGCGCGGTTTTTTCGAGGGTCTCGGAATTACCGATAGCGACCAGCAGACCTTGGTCTTGCGCGAGGTCGACAAGCTCGACAAACGCGGTGCCGGACATGTGCGTGAAACCTTGACGGGTGAGTCGTTTGGCCTGAGCGCCGAAGTAGCGCAGAAGATTCTCGATCTGGTGCAGATTCGGTCGCACGGCTACGACGATGCGCTGACCAAGCTCGTCGCGCTGGGGCAAGGCACTGATACCTTTAATCAAGGTATCGCCGAGATGAGCGAAGTGCTCACGCTGATTCGTGCATTCGGTGTGCCCGAGACACATTACATGCTGAATCTTTCGATCGCGCGCGGCCTCGACTACTACACCGGCACGGTCTATGAAACCACGCTCAACGATCATCCGCAGATCGGTTCGATCTGCTCGGGCGGGCGTTACGAAAACCTCGCCACGCATTACACCAAATCGCATTTGCCAGGTGTCGGTATTTCGATCGGTGCGACACGTTTGTTCTGGCAGCTGCGCGAAGCGAAATTGCTCGGCAGCGCACAAAGTACGGTGCAGGTATTAGTCACGCAAATGGACGAGGCGTCGCTGCCGACTTACCTCGAACTCGCGATGCAATTACGCAACGCCGGTATCAATACCGAAGCGGTGATGGAAGCCTCCAAACTCGGCAAGCAGTTCAAATATGCCGACCGCGCCGGCATCCGTTTTGTGCTGGTGCTCGGCCCCGACGAAATCGCCAAGGGCGCGGTTACGGTCAAGGATTTGCGCAAGGAAGACCAGTACGAAGTCTTGCGTGGCGACTTGATCAAAACCCTGCGTGTTGAGCTGGAGCAGGCTGCGGTTATGCCGTTGCGCTGATGCACGAAAGCTTCTGAAAGCTGGCGGTGCTTTTGATCATCTGTGCCACGCGATTTTCAGTCGCGTCGTGAAAAAATTCTGGAATCGATAATGTCTGAAGCGACAAAAAAAATTCTGCTGACCGGCATCGGTATGACGCGCCAGCAGTTGGTCGATATCGCCTGTCGCGACTTCAGTGTCGAACTCGATGCGGAACAACTCGCGAACGTGCAGCGTACCGCCGATTTTCTCGCCGAAAAAGTCCGTTGTGGCGAACCGATTTATGGTGTCACCACGGGCTTCGGCAGCAATGCCGACAAGCTGCTCGGCGCGCATCGCGCACGCGATGAATTGCCCGGCGGCAATCCGGAAAAACGCGAAGGTACCCTTCTCGAAGAGTTGCAGCACAATCTGGTGATCACGCATGCAGTGAACGTTGGCAAACCGCTCTCGACCGACGTCGTGCGGGCGATGCTGGCGATCCGCATCAACACGCTCATGCGCGGACATTCGGGCATTCGCGCATCGACCTTGCAGGCGCTGGCGGAGCTGCTGAATCGCGATGTGATTCCGGTAATTCCGGAAAAAGGCTCGGTCGGCGCGAGCGGCGATCTTTCGCCGTTGTCGCATCTCGCGATCGTATTGCTCGGCGAAGGTGAAGCGTTTTATCGGGGCGAACGTCTGCACGGCGGCGAAGCGCTGAAGCGCGCTGGGTTATCGTCGGTGCGGCTGTCGTTCAAGGAAGGTCTGGCATTAAATAACGGTACTGCGCAAATGCTCGCGACTGCGGCACTTGCGCTGGATAAACTCGAAATCTTGCTGGCGACGGCCGACCTTGCCGCGGCGATGACGCTCGACGCATTCGCCGGACGCACCAGTGCGTTTGCCGAAAAAGTCCACGCGCTACGACCACATCCGGGGCAGGTCGAAACCGCAAAGAATATCCGCACGCTTTTGCAGGGCTCGACCCTGGCAGATATTCCTTATCATCTCGTGCCGCGTTTCCGCACATGGCTCGCCGACTCATGGACGCTGGTCGAGGATCAGTCGCATCGTTTCGATATCGCCTGGGATTACGTGCCGGTCGGTCAACGTCACGGCAAGGAGGCGTTTTATTCGCGCTTCATGCCGTTCAAGGGTGGCAAAAAACATCAACCACAGGATGCGTATTGTCTACGCTGCATGCCGCAGGTGCATGGCGCGGTGCGCGATGCGGTCGATCAGGCGTGTCGCGTGATCGATATCGAGCTGAATGCGGTCACCGACAATCCGCTTATTTTTCCGGACGCAGAAGGTGCGCTCGTGATCGAGGATCAGGTGATTTCCGCTGGTCATTTTCACGGCATGCCGCTGGCGTTGGCGATGAGTTATATCAAAGCGGCGATTCCGGTACTCGCGAGTATTTCCGAACGGCGTTTGAACAAGCTGGTTGATCCGGCGACGAACGACGGTTTGCCGGCATTTCTGATCGGCAACGAAGACGCCACCGACTCCGGTTTCATGATCGTCCAGTACACCGCAGCGGCGCTGGTAAACGATCTTGCAACGCGTGCGCATCCGGCCTCGGTGTATTCGATTCCGACCTCGGCAAATGCGGAAGATCATGTCTCGATGGGCGCCAATGAGGCGCGCCATGTGCTGGAAATGACCGAGGATCTGAGTCATGTCCTAGCGATGGAACTCTACACCGCAGCGCAGGCGCTGGAGTACCGCCAAGACATGTTGAATGCAGCGCGTACGCTCGCCGCACGCGGCGATTGTGAGGCCTTGATCAGCAAGATTCATGGCGCGCCGGCGCCGGGTCATGCCTTGTATGTGCAGTTTCAATCCGAGGTGCGACTGCTGATGCAGGCGTTGGCGAATGCGGGGCAATTCCATGCCGGCGATGCAGTCAAGGCGGCATTGGCGCGTATTCGTCAGCAGATTTCCTTCATGCCGCGCGATCGCGCGATGGATGGCGATATCCGCGCGATTACCGCGTTGGTCGCTTCCGGCGAATTGGTGCGCTGAATCGCAGGCTCGACCTCAATTCAGTAAAGATCGAGCTTGCCGCGTCTCGCAGGACTGCGATATCCGTCGAAATACTATTCGCCGATAAATGTAATCTGATCGCTGGATTTGAAACCCGTCGGGCAGATTGCGCGCGCTTCATGCGATAATGTCCACTTTTGCGGTGTCGGTATTGGCTCTGCAGCACGTCGACACACCATCTAGGTATACATGGAACATATTCGCAATTTCTCCATTATCGCGCACGTCGATCACGGCAAATCCACGCTGGCGGATCGCATCATTCAACTCTGCGGCGGCCTCGAAGCGCGCGAAATGGAAGCCCAGGTGCTCGACTCGAATCCGATTGAGCGCGAGCGCGGCATTACCATCAAGGCGCAGAGCGTTTCGCTGCCGTACACCGCCGACAACGGCAAAACGTATCTGCTGAACTTTATCGATACGCCGGGGCACGTGGATTTTTCGTACGAGGTTTCGCGCTCGCTCGCCGCTTGCGAAGGTGCGCTGCTGGTGGTCGATGCGGCGCAAGGTGTCGAAGCGCAAAGCGTGGCGAACTGCTACACCGCCGTCGAGCAGGGGCTGGAAGTCATTCCTATCCTCAACAAAATCGATCTGCCGACCGCCGATCCGGAAAAGGTCAAGGAAGAAATTGAAGCGGTGATCGGTATTGACGCCACCGACGCAATCGAAATCAGCGCCAAGACCGGCCAGAATATTCGCGCCGTGCTCGAAGCGATCATTACGCGCATTCCACCACCTAAACCGCGCGATACCGACAAATTGCAGGCGCTGATCATTGACTCGTGGTTCGATAATTATCTCGGTGTGGTATCGCTCGTGCGCGTGATGCAAGGCGAGATCAAGCCGCGCGACAAGATGCTCGTAATGTCGACCGGACGCGCGCACGAAGTCGATCAGGTCGGTGTGTTCACGCCCAAACGCAAAATCAAGGACAAGCTCCGCGCGGGCGAAGTCGGGTTCATCTGCGCCTCGATCAAGGATGTGCACGGTGCACCGGTCGGCGACACTTTGACGCTCGCTTCCGATCCGGCGCCGCATGCGCTGCCGGGTTTCGAGAAAATGCAGCCGCGCGTTTTTGCCGGATTGTTTCCGACTGAATCCGATGCGTATCCAGCGCTGCGCGAGGCGCTCGACAAACTTCGGCTCAACGATGCGTCGCTGACATTCGAGCCGGAAAGTTCAGAGGCGATGGGCTTTGGTTTTCGCTGCGGATTTCTCGGCATGCTGCACATGGAAATTGTGCAGGAACGGCTCGAACGCGAATACGATCTCGACCTGATTAGCACGGCGCCGACGGTGATTTACCAGGTGCTGCTGACTTCGGGCGACATCCTCAACCTGGATAATCCGGCCAAACTTCCGGTCGGATCGAATGTCGAGGAAGTGCGCGAGCCAATCATTGTCGCCAATATTCTCACGCCGCAGGAATACGTCGGCAACGTGATCAAGTTGTGCGAGGAAAAACGTGGCGTGCAGCGCTCGATCAGTTACCTCGCGAGCCAGGTGCAGATCAGTTACGAAATGCCGCTGGCCGAAGTGGTTATGGATTTCTTCGACAAACTTAAATCGACCAGTCGCGGTTACGCGTCGCTCGATTATCATTTCCTGCATTTCCAGGCGGGCCCGTTTGTGCGTCTGGATGTTTTGATCAACGGCGATCGTGTCGATGCGCTGAGCCTGATCGTGCATCGTTCACATGCGGATCGGCGCGGACGCGATCTGGTCGAACGCATGAAGGAATTGATTCCGCGGCAGATGTTCGATGTTGCGATTCAGGCCGCGATCGGTGCGCAGGTGATCGCACGTTCGACGGTGAAAGCCTTGCGCAAGAATGTGCTGGCAAAATGCTATGGCGGCGATGCATCACGCAAGCGCAAGCTGCTGGAAAAACAGAAGGCCGGTAAAAAGCGAATGAAGCAAGTCGGCAATGTTGATATTCCGCAGGAAGCGTTTCTTGCCGTGCTGCAAACCGATAACAAGTGACGCTGAGCGTGCACCGGTTCGTTTCGATTAAAACGTAATCCCGCATCGTAGGAGCAGGGAATGGATTTTGATTTTGCTTTATTGCTGGTCGTATTGACTGCTGTCACAGGAGTCATCTGGCTCGTCGACTGGCTGTTTTTGTATCCGCGCCGACGTGCCCGTGCGTTGGCGCTGCAAAATACCGTTGGCGGCAGCTCAGGTGTGCGCGAGCAACTTGCGCCGAATTTGATACATGAGCCGATCATCGTCGAATACGCGCGTTCGTTCTTCCCAGTCATCCTGCTGGTGCTGGGTTTTCGCTCGTTCATCGCCGAACCGTTCAAGATTCCATCCGGCTCGATGATGCCGACCTTGCTGGTCGGCGATTTCATCCTCGTCAACAAGTTTGCTTACGGCTTGCGTCTGCCGGTGCTGAACAGCAAAATTGTTTCATTCGGCGAACCGCAACGAGGCGACGTGATCGTATTCCGTTATCCGAAGGATCCAAGCAAGGCGTATATTAAGCGCGTGATCGGCTTGCCTGGTGACGAGATCACTTATCACGACAAAATCGTGCAGGTGAATGGTCAGGCAATTGTGCAATCGGATGAAGGTATTTATGCCGGTTCAGGCGACGAGGGCCACAAGATGTCCGGCGCCAAACTCAAGATCGAGCACTTGCCCGGCGTCGATCACCAGATTTTGCAGATTCCGAATATCGACTCGCACAAGGAAGGCCCGTGGACAGTACCGCAAGGTCACTATTTCGCGATGGGCGATAATCGCGACAATAGCGAAGACAGTCGGTTCTGGGGATTTGTCCCGGAAGAAAACCTGATCGGCAAGGCATTCATCATCTGGATGAACTGGGATCAGGGCATTGATTTCAAGCGCATCGGCACGTTGATCAATCGGGGATAAGCATGAACAGTAAACGAACGCAATCGGGTATTACGCTAATCGGGTTTCTTTTTCTTCTCGCGGTAATTGGTTTTTTTGTGTATATGGCAATGATTTTGTTTCCGGTTTATTCCGAATATTCGGGCGTATCCAAATCCGTGGAAACTCTCGCCAAAGAGCCCGGTTCGGCCGAAAAGTCGCTCGATGTTGTGCGAACCGAGCTGATGTTCAAGTTCAGCCTGCAATACGTCAGCGATGGCTCGGTTCCAATTCAGGCCATTCGCGTGTTGACCGTTAACGGTTTGAAAACGCTGGATGTGGCATACGAACGCCGGATACATTTTGTATCGAATATCGACTTTGCCATTTCGTTCCACAAGACCGCGACGCTATCGCCTGCGTCTAGCCCGTAAGTAGGTGGCTAAACTCGCACCGATTTATCAGTTTCGTGATGAGCGTCTGCATGAGCAGGCGCTGACACATCGCAGTCATGCACGGCATAACAATGAGCGCCTTGAATTTCTCGGCGATGCACTGGTCAATATGCTGGTCGCCGAGTTGTTGTACGAAAATTATCCCAAAGCCGACGAGGGCCAGTTGACGCGGTTGCGCGCGAGTCTGGTCAGCGGTTTGGCGATGGCGGAAATTGCACGCCACATGGAACTCGGCGCGCAGATTCGACTCGGCCCTGGCGAATTGAAAAGTGGCGGTCATCGCCGTGATTCGATCCTCGCCGATGCGCTGGAGGCGTTGGTGGCCGCAGTGTATTTTGACGGTGGCTGGGACGCCTGTCGCAAGTTTGTGCGCGAGCTTTATGTCGATGCGCTGGTCGATCTGGCCGATACCACCAAGGATGCAAAAACCCGGCTGCAGGAACTACTGCAAGGGCGCGCCTTGCCGCTGCCGGAGTACGAATTGTTGAACGCGCACGGCGAAGATCATGCCAAGCAGTTTGATGTGAAATGTAGCGTCGCGGTCGCCGATGCGGAAGCTGTCGCCAGCGCCCATAGCCGCCGCGCCGCAGAGCAGTTGGCGGCTGGCCAAGTTTTAACCCAAGTAGAGCAATGGTTGCGCCATGGACACTGAAGAATCAATACCGCCGCCGATCGAACCTGCAAAGTCCGATCAACGCTGCGGCCTGGTTGCACTGGTTGGACGACCGAATGTCGGCAAGTCGACGTTGCTGAATCGCCTGATCGGTTATCGCCTGAGTATCGTCAGTCCGAAACCGCAAACCACGCGACATCGCATTCTCGGCATCGCCAATCGCGGCCAGGGCCAGATCATTTATCTCGATACGCCGGGCATCCACCAGGCCGGCAAGAGTGCGATGAATCGTCAGCTCAATCGCGTCGCGCAGCAAGCGCTGGACGAGGCCGATGTGGTGATTCAGGTGATCGAAGCGATGCAATGGCGCGACGAAGATCAGCAGGTCTACCAGGCACTCGAAAATATCCAGCGACCGCGACTGCTGGCAATCAACAAGACCGACACGCAGAAAAGCAAGCAGGAGCTTTTGCCATTCATCGCCAAGGTGAGCGGAGCGCATGCATTCGATGAAATCTATCTGATTTCGGCACGTCGCGGCGATGGTCTCGACCGACTGGAGCAGGGCATACTCCAGCGTTTGCCGCAGGCCGAACCGATGTTCGCCGAAGATGAAATCACCGATCGCAGTGAGCGTTTTCTTGCCGCAGAAAGAGTGCGTGAACAGCTGATGCGGCTCCTAAATCAGGAGTTGCCGTATTCGACCACGGTCGAGATCGAGCAATACCAGCGCGAAGGCAAGATGCTGCGCATTGGCGCGGTGATCTGGGTCGAGCGCGAAGGTCAGAAGGCGATCGTGATCGGGGCGGGTGGAGAGCAACTGAAGCGCATTGGCACGGCGGCGCGATTGCAGCTCGAAAGTCTGCTTGAGACCAAGGTATTTCTCGGTCTGTTCGTACGCGTGCGCGAAAACTGGTCACAACAGGACGCAGCGCTGAAACAGTTCGGTTATACGGACTAGGTCGACGCCATGCGCGTCGAGCAGCAGGCAGCGTACGTGTTGCACGCGCGCGCGTATCGCGAAACCAGTCTGCTGCTGGAATTGTTCACTCCGGACCATGGCCGGGTCGGTGCGATTGCGCGCGGCGTGCGTGGTGCCAGTCAGCGCAGCTCGCGTGCGATTTTGCAACCCCTGCAACCCTTACTTTGCACGTGGACCGCACGGGGTGAGCTCGCCACCCTGGGCAATGTGGAGGCCGCCGCCAGCCCGCTGGTACTGCACGGCGAACTGCTGCTGTGCGCGATGTATGTCAACGAACTCGTGCTGCGCCTGACGGCACGCCAGGATGCACATCCCGAGGCTTTTTCTGCCTACGAAAAATGCCTGAAGCGGCTTGCCGCGGGACAATCGCCAGGCTGGACACTGCGCCGTTTTGAGCGCGACCTTCTCGAACACATCGGCTACGCAATGGTGCTTGATCACGAGCCCGATACGGGACTTCCGTTACTCGCTGACGCCAACTACAGCTATCACGCCGAGGTCGGTCCACGACCGTGGACTACCGCATCGACTGGCATCTGTTTACGCGGTGAATACCTGCTGGCACTGGCCACCGATCAGATGCCCGAAGCCGCCGCGCTGACCGTGCTGAGGCGCATGTTGCGCAGCGTGATCAGCTTTCATCTCGGTGGTGTCAATCTGCGTGCTTGGAGTCTCTTGCAGCAACTGCCGCAAGGCCAGCAGAACAAATAATTCGACCGCAAATTTCAGCTGCAAGATCGCGGTAAACGAAAATCCGCCCTTGCAATGAAGCGGCGGCTTTTGTCGAAGCATTCATGCGACAAATTTTTGGAAAGAGTGCGAATTACAAGGCTTCGAAAATTCCTGCGGCACCCATGCCCGTGCCGATACACATTGTCACCATGCCGTACTTTTGTTTGCGGCGTCGCATGCCGTGCACGAGTGTGGCGATACGAATGGCGCCAGTTGCACCGAGCGGATGACCTAGCGCAATCGCGCCACCCAGCGGATTGACCTTGTCCGGATCCAGCCCCGTATCCTGCATCACGGCCAGTGCCTGTGCGGCGAAGGCTTCGTTGAGTTCGATCCAGTCGAGATCGTTCTTGTTGATGCCGGTTTGGCGCAGCACTTTTGGGATGGCTTCCTTCGGCCCGATGCCCATGATTTCCGGCGGCACGCCAGCGACGGCAAAGCCGACGAAACGCGCGAGCGGCGTCAGACCGTAGTCCTTGATCGCTTGTGCGCTGGCCAGTAATACCGCACCGGCGCCGTCCGACATCTGCGACGAATTGCCCGCCGTTACCGAACCACCGGCGCGAAACACCGTGCGCAATTTGCCGAGGCCTTCGATGCTGGTGTCGGCGCGCGGACCCTCGTCAGTATCGATCAGGCGCTGATCGCTCCTGATGTCGTGCCCCGATAAATCCGGATAATGATCGTCGAGCAGGAACGGCGCGATTTCGTCCTTGAACTCGCCAGCGGCAATCGCGGCGAGTGCGCGCTGATGACTGCGCAACGCGAACGCATCCTGTGCATCGCGCGATACTTTCCACTGCTCCGCGACTTTCTCCGCGGTGATGCCCATGCCGTAGGCGATCGCGATATTTTCGTTGTTGAATACCGCCGGATTAAAAGCCACGGTGTGGCCCATCATCGGAATCATGCTCATGCTTTCGGTGCCGCCAGCGAGCATCAAATCGGCTTCGCCGAGACGGATGCGATCGGCTGCCATCGCCACAGCCTGCAGGCCGGACGAACAGAACCGATTGATCGTGACTGCCGAGATCACATTCGGCAAACCGGCCAGCAACACGCCGATGCGCGCGACGTTCATGCCTTGCTCGGCCTCGGGCATCGCGCAGCCGATCACGGCGTCGTCGATGCGCGTGCGATCAACGCTCGGCACCTTGTCGAGCGCGGCGCGCAATACGTGCGCGAGCAGATCGTCAGGACGCGTATTGCGGAACATGCCACGCGGTGCTTTGCCCACCGGGCTGCGCACGCTGGCGACGATGTAGGCTTCTTGCACTTGTTTGCTCATTGCGGTTTTCCTTGAGAGCACGCGATCGACGCGCGCTGGATGAAATCGTGCCGATTGGTTTTTTCGGATCGTGTCAAATCAGTTCGCGTCTGATTAATTCCGCAGCGGTTTGCCGGTCTTGAGCGTGAACATCACGCGCTCCTGAGTTTTCGGCATTTGCGCGAGCGCGACAAAATGTTTGCGTTCCAGATCCAGCAACCATTGCTCGTCGACCAGACTGCCGCGTTCGATCACGCCACCGCACAGCGTATCGGCGATTCGACCGCTGACTTCAAAATCGTGCGGTGAGATGAAACGGCCTTCAAGCATGTTGACGAGGCTGGCCTTGAAGCTCGCGGTGCCGGTATCGCCGGCGACCGCAATGGCGCGCGCCGGCAAGGGTGGACGGTAACCGCGCTCGGCCAGTGCCCGCGCCTCGACGATCGCGACGTAAAGCAGTTCGTACGCGTTGAATACCACAGTGTCGGTGGCACGCAGCAGTCCGAGCTCTTTCGCTTCGAACGCGCTGGCGGAAACCTTGCCCATGGCAATCGTCTCGAATGCGCTTTTCAGCACGCCGAAAACGTCACCGCCGACTGCATTCTGCGCGGCGCGTAACGCAAGCTCTTTGAGTCCGCCACCTGCCGGCAACAGACCGACTCCGGCCTCGACGAGGCCGATATAACTCTCGAGCGCGGCCACCGTCTTCGCGCTGTGCATCTGAAATTCGCAACCGCCGCCGAACGCCATGCCACGAACGGCCGACACCACCGGCACCAGCGCATGCTTGATGCGCATGCTGGTCTGCTGGAACAGATTCACGCCTTGCTCGAATTCGTCGATCTTGCCCGCCGCCAGCGATGCGCTTGCCGCGCCCAGATCAGCGCCGGCCGAGAACGGTTCGCCGAATTGCCAGATCACCATCGCGGCGAGATTTTGCTCGGCATGCGTAATCGCCTGCTGGATACCATCGAGCACGGTGGGGCTGATCGTATTCATCTTGGTCTTGAAACTCAGGATGCCGATGTCCTCGTCGAGATGCCAGAAACGCACCGCATCCGTCTCGAAAATCGTTGTGCCGGGGTTCGGCGTTTCACCGAGAATGCGGTCCGGAAAATACTGGCGTTTGTAGACCGGATTTTCTGAGCGCGGACGCAGCCCACCAATACTCGGCGCGAACGAGCCGCGCGCTTCATGCACACCGTCGCGACCATCAAGTACCCAGTCTGGCAATGGCGCATTGCTCATCGCCTTGCCAGCGGCAATATCCTCGTTGATCCAGCTCGCAACCTGTTTCCATCCGGCGTCCTGCCACAGTTCGAATGGACCTTGTTTCCAGCCGTATCCCCAGCGGATTGCAAAATCGACATCACGCGCGTTGTCGGCAATCGCGGCAAGATGGTAAGCGGTGTAATGAAATAGATCGCGCAATGAGGCCCACAAGAATTGCGCTTGCGGGTCTGCGCTGGCGCGCAGTTTCGCGAGACGTTCGGGCGCAGCCTTTATCTTCAGGATTGCGGCGACTTCTTCGCTGACCGTGCCGGTTTCCTTGATGTAATCGCGCTTGGCCGGATCGAGTACCAGAATATCGCGGTCGACCTTGCGATAAAACCCCGCGCCGGTTTTCTGTCCAAGTGCACCTTGCGCGACCAAGGCGGCCAGCCACTCCGGCGCCTTGAAAAATTGATGCCACGGATCGTCGGGCAAGGTGTCATCCATGGTCTTGATCACATGTTCCATCGTATCCAGGCCAACGACGTCGGCAGTGCGATACGTGGCACTTTTCGGACGCCCGATCGCCGGGCCGGTCAGGGCGTCGACGACATCGAAGCCGAGTCCGAGCGCCTGCGTGTGATACATCGCCGACAACATCGAAAACACGCCGATGCGGTTGCCGATGAAATTCGGCGTGTCTTTCGCGATCACCACACCCTTGCCAAGCGTCGTGGTCAAAAATGCTTCAAGTCCGCTGACGACTTCCGGCAGCGTTTTCGCGCACGGGATCAGTTCCGCAAGATGCATGTAGCGCGGCGGATTGAAAAAATGTACGCCGCAGAAATGCTCGTGCAGATGCTCTGGCAATACGTCGGCCAGCGCGTTGATGCTGAGGCCCGAAGTATTGCTGGCGAGGATCGAGTCCTTTTTCAGGTGCGGTGAAATCTTGGCATAAAGGTCGCGTTTCCAGTCAATGCGTTCGGCGATCGCTTCGATGACCAGATCGCACTCGCCGAGCAGCGCGAGATGTTGATCGTAATTGGCCGGAATAATGCTCGCGGCGCGCGATCTGTCTGCCAGCGGCGCGGGACTCAGCTTGCTCAGATTCTGAATTGCCTTGAGCACGATGCCGTTCGGATCGCCGTCTTTGGCGGGCAGATCAAACAGCAGAGTTTCGACATCGGCGTTAATCAGGTGCGCGGCGATTTGTGCGCCCATCACGCCGGCCCCGAGAACAGCGGCCTTGCGTATGCGGAGGGGGTGTGTGCTCATGCGTTCCTCGGATTGCGTGGGAAGGAGTTGTTGAATAAAAGGTGCGGGTCTAACGTTCGCGCAGACCGGCCGATGCGAATTTGATCAGATGCTCGGTGGCGAGTTCGCAATGCGCTTGTTCGGAAACCGCGCCACGACGTTTGATGACACCGAAATCCGCCATCGCATAAGTCAACGCGCCGCTGACGATATCAAGTCGCCAATACAATTCCTGCTTGTCCAGCGTCGGCAGCAACGCTGCAAACGCCGCGGCAAATTCCTTCAGGACATGCCCATAATTATCCGACAGGAATTTGCGCAGGCTTTCGTTGTGCTCGGCATAAGCGCGGGCAAGAACCCGGACAAAAGCACCGCCGCCGTTGCGATCGAGCGACAGCGCCAATGCGGGCTTGATGAAAGCGGCGAGAATGTCTTCGAGGCGTGGATTTGCATCTTCCTGGGCGGCTCGCAAAGTGCGCAATCGCTGCGCATTCAGTTCGTCGAGTCGCCGCCGGAAAACTTCGTTGATGAGGTTTTCCTTCGAGCCGAAATGATAGTTGACAGCAGCCAGATTGACGTTCGCGGCAGAGGTTACCTGGCGCAATGAAGCGCCTGCAAAACCATGCTGCGCAAAGAGCATTTCTGCGGCGCCGAGAATGCGTTCCTTGGTCGAGAATTGCATGCTATTCACGTCGGAATTCCTGGATCGGGGGATATCGGACAGTCGCGCATTGTGCGGCAGCGCATCTTCGCCGCCTAGCGCTCGGCACGCCAGGAATCGGTTTAAGGAGCGTATCAAACGAACGTTTGAAGCATAAGAGCTGGCACTGCGCAGGTCAAACCCGCGCAAAATCGGTAAATAATTGAAATCAGTGCTTAATAATTTTGTCGAAATGAATTAGAATCCACGGCGGGTATCTATGCTAAGCCCTCGCTATCGCAGCAAGTTTTACAATTTTTTTGCAATAGCGGCGCCACTGCCCTCACATTTCGATCACATCATCTACACATCCGGAGTTCCCATGGCGCTGGAGCGCACTTTATCCATCATCAAACCCGATGCCGTTGCCAAGAACGTCATCGGTCAGATTTATGCTCGTTTCGAGGCCGCTGGACTGAAGATCGTCGCCGCCAAGATGAAGCAACTTTCGCGTGCCGAAGCGGAAGGCTTTTACGCGGTGCACAGCGCTCGCCCGTTTTTCAAGGCGCTCGTCGAATTCATGATTTCCGGCCCGGTAATGATTCAGGCCCTCGAAGGCGAGAACGCCGTGCTCAAGCACCGTGACCTGATGGGTGCAACCAATCCGAAAGAAGCTGCCGCCGGCACCATTCGTGCGGACTTCGCCGACAGCATCGATGCCAATGCAGTGCATGGTTCGGATGCCGTTGATACCGCCAAGAACGAGATCGCGTATTTCTTTTCCGCGATCGAAGTCAACTCGCGCGCTTGACGCCCGGCAGGATATAACCGTGACCACCGCCATCCAGCCCGTGACCAATCTGTTCGATCTCGATCGAGCCGGGCTGGAGGCGTTTTTCATTGGCCTTGACGAGAAGAAATTTCGCGCCCAGCAGGTGATGAAATGGATGTATCACCAGCAAGGCATAAACTTCGAGCAGATGACCGATCTCGGCAAGGGCTTGCGCGACAAGCTCAACACCCACGCCGAACTACGCCTGCCGAAAATTCTGCATGAACAACAATCCAGCGATGGCACCTGTAAATGGGTGCTGGAATTGGAAGGCGGCAATGCGGTGGAGACCGTGTTCATTCCGGAAGCAAACCGTGGCACTTTGTGTGTTTCATCGCAAATCGGCTGTGGTTTGAACTGCAGTTTTTGTTCGACCGGAACACAAGGGTTCAACCGCGATCTGACTACCGCAGAAGTGATCGGTCAGGTCTGGATCGCCGCAAATTCACTCGGTAGCAAACATCGCGGTGCGCGTCGTATCACTAATGTGGTGATGATGGGCATGGGCGAGCCGCTACTGAATTTCGACAACGTCGTGCCGGCCATGAGCCTGATGCGTGACGATTATGGGTTTGGGCTAGCCAGTCGGCGCGTGACGCTTTCGACCGCAGGCTTGGTGCCGATGATCGATCGCCTGAATGCAGAGAGCGATGTCGCATTGGCGGTATCGCTGCACGCACCGGATGACGAGCTGCGCACTCAACTCGTGCCGCTGAACAAGAAATACCCCATCGCCGAGCTCATGGCGGCGTGCCAGCGTTATGCCGCACGCAAGGCCAAGACCCAGATCACGTTCGAATACACCTTGATGAAGGGTATCAACGATAAACCCGAGCAGGCGCGCGCGCTGGTCAAGCTTCTGCGTCGGGTGCCATCCAAGTTGAATCTGATTCCGTTCAATCCCTTTCCCGGAACCCAGTACGAACGCTCGGAGCCGATGGTCATTGCCACGTTCCAGAAAATCGTCATGGATGGCGGTCTGATCGCGACCGTGCGCCGCACGCGTGGCGATGACATCGACGCTGCCTGTGGTCAACTCGTCGGCAAGGTGATGGATCGCACGCGTCGCCAGGCGGATTTCCGTCGTCGCATCGAAGCGGTAGTGCATGTCACGCCATAGTCGCCATGTCATAAGCTCAATTGCGTTGGGGCTGTGTGTGCTGCTGGCCGGCTGTGACGCGAGCACTGGCGGACACGTCAAGAACTCCGACATGCATGAAGCTGCCAAGGACAACACCGATCTCGGCCAGCGTTACATGCAGCAAGGCAAGCTTGATGTGGCGATGGAAAAATTGTTGAAGGCGCTGAAGTACGATCCCAATTACGCTGATGCACACACCGTGATTGCGGTTTTGTACGAGCGTATCGGCAACACGGCCGAGGCCGAGAGTCACTATCGACGCGCCACGGAATTGACACCAAAATCCGGCGGCGCCAGCCACAATTACGGTGTGTTTCTGTGCAAGGCGGCGAAATACGATCAGGCCGAACAATATTTTCAACGCGCGATCGCCGATCCGTTCTACAAGACCCCCGCACTCGCCTACACCAATGCCGGGATCTGCATGTCCAAGGCGGGCAAGCACGATGTCGCCGAGGCTGATTTTCGCAAGGCTCTGGAATTGAATCCGCAAAGCAGCGAATCGCTTTTTGGTCTAGCGCAGATCCAGTACGACAAGGCCGATTATTTCCATGCGCGCGCCTTTATGCAGCGCTTTGAAAGCCTGCAGCAAAGCGGGCCGGATGCATTATTGCTTGGGCGCAATATCGAATCGAAATTAGGTAATACCCAATCCGCGCAGGAATATGCCAAACGTCTGCGTGACGAATTTCCAGACTCCGAGCAGGCACACACGCCGGAAATTAGCCATCCTTCATCATGAATCCAACGCCAGAATTCGAAAATGCGGTTCCTCCGCCCATTGTCCTGCTGCCGGCAAGCGATGAAATTCAACTTGATCTGCCGTTAGCGGTGGATAGTCAAACCATGAACCCGCCTGTCGAATGCCATCCTGTTGATGCATCCGCAACTGAGGTCGTTGTTGCTGCTGAATTGGCTCAGTCCAACCCGTCTAATGACACAGTAGCAAGCGCTGCATCAGAACCTGCGACCACAAGCGCGATTCACCCATATGCGCCGGATCTCGGGCAACGCCTGCGAGCCGCACGCGAAACACGTGCATGGAGCGTGACTGAAGCCGCGGCGCGGCTGCATCTTCCTAGTACTGTGGTGCAAGCGCTGGAATCTGGGAACTACGCGCGCATCGGCAACGGCATTTATCTGCGCGGCTACATGATGAGTTATCTGCGTCTGCTGGCTTTGCCGACAAGCCTACTCGAAACACTGATCGAGCCAGCGCAAGCGGAACCGCCACTCATCACCACCGGCGCGATTTCGCACCCACGTTATTTGTATAACCGTTATTCGGTGCCGACCATTTATCTGATCCTCACCGGATTGATCGTCGTGCCTGCAGTGTGGCTTACGACCCACGGTGGCCTGGAGCAAACTCTGGTACGGATCGCGCCACTGGATACTCCCGCGGAAAATTCGGCATCGCCTACGCTGGCCGACAACAATACGCCAGCAACGTTATTGCCGGGCGAGCAGTCCGCGACCAGCGGCGCAAACCCGCTTGCACTATCAGGCGGCACAACACCAGCATTGAATATGACCAACGTGGATGCACCATTGATCGCGTCGTTTACGCCGGTGTTGAATCCGGTGCAGACCGCATCGCCAGTCACCCCGGGGGTTGTAATTGCCAAGGAATCAGGTGCTCATCATGTGCGCTTGAGCCTGACCGAAGAAAGCTGGGTGGAAATTCTTGGTGCCGAGGGCAAGCGACTCGACTACGGCCTGCTACCGGCCGGAACGCAACATGAGTATTACAGCGATGGCGCGCTGGATATTCGTATCGGTAACAGCAATGGAGCGACCCTCGAAGTGGACGGTCATGCCATGGATCTGGCACCGTATCGACGTTCGAATGTCGCCCGCCTCAAGCTGTTCTCCGAGAGCGACAAGGGTTCCCATAGCGATTCCTGAATGGCTATCGCGCAGGCAAGCATATAATTGCGCTTTCCTGCTAATCTTAGTGTCCCAAGCGATCGCCCCTCGGGCATCGCCGCCGCGCGTGGCATTCGCCGCGCAGCTTTTCGATTCAAACCAGGTGAACAACGATGGCTTTTGAGGTAATGGACGAACACGAACAGGGCGAGCTGGTGCAGAAATGGCTGCGCGAGAATGCCTTGTCGATAGTGATTGGTGTAGGACTGGGGCTCTTGCTGATTTTTGGCTGGCAGCAATGGAAAACCCATCGCGCCATGCATCAGCTCGAAGCAGCCACGCATTACATGGCGCTGACCGACGCGCTGGAAAAGAAAAATTACGACGTGGTCAATCAAGCGGCGCAAAAACTGCGTGATGATTATTCCGATACCTCATATGCCGCACTCGCGGCGATGCAACAGGTCGGCGTGTCGTTGAGCACTGCCGACAAAGACAAGGATGCAGCGTACAAGAATATGGATTGGGCGTATCAACATGCGCCCACCGAACTGAAGGACCTGGTCGGCACGCGTCTGGCCCGTTTGCAGATTTCCACCGGCAAATATCAGGATGCGCTCACGTTGCTCGATGGTTTGTCGAAAACCACCTACGGCGCGCTTGTGAACGAATTGCGCGGTGACGCCCAGGTCGGTCTGGGCCATAAAGATGAAGCCCGCACTGCGTATGCCGAAGCGCTGAATGGTGTTGATGCCGGGACGCCGCATCGTAACGTGGTCGAAATGAAACTCGCCAATCTGGGCGGGAAAGCGGAGAAACAGGGCTGATGAAACGCGCACTGATTTTTCTAGTCATGGTGACATTGCTCGGCGGCTGTACCGCGATCAAAAACGCGTTCAAGGGCTTGAGCAAGGACAACATCCAACCACCGAAGGCGCTCACTGAGTTTGCACCTACCGTTACGGTTGAAAAACTCTGGACTACCGGCGTTGGCAAGGGCGCGAAGAAAACCGGTGTGCATCTCACTCCGGCTTACGCCGACGGTAAACTTTATGCCATCAGTACCAACGGCGTGCTCGAAGCATTGGACGCGGAAAACGGGCATACGCTCTGGGAAAAGAAAGACAAAAAGCTGGCCTATTCTGCCGGCCCGAGTATTGGCGACGGTCTGCTCGTCGTAGGCACTCTGGACGGCATGTTGTTCGGCCTGAATCCCGCCGACGGCAGCGAGCGCTGGCACGCCGAAGTGTCGTCCGAGCTGATCTCGGCCCCGGCTATTGATGGCGGTATGGTGGTAGTGCGCGCCTACGACGGTCACGTATACGGTTTCGACGCTGCAAAGGGCGAGCGCAAGTGGGTTTTTGATCGAAACAATGTTCCTCTGCTGAGTCTGCGCGGCAACAGTGCGCCTTTGATCCGCGACGGTCTGGTTATTACCGCTGGTGACAATGGCAAGGTTGTAGCGCTGCGTTTGACTGACGGTGTTGAAGCCTGGGAACAGGTCATCTCGACGGGCGAGGGGCGCACCGAAATCGAGCGTCTGCAAGATGTCGACGGAATTGTGCAAGCCGATGCCGGCGTCGTCTATGCCGTCGGTTATCGCGGCCAGGTAACAGCACTTGCCGGTAATAATGGTCGCCCGCTGTGGGCGCACGATCTCTCCAGCTACAGTGGTGTGGCTATTTCGCCCGCGGCGGTGTTCGCCAACGATGTCGACTCAAACATCTGGTCGCTGGATCGCAACAGCGGCGCGTCCTTGTGGAAACAGGATGTACTCGGTTATCGCTGGCTCAGCGCCCCGGCCGTGCAGGGAGACTACATCGTCGTCGGCGATATCGAGGGTTATGTGCACTGGCTCAATTTGAACGACGGCAAACTTGCCGCGCGAGTGCGCCTGACCAAAAAGCCGATTGACTCCGTGCCGCTGGTCGTCGGCAACACCGTATATGTACAAGCCAGCAATGGCGAACTTGGCGCCTATCGCATCGCCAAATAATTCTCGTATTCCTTGTCACTGAGTAGCTATTCGAGATCAAGCTCAATAGTCTTGCTGCACAGTACGATCCTGCCAGTGCCGGTGCCGCGCGCCTGTACTGGTTCATTGTGCGAACATGTGTTCAGTTGCGTACAGGTTTTCTCAATATCCGGCCACTCCGCGCGGCGGCCGGCGCGCGTTTTGGATAGTTAATTATGTTGCCCGTCGTTGCCCTGGTCGGACGTCCTAACGTCGGCAAGTCCACATTGTTCAATGCGCTCACGCGTACGCGTGAAGCGTTGGTCGCGGATATTCCCGGCCTCACCCGAGATCGCCATTACGGCCTGTGCCAACTTGGCGAACGCCATTTCGTCACCATCGATACCGGCGGTCTGACCGGCGAGGACGAGGGCATCGAAGGTCTGACCGCGCGCCAGGCCGAACTCGCCATCGGCGAGGCCGATCTGGTGTTGTTCCTGGTCGATGCACAAGCCGGATTGCTCGCGTTTGATCGCGATGTATTGAACATGTTGCGCCGGCTCGACAAACCGATGCTGCTGCTGGTCAACAAGATCGATGGTATCGATGAAAATGTCGCGATCGCTGAATTTTCCGCGCTCGGCGTCGGTGCGACGCATTTTATCGCGGCGGCGCAAAACCGCGGCATTCTGCAATTGGTTTCGGCGATTCAGCAGCGACTGCCACCCGTCGTCGAGGACGATCTCGAAGCCGCAGTCGGCGATGACAGTATTCGTGTCGCGATCATCGGCCGCCCGAACGTCGGCAAGTCGACCCTCGTTAATCGTCTGCTCGGCGAAGAGCGCCAGATCGTCTCCAACATCGCCGGTACCACGCGCGATGCGATAAAGGTCAAGCTCGAGCGCGATGGCAAACATTACACGTTGATCGATACCGCGGGCGTACGTCGCCGCGCACGTATCGAAGAAACTGTCGAGAAATTCAGCGTGATCAAGTCGCTGCAATCGATCGTCGCGGCGCATGTGGCGGTACTGATCCTGGACGCGCACGAAGGCGTGTCGGAACAGGATGCCACGCTGATTGGCCATGTGCTCGATTCGGGTCGCGCACTGGTCATCGCCGTGAACAAATGGGATGGCTTGAGCGTTTACGAGCGCGATCAATGTCGCAAGGCGCTCGATCGCAAACTCGATTTCGTGAATTTTGCCACGCCACTTTTCATCTCGGCGCTGCATGGTTCGGGCATCGCCGAACTGATGAAGTCGATCAATCAGGCGCATGCGTCGGCGATCCGCATTTTGACGTCTTCCGAGCTCACGCGCGCGCTGATCAAGGCCTACGAAGGCCATCAACCGCCGCTGGTCCGCGGGCATGCGCCAAAGCTGCGTTACGCGCATCCAGCCGGCCACAATCCGCCGACCATCATGATTCACGGCTCGCGCACAAAACATATCGCCGACTCGTATCGACGTTATCTCGAAAACTATTTCCGCAAGCAATTCAAGCTGGTCGGCACGCCGGTGCGCATCGAATTTCGTGATGGCGAAAATCCGTATGAAGGCCGCCACAACAAACTCAACGAACGCCAGCTGAAAAAGCGCAAGCGTCTGGTGCGGCACGTGCGCGGTAAATAAATCGGCGACGATAACGAGCGCAACGCCGATATGAATTCTGTATCGATTACTGCGGCAATTCTGGCTGGTGGCGCCGCACAACGCCTCGGTGGTCGCGACAAGGGTTTGCAACTTCTGCGTGGCAAACCGCTGATAGCTTGGGTCTGCGATCGTATATCGGCGCAAGTCCGAACCACTGTGATTTGTGCCAATCGCAATGTCGGTATCTACACGGCTTATGCCGCAGTAGTGCGCGACGCCACCGCGGATTTTCATGGCCCGATGGCCGGAATCGTCAGTGCTTACCAAACATTGAAAGATGACTGGTTGCTCACCGTGCCGGTCGATTGTGCAACGCCGCCGGATGATCTTGCCCAGCGTTTATATCAAGCCTGCATAAATTCCAGTTCTGCTGCGGCGTTCGTGCATGATGGCCAACGGCAACAGCCATTGTTCGCGCTATATCGTCGTGATTTGAATCTGTCCGCGCAGACTGCGTTGGCGCAAAATGACGGCGTCTGGCGCTGGCAGGAAAGCAGCAACGCCATCGCGGTCGACTTTTCCGACCAGACGCATGCATTCGTCAATCTGAATACTCCGCAGGACTTTCTGGACTTCGAGGCTAACCGGCATGAGCGTTGAACAAACCGCCTATGCAACCGGCGTGAGTCTGCTGCAAGCGCGCGCGTTGATCATTGCAGTCGCCGCTGAGCACAGATTACCCACAGAAATCGTTGCACTGGAATCGGCGCTGCATCGCGTCTTGGCTGCGGATGTGTACGCGCCGTTCGATGTGCCTGGCTTTGCCAATTCGGCGATGGATGGTTTCGCCTTGCGCGGTGTCGATTTATCGCAGCTTGCTGAGCAAGCGTTTCAACTGGTCGGTCAAATATTCGCAGGCGGAAATAGTGCGCCGCCGGTGGGTGCCGGCGAGTGCGTGCGTATCACCACCGGTGCGCCGCTACCGCATGGTGCAGACACTGTTGTGATCAAGGAAAATGTGCGTCTCGGTGGCAACCGCATCTGGATAGGTGTCGAAGAAAAACCCGGTGCGAATACGCGGCCCGCTGGCGAAGATTATCGCGCTGGCGACCTCGCACTGCGCGCTGGCATGCTGCTCGCGGCGGCGCAACTCGGCATGCTGGCGTCGTTCGGTTACGGCGATGTTGTTGTGACACGTCGTATCCGCGCCGTACTGCTGACGACAGGTGACGAACTGGTACCGGCCGGCATGCCGCTGGGTTTTGGCCAGATCCATGACAGCAATCGTTTCAGCCTCGGCGCTCTGCTGCAAACCTGCGGTGTCGATCTGGTTCGGCATCAGCATCTGCGCGATGATCCGGCGCTGCTGCGCATAGCGCTGCAGCAGGCTGCACGCGATGCGGATATCGTGCTCAGTAGCGGCGGCGTATCAGCGGGTGAGGCAGATTATCTGCCCGGCCTGCTCGCGGAAATCGGCCGGATTCATCTGTGGAAAGTACGCATCAAACCCGGCATGCCGTTCTTGTTCGGCAGCATCGGCGAGGCGCTGGTTTTTTCGCTGCCAGGCAATCCGGTTTCGGGCATTGCCACCTTTCTGAGTCTGGTACGGCCGGCGCTCGACACGATGCTTGGTATCAACACATCCGCGCGAAAAACATGGCGTGCGCGGCTGCCGTCTGCGATTCAAAAGCGCCATTCGCGTAGCGAGTTTCTGCGTGCAACATTGACCTGTGACGAAAACGGTACGCTATGGGTCACACCATTCGCGAAGCAGGGTTCCGGCATGCTTCGTGGCGTTAGCGACGCCGACGTTTTGCTGATTGTGCCGGAAGAAAAACACGAGCTTGCGCAGGGCAGCGTGGTCGAATTTCTGCCGCTCCCCGGTTTCGCATGATTCTTGATGAAAGTGATGAGTTCGATTGCTGATACCGATGAGATGAGCGATTCCAATAACCACGAAATCGCGCCGAGCGTCGCGCTGCAACGCCAGCATCAAGGCGCGCTGATCGTGGATGTGCGCGAGGATGACGAGCGTGCCGCCGATACGATCGCCGATGCGATCGGCATCCCACGGGCGTTGTTAGCGGAGCAAATTGCCAGTCATACAGCGCAATACGATCGAGAAATTCTCATATTGTGCGGCTCCGGCAAACGCTCCTTGATCGCGGCGCAGACCTTGCGTGAACTTGGCTATACCAATGTGCTGTCGATCGCTGGTGGCATCACGCGCTGGTCTGCCGAGGGTTTGCCGGTGCAACACGGTGCGCTCGATGCCGATGCGGTGGATCGTTATTCGCGGCATTTGCTGTTGCCGGAAATCGGCGTCGCCGGTCAGCTGACGTTGCAGCAGTCACGGGTCGTCCTGGTTGGCGCGGGCGGGCTGGGTTCACCGGCCGCGTTGTACCTCGCCGCGGCCGGTATCGGTACGCTCGTGATCATTGATGACGATCGCGTCGAACGCAGCAATCTGCAACGGCAGGTCTTGCATACGGATGCGCGCGTGGGCATCGCAAAAGTTGAATCCGCTGGCATCGCGCTGCATGCACTGAATCCACGCGTGCAGTCGGATCTACGCAACGAGCGGCTGCACGCCGGCAATGTCGAAGCACTCTTGCGTGATGCGGCCGTAGTGATCGATGGCGCGGATAATTTTTCCACGCGTTACCTGCTGAATGCGGCGTGCCTGCAACTGAAGTTGCCGCTGGTATATGGCGCGGTTCACCGTTTCACGGGGCAGGTCAGCGTGTTCGATTCACGCCGCGTCGATTCGCCGTGTTATCGCTGCCTTTTTCCCGAGCCGCCCAGCGCGGCAGATGCGCCGAATTGTTCCGAGGCCGGTGTGCTCGGTGTATTGCCCGGCATTATCGGCCTGTTGCAGGCCAGCGAGGCGATCAAGCTGTTGCTTGGCATCGGCGCGCCTTTGGTCGGACGGCTATTGTGCTTCGATGCACTCGCGGCGAGTTTTCGCGAACTGCGTTTGCCGCGTGATGCGCAATGTCCGGGCTGCGGTACCGACGCGCCTTTCGGCGGCTACGAAGACATCGCAAAAATTTGCCGAGCCGACTGAAATCCTGCGCGTATCGCGGCAAACGACGCTCGCTCAATCGTGCTTTTTCTGGCGTTCTGCGTACGCGGATAATTGCTCAGGTGTTGCCTCGCTCTGGTATTTGGCTTTCCATTCGGCAAACGGCATACCGTAGATTTTTTCGCGCGCGGCGTCCTTGCTGAGTTCGATACCTTGCACCATCGCGGCATCGCGATACCATTCGGCTAGGCAATTGCGGCAGAAATCGGCGAGTATCATCAGATCGATGTTCTGGACGTCGGTACGTGTATTCAGATGCTGCAGCAAACGGCGAAATGCTGCGGCTTCGAGCTCGGTCGTATTCATGATTGTCTCCTGTGTCGGCAAAGTTTACGCCGATGCGATTTGAGGCGGGGGCGCCGACAGTGGATAATTAAGGGTCACTCCGATCCGGTTCCAGCATGACTGCCAATATCCTTGATGGGCGACGCATCGCCGATGAGCTTTTGCAACGCATCGCCGCGCGCGTAAAGCAGCGTATCGCTGACGGAAAAACCGCGCCCGGACTGGCGGTGATCCTGGTCGGCGACGATCCGGCATCGAATGTTTACGTGCGCAACAAGCGCCGCGCATGCGCCAGCGTCGGGTTTCATTCGCGCGATTTCGATTTGCCGTCGACCACCAGCGAAGCCGAACTCGCCGCGCTGATCGACCAACTTAATACCGATGCCAGCGTGCATGGCATTCTCGTGCAATTGCCGCTTCCGCTGGGCGTGGACGCGACAGCGCTTATCAATCGTATCGACCCGCGCAAGGATGTGGACGGTTTTCGTGCGGAGAACATCGGCCGGCTCGCGTTGCGCCAGCGTGGTCTGCGTCCGTGTACACCGAAAGGCGTAATGACCTTGCTCGCGCACACCGATCGCGCCGTGCGCGGACGCCACGCTGTGGTGGTCGGCGTATCCAATCATGTCGGCCGACCGCTAGCGTTCGAGTTGCTGCTGGCCGGCGCCACCACGACGTGTTGTCACAAGTTTACGCAAGACTTGCCGGCATTCGTGCGCCAGGGTGATATCGTCGTGGTTGCGGTCGGCAAGCCCGGCATGATCAAGGGCGAATGGATCAAGCCCGGCGCCGTGGTGATCGATATCGGCTTGAGTCGTCTGCCGGACAACACTTTCGCAGGCGATGTGGAATTTGCCGCTGCGGCCGAACGCGCATCGTGGATCACGCCGGTGCCAGGCGGGGTAGGGCCGATGACGGTTGCAACGCTGATCGACAACACGCTCGAAGCCGCCGAGCAATTCTTCGACTGAACCGTGACTAATCGGCTATTTTTGCATGCAGAGTATCGACATCTGCATGCGCTAGGATGCCAGCACTCGCGATCGCCACTGCCGGACAACTGTTTATGCAAATGCCAAGATTCAGTCGCGTTGTGCTCGTCGCCGCACTCGTTTTATTGCTGAGCGATTGCGCCAGCGTGATGAGTCGCGCGACCAACCAGTTTGCGAATAACCTCAGCGGAGCCATCCTCGATCAGGACGATCCGGGCACGGTCAAGGATGGCGTTCCGGCGTATCTTTTGCTGATTGATGGCCTGATCGCGGGCGATCCCGACAATGCCGATTTGTTGCTCGCAGGTGCCAAACTTTACGGTGCGTACACCGGTGGTTTTGTCGAAGATCCCGAGCGCAGCAAACGTCTCGCCGCACGTGCTTACAGCTACACGCGTCGTGCGGTATGTCTGCGCGAAAAAACCTTCTGTGCCCAGCTTGATGCGTCGTTCGAAAATTTTCAGGCAGAACTCAACCAGCAGGGGGTGAAATCGGTACCGTTGTTGTATGGCTTTGCCTCCGCCTGGGCTGGAAAAATTCAGGTCGATTCTGCCAACTGGAATGCCATCGCCGATATTCCAAAAGTGCAGGCGATCCTCGAACGCATCGTCGCGCTGGACGATCATTACGAAAACGGTGCTGCGTATTTGTATCTCGGTGTGTTGAACTCGATTCGCCCGGCCTCGCTCGGCGGAAAACCGCAAGACGGCAAGAAATATTTCGAGAAATCGCTCGAACTTTCCGCCGAGAAAAACCAGATGGTGCGAGTGCTTTATGCCGAACATTACGCGCGTCTGGTATTCGACAAGGAACTGCACGACAAGCTGTTGAATGATGCGATCGCGGCCGATCCGCATGCGCCGCATCTGACCTTGGTCAATGTGCTCGCACAGCGCCGGGCAAAACAACTGCTCGAATCCGGGAAAGATTATTTTTAGCGCTGGCGCCGAAAACGTCTGTCGTTTTCTTCCAGAAATTTGTATTGAATACGCAAGGTGATGT
Source organism: Pseudolysobacter sp. (assembly GCA_043759455.1). Taxonomy (GTDB): domain Bacteria; phylum Pseudomonadota; class Gammaproteobacteria; order Xanthomonadales; family Rhodanobacteraceae; genus Pseudolysobacter. The sequence continues at coordinate 43,683 of JAYVLO010000031.1, forward strand.
GATGAAAAAACTATTGATGACATTCGTGCTGAGCCTGACTGTGATCGCGGCGCAAGCCACGACGATCAAGATCGCCACGGTCGCGCCGGAAGGCACCGCCTGGATGCGCGAAATGCGCGCTGGCGCCGAGGCCGTAAAGAAACAAACCGACGGTCGCGTCGAAGTCAAATATTATCCCGGCGGCGTGATGGGGGACGACGCCACCGTGGTGCGCAAGATCAAGATCGGACAGTTGCAGGGCGGCGCGTTCACCGGCGGCCAGCTCAGCCTGATCGATGGCAATGCGGCCATTCTCGGCTTGCCGTTTCTATTTCGTAACCTGCAGGAAGTGGATGCTGTCCGCAGCAAGATCGATCCGCTGCTCAAGGCCAGTGTCGAGAAGAACGGCTTTGTCGCGCTCGGTATCAGTGGCGGCGGGTTTGCGTATTTGATGAGCACGCGCGATATCAAGACCAAGGAAGATCTGAAAGCCGCCAAGGTCTGGGTGCCGCAGGGCGATCACATCGCCGAAGTGGCGTTCAGGGCCGCTGGCGTTGCGCCGATTTCGCTGCCGCTGGCCGATGTCTATACCAGCCTGCAAACCGGTCTGATCGATACTGTGGGCAACACGCCGGCGGGTGCGATTGCGTTCCAGTGGCACACCAAGCTCAAGCATGTGGTCGACCTGCCGTTGTCGTATATCGTCGGGGCGTTGGTGGTGGACAAGAAAGTATTCGATACGATTTCCGCGGACGATCAGAAAATCCTACGCGATGAATTTAACGCCGCGTTTTCGCGTATCGACAGCGTCGGCCGCAACGATAACGACGAAGCCATGGCCGCGTTGAAAAAACAGGGCGTCGATATCTACACGCCCGGCGCCGACGAGCAGAAATCATGGCAGCTGATCGGCGACATCGCGAACAAACAACTCGTATCCGAAAATGCATTCACACCCGAATTGCTGGCAGCGTTGCACAAGGCGCTCGATGAGGCGCGCGGAGCCGGCAAGTGAGCCAAACCGCCGCGCGCGCCTTGTCCTGGCTGCATGGTTTCGAGAACGCGCTGATCACCGTGCTGGTGCTGCTGCTGGTATTGCTGGCCGGCGCGCAAATCGTTTTGCGCAATGCGTTCGGCACGAGTATCAGCTGGGCCGATCCGCTATTGCGTGCGCTCGTGTTATGGACCGCGCTGCTCGGCGCGCTGGCGGCGGTCCGCGAGGACAAACACATCAGCCTCGATGTACTTTCGCGCCTGCTCTCCGACATCGCGTTGCGGCTCGCACGTGTGCTCACGCTCGGATTCGCTGCGGTGATCTGCGCGTTCGCGTCGTATTACAGCGGCAGTCTGGTGAGGATCGAATTCTCTAGCGGCGGTATCGCATTTGCGGGCGTACCGAACTGGGCGCTGGAGATCATCATGCCGATCGCGTTCGGATTGATGGCGCTGCGTTTTGTGCTGCGTGCGCTCGCCATACCGGAGCCTGAACATCCTCTGATCGGTGTGCCGGACGATTTGCGCGAGGGCAGGGCGTGATCCTGTTTTTATGCGCGATATTGGTGCTGCTCGCGTTGTTCGGCGCGCCGCTGTTTGCGTTGATCGGTGCGTTGGCCCTGATTGGTTTCCAGTCATCCGGCGAACAACTCAGCGCGGTCGCGATCGAATTTTATCGGCTGTCGGAAATGCCGGCGTTGATCGCCATTCCGCTATTCACACTCGCCGGTTATCTGCTCGCGGAAAGCCAGGCACCGCAGCGTCTCGTGCGCGTTACCAACGCGTTGTTCGGCTGGATGCCGGGTGGTTTGGCAATCGTGTCGGTATGCGCCTGCACCTTGTTCACGGCGTTTACCGGCGCGACCGGCGTGACCATCGTTGCGCTCGGCGCGGTGCTTTATCCGGCACTGATGCAAGCGCGATATGGCCAGCGTTTTTCTCTAGGATTGCTCACGGCATCCGGCAGTCTCGGGCTGTTGTTGGTGCCGTCGATGCCACTGATTCTTTACGGCGTCGTTGCGCAGCAATTCCACACCACGCCGCCGGTTAGCATCGATGCCTTGTTCAAGGCCGGCGCGTTGCCGTGTCTGCTTATGATCGTGCTGCTGTCGGCATACAGCGTGTGGCATATGCGCGGCGTGCCGAAAGCGGTCGCGCAAGCGACCGGGCCAGGTGAATTGTGGGCCGCGCTGAAGGGCGCGGCGTGGGAAATCCCGCTGCCATTCGTGATACTCGCGGGCATTTATTCGAGCCGGCTTGCCGCCTCCGAAGCCGCCGCGGCAACCGCGCTGTACGTGCTGATCGTCACCGTCGTGATCCGCCGCGAAATCAGCCTGCGGCAATTGCCGCGCGTGATTCGCGAGGCGATGCTGCTGGTCGGTGCAATCCTCATCATCCTCGGATTTTCACTCGCGCTGACCAATTACCTGGTCGATGCCGACATCCCCGAAAAACTGTTCGCGCTGATCCGCGATCACATCACCAGCCGCACCACGTTCCTGCTGCTGCTGAACGTTTTCCTCATGGTGTTCGGCATGCTGCTCGAAGGCTTTCCGGCGATCATCATTCTGGTGCCGTTGATCCTGCCGGTGGCGATGCATTACGGCGTCGATCCGATTCATCTTGGCATTATTTTCCTCGCCAATCTGCAGCTCGGTATTTTCCTGCCGCCGGCCGGCATGAACCTGTTTATCGCGAGTGTGCGTTTCCGTCAACCGGTGACCACGGTGATTCGCGCGAGCGTGCCGTTCTTCCTGATCATGCTGGTCGCGGTGCTGATCATCACCTATTTTCCGTGGTTGTCGCTGGTGCTGGTGCGCTAGGTATTTGCGAATCGGCGCTGGGGGATATCGGTGGCCGATGCAGGTTGATGATGAGGTCGAGAAAATTCTCGTCATCCGAACCGCGCTGGATCCGGTCAGCGTGAATACCGAGTGCGATCTGCTGCCAGTCCGCAGGCTTGTCGCCCTGCCAGCGACTATTGTCGCCGTTCAAAACCACAGCGCCCTTTTGCTGGCCAAAATAGATATCGACGACATCGCGTTTGTCGCCGCGTGCATGTTCGATATACGCCGCCGGTAACGGATTCTGGCGCAGAAACCAGCCCTGTGCTGACGTACGGCAGGCCTGTGGCTGAATGAGCTCAGCCAGTGATGGCAACAGATCGGATTGCTGAAATGGCCGATCTATAAAACCGTGCGGCAAACCAGGCAAATCGCTCACCAGAATCAGCGGCGTACGCGCCAATGCGCTGTCGCCGAAGCGGCGTATTTCGGCGGGGAATACCGGCGTCATGCTGCGATGATCGCCCGAGATCAGCAGGATGCCGTGCTGGAAAAACCCCCGTTGCTTGAGTTCCGTATACAACATGCCGAGTTGCTTGTCGGCATAACGGAAAACGCCAGGCTCATCGCTAGCTTCGTCCTCGGGGTTGGTAAACGGCGGATGCGTACTGACCGTCAGCAACATCGAGAAAGATGGTGCGCCGCCGTGTTGCTGATCGAGCCACTGCAGGAAACGCTGATACAACGCCTTGTCTTCCGCCGCATTGAAATGGCGACGTTTCCAAGCGTTGTAGAACGGTTGCTCTGCGCCTTCGTAACTGTCGAAACCTAGCGACTTCAGCCAGTCGGTTTTGTCGAGAAAGCCGAGATCGCCGGTGGTGAAAAAATGCGTGGCGTAACCGGCGTGATGCAGGACATCCGGCAACGCGCCCGCCGCCTTGTCATAACCGCGGAACGCATCGGTGCTCTGGTAACGACCGATCGCGGGCACCGGTACACGACCGTTGACCAGCGCGATCAAACCGCCGTCGGTGGTGAATCCGTTCGCAAAAAAATTCGTGAAGTACGCATATTGTGTGGCGATGCCATCGAGATTCGGCGTGAGATCGCGAAAGCCGCCGAACAGCGCGCTGTGGTGCATCGAAAGCGATTCGACCACGACGTAGATGATATCGGGCTGTCGATTCTGCCCCGCCGCACATTCGGTTGTCGGAGGCACATAATCGCGCGCTACCTGCGCCGCAAACGCAGCGCTGTATGGCGTATCCACGCCCAGATCGAGGTTGGCTACGATGAGATTTTGCAGCAATTCGTTGTGGATGTAGCGCATCGTTTTCGGCTGCCATAAACCGATCGCGCCGAACACGACCGCCATCGCGAAATATATCGACGCCGCGCGCAAATGCTGTTGCCGCGGACACAAAGCAAAAACCAATATCGCGGTAATCGGTATCAGCAAGACCAGCCCGATCCTGACGACGGTCGATTCGAGCAGCGCACCGCCGAAATCAACGATGGCACCGAACTCCTTGCCGAACTTCAGCACGTCGAACAGATACAAGCGCTGCGTCAACGTCTTCAGCACCGCCAGATCGATCGCATAAACCAGCACAAGTACGATGCCGAGCAACAGCCACGGCAACTGCAAAAAGTAGCGGCCAAACGCCAGGCTCACGGCGGTGAACAGCAGCAACAATGCGAGCATCGAGCTATCTTGCTGCAAAGCTGTGAGCCCCAGACAAATTGGGCACGGCGCAAGCTGCGTGGTGAGTTGCGCAATCAGCACTGCACGCAGCAACATCAGTACCAGCAGCAGCAAAATCAACGCGAGCGGGCCTTTGTCACCGAACCGATAGGATTTGCGTGCAGCAGCCGTGAGAGGTTTTTTCATGCGCGGGACAGTTGGCTATTTGAGCTGGGACGATGAGTTTTGGCAGCACGAAACGCTGAAGCAGCGCAGGCGCGTTCGATCAAAGATCGGTGGCTTGAAACTATTCCGCAACGTATAATATCGGGTTTTATCCGCCCGGAGTCCCATCCATGCGTATCCTGGCCGAAGCTCTTACCTTCGACGACGTTTACCTCGTCCCGGCATACTCCAACGTGCTGCCGCGCGACGTCTCGCTCACCACCCAGCTGACGCGCAAGATCCGGCTGAATATCCCGGTGGTTTCTGCCGCGATGGATACCGTGACCGAAGCGCGCCTCGCCATCACCATGGCGCAATGTGGCGGCATCGGCATCATCCACAAGAACATGGCGATCGAGCTGCAGGCGGCGCAGGTTCGTCTGGTCAAGAAGTTCGAAGCGGGTGTGATCCGCGATCCGATCACGGTTACGCCGAACACGTCGATCCACGACGTCATGCAAATCACGCGCGCACGCAATATTTCCGGCGTGCCGGTGGTCGAAGGCGCGCAACTGGTCGGCATCGTCACGAGTCGCGATCTGCGTTTCGAAAAGCGCCCGGACGATCCGGTCAAGAACATCATGACGCGCAAGGAGCGACTGATCACGGTCAAGGAAGGCGCCAGCGAAGACGAAGTGCTCGAGCTGCTGCATCGGAATCGCATCGAGAAAGTGCTCGTGGTCAACGATCAGTTCGAGCTGCGCGGCATGATCACGGTCAAGGACATCCAGAAATCGCGCGACAACCCGAACGCGTGCAAGGACGATCACGAGCGCCTGCGCGTCGGCGCGGCAGTCGGCACCGGCGGTGATACCGAAGAAAGAGTTGCGGCACTGGTCGAAGCCGGTGTCGATGTGATCATCGTCGATACCGCACACGGCCATTCGCAAGGCGTGCTCGATCGTGTGCGCTGGGTCAAACAGAATTTCCCCAACGTGCAATTGATCGGCGGCAATATCGTCACCGGCGATGCGGCCCGCGCGCTGGCCGATGCCGGCGCGGATGGCGTGAAAGTGGGTGTCGGCCCCGGTTCGATTTGCACCACGCGTATCGTTGCTGGTGTCGGCGTGCCGCAGATCACCGCGATCTCGATGGTCGCCGAAGCGCTGAAAAATACCGACGTTTCGCTGATCGCCGATGGCGGCATTCGTTACTCGGGTGATATATCGAAAGCATTGGTCGCGGGCGCGAACTGCGTGATGATCGGCGGCATGTTCGCGGGCACTGAAGAAGCGCCCGGCGAAGTCGAGTTGTATCAGGGGCGTTCGTACAAGAGTTATCGCGGCATGGGTTCGCTCGGCGCAATGCAGAAAGGCTCGAAGGATCGTTATTTCCAGGACGAAACCGACGCCGACAAACTCGTGCCGGAAGGTATTGAAGGCCGCGTGCCGTATCGCGGGCCGCTGCGCAGCATCATCCATCAGCTCGTCGGCGGTTTGCGGGCGAGCATGGGTTATGTCGGCTGCGGCACGGTCGAGGAATTGCGCAGCAAACCGCAGTTCGTGCGCGTGACCAGCGCCGGCGTGCGCGAGAGCCACGTGCACGATGTCGCGATCACCAAGGAAGCACCGAACTACCGCCTGGATTGATCGGTGCAGGTTCGATCCGGGTTGTTGAGTGAGGCAAGCCAATCGCGTGAATAACGGAGTTTCGCCATGAATTCAAAAATGTGTTTGCTGGGTCTGGCTGCTGTAATGCTGAGTGCTGCGATGTCGTGCATCGCGCTCGCCGCCGATGCGCCATCCACCGGCAAGTATTACGAGCTGACGATCGACGGCACGACGTACAAGGCTGCTGCCAACAAGCCGTTCACGATGCACATCGGCGGTTCGACGATCAATCTGGCGATCCGCGATTTGCCATCCGAGTTCTACGCGGGCGATGCGGTATTTCAATATCCATCGGCGTTTGCCTACAGTCATCAGGCCGACAAACAGGTCGATGTGTGGAGGGTGCAGGGCCATCCCGCGCAAGCCACGCTGCACCGTGATCTGAATCTCGGATTTAACGCGGCCGTACTCGCCGCGACATTGCGCACCAGCATCGGCAAATCCGCAACCGCCGCGACGCCGCTCGAATGGAAAACCGCGAAAGCGAATTTCAAAGGTCTACGTCAGCAAGGCAAGGATGCGAGTGGCGCCACCGTCGTGCAGGAAATTTTCGACCTCGGTAAAAACAAGGTTTTCTGGCTGCAGGATCATCCGAATGCCGATGGCACGGCATCGGCCGAATTCATCGAAATGAAATACGTGATTAGCGACAGCTTCGTCCTGAAAGGCAACTGATTCCGCCCATGAACAATATCCACGCCGACAAAATTCTCATCCTCGATTTCGGCGCGCAATACACGCAGCTTATCGCGCGGCGCATTCGCGAAATCGGCGTGTATTGCGAGATCTGGGCGTGGGATCACGATCCCGCCGATATCGCGCGCTTCGGCGCCAAGGGCATCATTCTTTCGGGTGGGCCGGAATCGGTCACGCAAGCCGGTTCGCCGCGCGCGCCGCAAACCGTGTTCGAGCAAGGCCTGCCGGTGCTCGGCATCTGCTACGGCATGCAGACGATGGCCGCGCAACTCGGCGGCACGGTCGAGCCGGGCCATCAACGCGAATTCGGTTATGCGCAGGTGCAGGTGACTCGCGACAACCGTTTGCTGGCCGGTCTTGAAGACGCGAAAAAGGACGGCAAGCCGTGCCTCGATGTGTGGATGTCGCATGGCGATCATGTCGCGACGTTGCCGGACGGTTTCAGCATCGTCGCGGCGACCGACAATATTCCGATCGCCGCGTTTGCCGACGAAACCCGACATTGGTACGGCGTGCAGTTCCATCCCGAAGTCACGCACACCAAACAGGGCGCCGAGGTGTTGCGTCGTTTCATCGCCGACATCTGCGGCTGCGCGACGTTGTGGACGCCAGCCAATATCATCGAAGACGCGACCACAAAGCTGCGCGCGCAACTCGGCGACGATCAGGTTTTGCTCGGACTTTCGGGCGGCGTCGACTCATCGGTAGTCGCGGCCTTGCTCAAGCGCGCGATCGGCGATCGCCTCGTGTGCGTGTTCGTCGATACCGGCCTGCTGCGCTGGCGCGAAGGCGACCAGGTGATGGCGACGATGGCGGAGCACATGGGCGTGCGCGTGATCCGCGTCAATGCGGCCGATCGTTATTTCGCCGCGCTCGCCGGCGTGCAGGATCCCGAAGCCAAACGCAAGATCATCGGCGGCTTGTTCATCGATATCTTCGAGGAAGAAGCCGCCAAACTCGAAGGCATCCGCTGGCTCGCGCAGGGCACGATTTATCCCGACGTGATCGAATCCGCCGGCAGCGCCACCGGCAAGGCGCATGTGATCAAGTCGCATCACAACGTCGGCGGCTTGCCCGAGCACATGAAGTTCAAGCTCGTCGAACCGCTGCGCGAACTGTTCAAGGACGAAGTGCGTCGCATCGGCGTCGAACTCGGCCTGCCGCGCGACATGGTCTATCGCCATCCGTTTCCGGGTCCCGGCTTGGGCGTGCGCATTCTCGGCGAGGTCAAACGCGAATACGCCGAGTTGCTCGCGCAGGCCGATCATATTTTCATCGACGAGCTGCGCAAGCACGATCTGTACGACGTCACTAGCCAGGCGTTTGCGGTGTTCCTGCCGATCAAGTCGGTCGGTGTGGTCGGTGATGGCCGCGCCTACGAATGGGTGATCGCGTTGCGTGCGGTGGAAACCATCGACTTCATGACCGCCCACTGGGCGCGCTTGCCGTATGACTTTCTCGACGTGGTTTCGCGCCGCATAATCAACGAATTACGCGGGGTTTCTCGCGTGGTTTATGACATCAGCGGCAAGCCTCCCGCGACGATCGAGTGGGAGTAGGGCCGGTCAGCCTCGGCTTGTGAAATGATTCCGAACGAAGCCATGACTCACGACGAGCTATGGATGCAGCGCGCGCTGGCGCTCGCGCGCGATGCCGAAGCCGAAGGCGAAGTGCCGGTTGGCGCGATCTTGGTCCGCGACAATGCCGTGATCGGCGAGGGCTGGAATCGCAGCATCACGCTGAACGATGCCAGCGCCCACGCCGAGATCCAGGCCTTGCGCGCCGCAGGTCAAACCCAACAGAACTACCGATTCCCCGATGCCACCTTGTACGTCACGCTGGAACCGTGTGCGATGTGCGCAATGGCGCTGGTGCATGCACGCGTCGCACGTGTGGTCTACGCCGCTACCGATCCGAAAACCGGCGCCGCCGGTAGTGTGTTCGATATTCTGACTTCGGACAAACACAATCACCGTATCGATGTGCAGAGTGGGGTAGGCGCTGAGGAATCGAGCGAGATGTTGCGGCTGTTTTTTCGCAGGCGACGTTGAGTTGCCCGGTTGCTGCATCTCAGAATTTTCCAAAATTCTACGTGCAGTGACTAGTTCTGCGAATCCGGCCAAGGAGCGGTGGCTGCGGGGTTGAATAAAATTTTGTTTCCGCAGGGCGCATCTTCTAGCGGAGTCTCAACTTTCTCGAATTCACCGTTTGGGGAGAAAACGTGAAGCGCTGCATATGGGTAGCCATTGTTCGTATTGCGAGCCTTCGTATGGGCACGGTCAGTGTCCACATACCATTTACTGCCGTCTCGCCATGCTTTTATCTGAACAATGTCGATGGCGCGCGGCGCGTGCGCTTCAAGAATTGGGGCAAGGCTATGAACGCGTTGCAATTGGTTCAGCCACCAAGCCAAACCGCTTCGCGATCTTGAAGTGAAACCGTCTTTCACACATGACGTCAGCGCTAGCGCAAATTGACAAATTGCATTCAATTCCTCGCGATTAAGATATGCGCTCTTCTCGGGATCGGAAAGTACACCGTTCGTTTCAGCACTGATACGTCTATGCGTTAAAGCATGGCGTAGTTCTTTTGTTCCCCGATAAACCTGAGCAGCTCTTTCAGCGAGATCTTCCGCACCGTTGAATACAGGTGCCAATTCTTTCTGCCAAGTTTCAGATGCATGTTTTACTTTCGACTCTATTGAAGGCTTGGCCGGGCCACCATCAGCTTGCCAAGCGCGTTCGACAAGAACGTCGAGTACCTTCCACGCAGCACCAAACAGGATAGGTAGTAAAGTGATCTTGCCCTCATTTCCCGGACACCCGTCTAAGCGACTTGGGATAGCTCGAATTCTTCAGGACTGAAGTATCCAAGCAGGGAGTGGAGTCGCTG